>JAGIAQ010000116.1 GCA_017744795.1 Niabella sp. | reverse complement strand
ACAGTAAGACAATGGTTGCTAAGAGTTTCTTTTTTTTCATGCTTACAAATTTTAAAAAAGAGATTTTTAATTTAATGTGTTTCGAATATCATACGTTGGCGATTATTATTTAACCTTATAACCTAGTTCAGAAGTTCCATTTACTTTAATTGAATATTGTCCAGTCTTATCGACAGGGAATACCTGTAATACTTGTTTATTCTTCATTTTTTTCATTTTAATCATTAAAATTTGTCTGGCTCATTGGCTACAATTAAAAAAGCAACTGTTAAATAAAATAAAAAGTAATGTTAATTAAAAATAAATATTTTTAAACAACAATTTATAAACATTTGATTATTATGTGTAAAAAAAATAAGCGATTCTCATAACGCGTCAGACTATACTTTTGTCTTGGCCAGATCATTGGACCGGCACTAATTTCCTCCTCCAAAATCCGGTGCCGTTTTATCATACCAAATCCGCTGCGTATTCAAAGTAGGCACATCCTGGGCGTTGGGCGTAAAACCTTGCGCCGACAATGCCGCATTCCAGTTCGCCCGGTTCACTTCTCCCGGATCGTTTGTCCACCAGCGACGCGGAATCGTCTGAGTAAACGGCTCGCGGGCATAATAGGCAGATGTATTTTTAGGGTAGCCGGTACGACGTACAAATACAAATGCTTCGCAGGCATTTCTGTATAGATTCAAATATTCCTGTATGTAAATGCGTTCCAGATCATTTGCCCCGTTAAACTTTACGTTGCTACCAGCGAGGTAATTGTTAATAACAGCAGTGCCGTCACCTGTAAACCCTGTTGCGGATTGCGCCGCTACCGCAATATTGTTCATCGTATTGATAGAAGAAGCCACCCCTTTTTTATACCAGTCTTCAGCGCTGCCTTTTGTATTGATGCCAACACCATAGCCTTTTTGTATAAACTCTGCCACCTGCAAACAAGACTCCGCATTGGTTACAATAACATCGGTATAATTACCCGTGAGACCATTCATTTTTGGTGAAAAGAATACCCGGTTAATGGGTGAAATCATAAAATATTTACTACTCCCTATGGTTACACCATTACTGATATATGCAGCAACTGTTGGATTGGTGGTCCAGTCTGCGGGTGCTCCCTGGAACTGAATCAGCGGATCATTGATATCCATAAATGCCGGTGGTGTTACGCCATTGCTGGTAAATAAGGTTTTGCTAACACCATTGCTCTCAAAATAAACGGGCAGGCGCGGATCATTCGCCTTCTTTAAAAAATTGATAATGGAAGTACTACCATAACGCACACTCCTGTAATTGATGTCGTTGCCAAAAGGTGAAAAGTTGGGGTTGGCATAAGTCAATTGTGCGTTGTCATTATCAATGGGCCCGATGGCATCCTGCATTACCTGTTTGAAAATATCCTTCGTTTTTGCCTGGTTCTGATTCTCCAATCTAGCCGCGATCCGCAACTTCAGCGTATTCGCCAACTTTACCCAATTCGTCCAGTTGCCCTTATAAAAAATATCGGAAATGCCGGGATCTACCTGATTTGCCAAACTGGTATTGGATAACACACCAATGGACTTGTCCAGTTCGGATAGCCAGGTATTAAACAGTGTTTCCTGCGTATCAAACACGGGACTGTAATTGCCCTGATATCTGCCCTGCTCTGCCTGGGTATAAGGAATAGAACCGTTCATATCCGTTACCTTAATGCCCTGCAGTATCTGGACGATATAGGTGATAGCGGCTATTTTCTGATAATTATCCTTATCGGCTTTCGTGCTGATCTGTCTTCTGATCTCAAACAAGTTGGGCAATATCTGGCTGTAATAAACCCCGTAACGGGCATTTACGTTTGATGTAATTTCATAAGGGCTGGCGCTCACATGCTGGGTATAACGGAACAATTGCTCCATCCCTTCCCAGATCCACTCACCGCCGTTATAGGTGGCTAATTTATCCTGCGAATAAGAGAGCAGGTATTTTACATCCGGAGTGGTTACAATGCTGGGGTCTGAATTAAGCGGTCCGAAACCTTTTGTGCAGGATGCAGCGGTTAATATCAAAACACCTGCAATTATATTTTTTGATTTGAAAAATTTCATCTTAATTGAATTAAGTGTGATGAATGTATTTAAAACGATGCCCTGATTGAAAATACAAATGTCCGGATCATGGGCAAAAAGCCTTCTTCGCCTGAATACGCCGTATTGTTGGAGTTGTTAGACTCCGGATTAAAATTATACGGCAGGGTATTGTACAGGTACATAAGGTTGCGTCCAACAACTGACACCGACAATCCATTTAATTTAAGCTTCTCGTATATCCTGGGCGACAGACTATAGGACAGGGCTACCTGGCGCAAGGAGACCCACGAATTTTTCAAAATCCAATAATCCGATACTCCTGTGGAAGAGGACCCGTATCGATAATAATATTGTGGTAAATGAGAAGGTTCTACCAACCCTTTATCATAAGCTTCCTGGTAGGTCATGCCGCCTACATCAGCCGTTCCGCCACCGGGCTTGTCCACCTTTTGACCCGGGGCAAATACCCCCTGGGGAATAATACCATCATCGTAAGTACCGCCATCATTTGCATATTTCGATGTCCATTGAATGCCGCCACTCTGCGCGTCGCGTCCGTGCAGGGTATTGGGGAATACACCGGTATGTGTTCCGTACCGGTAGCTAAGCGCTACAAAGTCGCCTCCGATCTTTGCATCCAGCAGTACATTCAAGCTAAAGTTTTTGTAGGTAAAGGTGTTGTCCCATCCACTTCGGAATTTGGCGTTGATATCCCCCACATTCTGCCAGGTATTACTGCGGGCAGGGAAGCCTGTTCTGGAGTCATTTCTCCATGCTAATATGGGCAAACCATTCCTGGGATCCGCTACCGGGTTACCGTTTGCGTCCACCGCCTGGAATGCAGTAGAATGGATTTGCGTTCTCAATGTTCCATAAGATTGTCCTACCACCGCCCAGGTGCTTATTTCTCCGATATTGGCCCCCAGGTTGTATTCGGTTCTGCCGGGATATAGTTCAACAATTTTATTACGGTTCACTGCATAAGTCAATGCTGTATTCCATTTAAAGTTTTTGGTCTTTACCGGCGTACCGTCTATTGAAACTTCAATACCCTTGTTTTGAATATTTCCTGCATTTATGAAGATGGTATTTACCCCAGACTCAGTAGGCGTGGTTATATCTAATAACTGATTTTTAGTATTATCCTGGTACACACTCAAGTCAAACCCTAAACGGCTTTTAAGAAAGCGCATTTCCAGACCCAGCTCTTTGGCAATTTTGCGCTGTGGCTTAAGATTGGGTTGTAATACAGAGCTGCTGCTGTAAGTAGACAATGGAGCGGAATTACCACCGGCGGTACTATACCCATTAAAGGAAAATCCGGGGTTGATCTTATAGGGATTGGTATCACCTCCCAAAGCGGCAATATTTCCTCTCAATTTTCCGTAAGTGATCCAGCCGGGCAGTTTTTGTTTAAAGGCTTCTGTAAATACCCACGCTAAGCTAACTGCAGGATAATTGTAAAAATTATTTCCGGTTCCATTGGAGTAAGTAAGCGCGCTGCTCCAGTCGCCTCGCCAGGTTGCCTGCATAAACAGCATATTCTTGTAAGCAATATCGGCGCTTGCATATAATGAATTCAATGTTTTACGCGCGCCAAGGCCTCCCGATGTGGTAGGTTGTAATACAGAATTGGCAAGGAAATAATTGCCTGGATAACTCAACCCGCCGCTGGTGGCGCTGTTTTCAAAAGTAATTTTATTATGCTGTGCTTCACCACCGATATAGCCATTAATAGAAAGATCATGGTTAATATCTTTATTCATCATCAGCATCCATTTTTCCATATTGCTTTCCTTAGTTTGAAAACCAAGAGAGTACGAACCTCCGGTGAAGTTGATCCCCTGTCCCAGCTCCTTCGTTTCATTACGGGTATAAATATTATTTATATTACCGTCTAGTACCAGGCGTGCCCAATCCGTTAGTTTTATGGTAAATGCCACGCGGCCTCTCAATAGTTGTTCTCTTTGAATGTAATTATTTTCAAGGAGAGAGAACCAGAATCTTGTTTCCGGCGCAAAATTAGTTTCTCCCGGAGTGGCAGGATTGGGAACACCACCAAATTTACTGGTATAGTTTGCCTTCTGCATCCAATACTTAGTATCATAGTTACGAGGCATCATCCAGGAATACAGCTTGCCAAAATTATAAGAAGCAAAAGCATCGGTCCCACCCAAACTGGGCGGATTATACCCGGTAAAATCGGTATAAGCAGCGCTTATATCCGCATCCAGGAAGCTGGTAAATTTATGAGTAACCCTTAGATCAAAAGCGTTTTTGGAAAGATGATTATTGAGCACCACGCCTTCCGCCGTATTTCGGTTATATGAAAAACGAAAGGTAGATTTATCATTACCGCCATCAATGGCAACATTGGTATTGTTGCCTATCCCTTTTTGGAAGGCCTGTAAAAAGTTATTGGGCTGGGGCAGGTACTTGGTCATAGTACCATCGTAGTTAATTACATCCTGTCCCAACATCCTGGGGCCCCAGTTTTCCAGCTCGCGGCCAATGCCTCTGTCGATATAAGGCTTACCGGTTGCCGGGTCAGTAGGAAATACTTTAGTGGTCCATCTTTCTGTTGGCTTATAATTAGGATCTCTGTTATCAGTAAAAAAATCACCCACGGTACCGCCGCCATATACATTTTGAAAGTCGGGGCCGGCATAAGGATCGGATATACTTAAAGAATGATTCAAAGAAATACCCACGCCCTTGCGTTGTTTCCCTTTTTTGGTGGTAATGAGGATTACCCCGTTCACCGCACGGGTACCATACAACGCTGCAGCGGAAGAACCTTTGAGTACAGAAACACTTTCGAAATCTTCCATATTCAGGTCTTTCAGATCGTTACCAAAATCGCGTCCCTTTCCGCCGAACTGATCGTTGTCCATAATGACACCATCAATTACAAATATGGGCTGATTATTATTACCAAGTGTGGAGTTCCCCCTGATAATAATTTTGGAGTCTGCCATTAATCCACCAGCTCCTCCCATATCTATCTGCACGCCGGCTACACGTCCCTGTAGTGCGTTGATGGGATTTACTTCGTTGGTTTTAGCAAGATCCTCCCCTTTTACTTCGGTAACAGAATATCCCAGCTGGCGTTTCTGCTTTGACACACCAAGAGCCGTAACCACTACGCCCTCCAGATCAGAAGATCCTGATGCCAGCGTAACGGACAAGGTATTCGTATTACCTACTGTTACTTGTTGCATCACATGGCCCACCGAGCTTATTTCCAATTCAGGGTTTCCTTCCACTGTAATCGAGTAGCGCCCGTTGTCATCTGCCACCGCGGCATTGGCACGTCCTTTCACTTTAATTGTAGCTCCGGGCAACGGCTTGCCATCCGCATCAGTAACCGTACCGGTTATGGTCCGCTTTACCTGTGCCATAAGACTGCTGAAGCCAAAAAGCAAAGCAAACATTATTAATAATGCTTTTTTCTGATTCATTTTTTCTCATTTAAAATTTAAAAATGTTTGGTCTATCGGCTATTGAAAAAACAATTGTTAAAGCAAATACAAGCCAACGTTAATTCAACGTATATAATTTTCTATTTTACGATATATATTTCTAATTCTTTTATTGGAAAAACGTGCTCCAGCATACAATTTTCATAAACCTTATATCATCCTTGCCTCAACGGAAAGGTGGCAGTCTCAAAAACCGCCAACGCCTAGCCTGCGTTAGGTTGCTTCTACCCTAAGGCATCCAGTACACTTTCGTTTTGGCCTGGTCATCAGGATTAGCACCATTAGTCATCTTCATCCAGTTATCTTTATTATTCACTGCTTCATCATTAGGATAGGGCAGCTTATTAAATACCTGGGGGCTGTAATTAGGATCTTTAGGCGCCAGGCCTGTTCTTCTTACAATAGCCCAGGCTTCCGGAGATTCCCACAAGGCCGCCAACCATGCCTGTGTAATAATTTTTTTAAGATTTCCTGTATTGTCGCCCACTACCAATGCAACATTCGGATTTGCCAAAAAGGCCGCCAACGCGCCGGTTGCCAGGGTTGGCTTTGAACCTGCCGGCCATATACCACCGTTGGTAGTAGCTACATAGGTGTACCAGAAATTAACGGATGCCGTAAGACCGGCATTATACTCCTGGGTTGCCTTTGTAAAATCAGCAGCCACACCCATTCCACGGGCATAGATTTCGGCTTTCAAAAAATGTACGTCGGCTTCAGAGATCGTAACATAGGGGAAAGCCAGAAAATCGCGGACAAGGTAGAAGTTAAACCCAGAAAACTTATTATCTGTAAGCGTATTGGGCGGGGCGGGCGCATTGCTGCTCGTGTTAGGATATAAACTGCTTGAACCTTCCGGCTGAGACTTATCCTGCGCCTGTGCCACCCATTTTCCGGCATTGTTGGGCATAAACCATACAAACGCACGGGGATCATAAATACCCGAGCCATCCGTTGCATTGGTTGCAGAGATCTGGTTCCATACATTGCTGCTTAACCTGATATTGGT
Organism: Niabella sp.; assembly: GCA_017744795.1. Taxonomy (GTDB): domain Bacteria; phylum Bacteroidota; class Bacteroidia; order Chitinophagales; family Chitinophagaceae; genus Niabella. The sequence goes on along the minus strand of JAGIAQ010000116.1, from coordinate 6,131 downwards.
TACAGAAACCTCCCTGAACGCATACCAGAAACGATCTCCGTAACTGGGGTTAGTACTCAGCAATTGCGGATAGGTTCCGTAATTGTTTTGTCGCATGTCTTCCATGCTTGCATAAGAGGTTGTACTAGGTAACGGCTTGTTTCCTCCAATGATATCGGTTATGATGGGTGTTGCCAGTCCCGCATTTTTTGCAAAAAGACGTACGGCATAACGCAGGCGCAATGCGTTGCCAAACTTTACCCAGGAATCGTAATTATTATTTAAGAAAGATTCACTGCTTCCCAACTGGATCTGATCACTTGCGGCCGCTCCTGATTTTATGGTGTTTACTGCTGTTGCCAGGTCGCCCAATACAGAAGTGTACACCGAAGCTTCATCATCATAAGCCGGTTGATAAGCCGCGGGGCCGGAGGCTCCTACACCGGCTTTAGAATAGGGAATGCTCCCATACCGGTCCAGCATAGACAAAGTCTTGGACGCGATCATTATTGTTGCGATGGACTTCAGGTTGTTATAAGCAGCCGGGCTTGCGCTTGCGTTGATCAGCTGAACCAGCAACTTATAATTGGCCAGATCCGGATAGTAATTATTCCAGAAACTGGAAATATAATTAGTGTACGGAATGGATACGTTTTGCACCCCCTGCTGATTGGTGATCGGCATAAATAAGCCGGTATATAAGGTATAATCCTCGTTTGTTGCGTTTCGGGCAAGCTGGTTAAAAACCGCTACAGGCGATGCAGTACTAACGGCCACATCTTTGTAAGGCGTATTTATTTTTTCAAAATCCTTGGTGCAGGAACTGGCTGATAACAGCAGCGCTAAAACCCCTGTTGCAATACCAGTCCGCTTGTTTATGCTATACGTATTTAAATTTCTTTTCATAACAATACTTTTTCAAATGATGAAATTGCTTCCGGCCAATTTAAAATGCTGTTCTTATAGTAAAACCAAATGAACGGGTCCTTGGCATGGAAGCGTACTCAATACCCTGAATGTTTCCGATACCATTTACACCTTCAGGATTCAACCCTTTGGGGATAGTGGTAAAAATGTAAAACAGATCGCGGCCGTATACAGACAGATTTAAATTCTGTAACACTTTTGTTGTTCGTACAATTTTCGTTGGTACCTGGTAGGATAAAGAGAACTCTCTTAATTTCATCCATGAATTTTTAAAAACGCCTGAAGAGCGGGGAACACCCAAATGGTTCCAGGCAGAGTAAGTACCGGCATAGTACCATAAATAATGCACTACATCCGTATTAGGAGTGGAGCTGGTAATATTGCCATTTGCATCGGTGGTAACAAACACCCCACCAAAATTAACCCCGGTATTAGCAGTAGAGCCATCGGGATACACCAGCGGAAGTCCGCCCCCATTACGCTCTTTCAATGTTTCTTTAATGGTACCGCTACCCATTGCAGCTTCATAGGATCCAAAATAAGTATCTCCCCCAATTTTAGCATCAGCCAATACGTATAAAGAGAAATTCTTATACCGGAAGGTATTGGTAATACCGCCTGTTACAAACGGCTGCGAGTTACCAATGGGCACCACATCCGATGTTAATGCCCACAGGGTTCCTGCGTAATAGGTTTTACCGTTTGCAGTAAATGTTACGGGCTGCCCGTCGGTACCAGTAGCACGTTTTACAATTTTCTGCCCGTTATAGTACGTATAGTCCTTTCCGTAGATGGTACCATAATACTCGCCCACTTTCACTTTTTCGGTAACCCCTGCACCACCAAAATAGGTTCCCAATGTTAATTCATTAATGCCGTCAGACAGGGCAAGTACCTTTGTTCTGGAGTTGGCGGCATTTAAACCAATCGTCCACGAAAAATCGTTTGTTTTAACAGGAGTAGCGTTTAATATAAATTCTATCCCTTTGTTACCCAACGATCCCGTGTTAATGGTGATATTGCTATATCCTGAAGACACCGGCAAGGGGTTGTTCAGGATCTGATTGAAGCTCTTCATCCAGTAAGAAGTAACATCAAATGTGATCCTGTTTTGCAGGAACGCCATGTTTAAACCCAATTGAAAAGCTTTACTATGAGCGGGTCGGATATCAGACGATTTTACTGTTGAAGGTAAACCTGATGCCAGTACCCCGTTATAGGTATTGCTTTGCAGCAAATTGTAGATAGAATAAGGATCCGTATCGCTGCCGGTTTCAGCATAAGAAGCTTTCAGCTTTCCAAAACTTAACCAGGGTAAACTTTCGCGCAGTCCTTTTATACCATCTGTAAATACATAGCTCATATTTACGGATGGGTAGAAATAGCTGTTATGGGCTACAGGCAAAGTACTGGACCAGTCGTTACGGGCAGTGGCCTGTAAAAACAGCTGGTTCTTATAGGAAAGGTCCAGGAACGAATACACCGAATTTATTTTCTTGGCATATTTAATCTCTTCCGGAACCATAGCCGTCGGGTTGCCACCGCCATTGTTTAATGCGAAAATAAATGGCTTTACAAAATTGCCGTTGGTTGCATTACTTACCTGGTAGTCGCTTCTGTAATAGGATTCTCCGCCTAAAGTAAGACTTGCATTTACATCAGGATGCAAAAAACCATCTTTATGCAATCTTAAATAAGTCATCATATTCCTGCTGAAATTTTTCGCCATCGTTTCTTTATACGCGCCGGCTAAACCCAAAACATCTGTGGGGTAATTCGTAAACGTAGACAGATCATTCGAATTATCGATACCTCCCTGAGCCGTTACACTTAAGAAATTGGTAACATCTGCCGTCAGCTTCAGGCTTCCCAGGAATTGATTCCGGGTAAAATCATTATTATTTCTAAGCAGGTTCCAATACTGATTATTCAAATACCCGGTATTAAACGGATAGGCTGGCACGCCAGTTGAAGGATATTTTCCACCGCCGTTGGTAACATCAATCCGTTCGCCGTTGGGACCAAATTGCTGTGAAAAAGCCAGCAGCGGATCGTAATCCCGGGCCATAGAATAAGTGGGCGCTGCCTGCCATGCATTACCGATCTGCGGCGCATTCAGGCGATAAAAGTTTACATAGCTTGAAGTAACCTCTCCCGAAACTCTGTTGCTCACTTTAAATGTGGACCCCAGGTTAAATGTATTGGAATACATTTTACTATTGATCATGTTAGGCTTGGTATTATTTCTGGTATAAGAAACCCGGAAGGTTGCCTTATCGCTTCCGCCCGAAACCGCAACATTATGTGTTGCTACAGATCCATTCGGGAAAAACACTTTCCAGTTGTTCGGCTGAGCCGAATAAGGCCGCAGCACTCCATCATAGTTCATGATGGGTTGATTATCGAATTTAGAGCCCCAGGAATAACTACCAGGGTAACTGAAATAAGTATAAAAATCATATGCCTTGGGGTAAGGAAGCGCCCCAAATGAATTTTTTAAATAATCACCAGCGGCATTGGTACCATTACCTACCTGCATCCGCTGCCCGGCGGTATTTAACGGAAACCATTTCGACTGATCGGCCGTGGTCATACTGGCAACACCACCCTGGCCATATTCATTTTGATAATCCAGCAGCTCATAAGGATTAGTCGTTCTGTAAGAAAAGCTGTAATCAACACCGAGGCCAGGCCGGCTACCACCCTTTTTACGGGTAATGAGAATCACCCCGTTGGCACCTCTTGCTCCATACAGGGCAGCGGCTTCAGGACCTTTTAATACGGTAATGTCCTGTATATCATCCTGGTTAATCATATTCATCCCGGTACCCCAGTCATTGTTGCCTGATACATCGGCGCCCACAGCGCCCAGTACTGATTTTCCTGAGCCACCGTTGTTAGTGTTTACGTTTACCGGGTCATTGTTTATGGCCACCCCATCCACAATAATAAGCGCGCGGTTATCCCCCGTTAGCAAGGTATTACCTCTCACCACAATTCTTGAAGAAGCTCCATCGGCCCCACCGCCCGACTGGGAAATTTGCAGACCAGCCACTTTACCCATAAGGCCCTGCGCAATGGTAGGAGCCTGCGCAATAGTAAGGTCACTGCCTTTTACCGTTTGTGCAGAATATCCAAGAGATCTTGCTTCCCTTTTTATTCCTAACGCAGTAACCACCACACCTTCCATATCAGAAGATCCTGAAGTAAGGGCTGTGGTGAGGGTATTAGTAGTGCCGGGCTTTACAAGCTGCATAACGTAACCCACTGAACTGATCTCTAACTCAGGGTTTCCTTCCACTGTAATCGAGTAGTGCCCGTTGTCATCGGCAACGGCGGCATTGGTTCTCCCTTTCACTTTAATAGTAGCTCCGGGCAACGGTTTCCCGTCAGCATCGGTAACGGTACCGGTAATGGTCCGCTTTACCTGGGCCATTACACTACTGAGGCCAAAAAGCAAAGCAAACATCACAAATAATGCTTTTTTCTGATTCATTTTTTCACGTTTAAAAAATAAAAAATGTTTGGCTTACTTCATGGTTTGTGTATCGCAATCGCTTCGATAGTCTTCTTTTGTTTGGCGCCCGGTTTCGTCAGGTTTTCCAGCACCAGTGCCGCCGCGCCCACCAGCTCGGCTCTATGGCCTAATGTAGACATTTTCACCAGGGTATTTCCCACCAGGCGGGGAATGCAGTGGTCGTTTACCGCCTGCAATACCGGCGCCTGCCATAAACGGCCCGCCTGTGCGCCCCGTCCGCTTAACACAATTAATTCGGGATTAAATAAATGAATGAGCACCGCCACGCCTCTTCCTATATCATAACCGGCTTTGGTGATCAGCCGGGTCACATACTCATCACCCAGCTGCGCTGCATCCGCAAGTGCCTGCCAGTCTTTTTCTATAGAGCCTGTCTGGAAGTCCTTTTTCAAAAAGGCAGCGGTAGCATTTTGCTTAAGCCCTTCGGCCGCTTTTTCAACAATGACCTGTAAAGCCGTTTCGGTTTCCAGGCAACCCTTCTTGCCGCAGGAGCATACTTTGTTGTTGTTAAAAAAAGGTATGTGGCTGAATTCTCCGGCAAAACCATGGCTTCCCCTGTATAGCTGGTTATCCAGGATCATTCCCAAACCTATCCCCCAGCCGATATTGATCACCAGCGCATTCCGGCTGCCCATAGCCGCGCCAAAATGCTGTTCCGCCAATGCGATGATACTGGAATCATTGTCGATATATACTGGTATCCCCAGTTGCGTCTTCAGGTAGGCAGAAATGCTACTGCCCTCCACTGAAATAAAAGAATAGTTGATCCCGCGCTGGGAATCAATAAAACCGGGCATTCCAACGCCTACCCCTAATATTTGCTTGCGGGAGATACGGCTCTTTTTTATACTTTCTTCAATAGCGTCTTTTAAATGATACAGGGCCTCCGGGTTATGATCCAGCTTTAACTCGTACTGGTGCGGGGCCCCCACCGGCTTATTATTAAAATCCATAATGGCCACCCGCGTCACCAGCTGATCCATGGCCACGGCCACGATATACATCGCATCCGGTTTTACAGAATACAATGCCGGCCGGCGTCCGCCATTAGAAGGGGCCAACCCCTCCTCCATAACCAGGTCTTCAGCCACCAGGTCGTTCAGTAACTGGGTAGTAAAAGGAATGCTCTTGCCAATGCGCACGCTCAACTCCGCACAGGAAAGTGCGCCAGCATAATAGAACTCTCTTAAAACCAATCGTTTATAAAGCAACCGTTTCTGCATTACAATTTTGTTAACACAAATTTAATAAACTTATTAAAAAAATTAAAAAGTTTATTAAATTTTTTTTTTGAGTTTCTTAAAGGCAGGGTATTTTTAAAGCGATTGCTAATGCCACGAATGCACGAATGATCCACGCAAATCTGCGGCTAAAAAGGCTTCCCGGAGACTGCGCAGAAGAAGGAAGTAATGATCTGCGCCGCGCCGATGGCGCGGGTCTGCGTAAATCTGCGGGCAAAAAAATAGCCGCAAAACAAGAATTGAGCTCATCGGCGGGATAATTGCACTAATCATTTTTGCCACAGAAACACTGAAGCGCCGAAACTTCTGTGCTCCTGTGGCTTTTTCAGAAAATCGGTAAAAAATGCGCATCTTTGTTGCCCTTTTTTAAAAACCTGACGGATGAAACGATCGCGCAACGCAGCTATTGGCTTTATTTTTATAACGATGACCATTGATGTTATCGG
>JAGIAQ010000115.1 GCA_017744795.1 Niabella sp. | reverse complement strand
AATTATTTTTCCCCGGACAACAGTGAATAATCAATAAGGAATGAGAAGGGGCATCATTATAAATTAGAAATTTCCATTGCTGAAATCCAATCTACTTTTGCATTCTACATTTAATATTTTACATTTCTCATTTCTTCACTGCCTCCGTAACCGGCTGCCCCCGCCAGCTCTGCGGCATTTTCAGATGTAACAGCCATGCAATGGTTGCAGCTGTATCATAAGTAATAATAGTATTACGGATCTGATGTCCTTTTTTTACCCCTGGCCCATAGAGCACCCAGGGGATCTGCACTTCATCGAGTGACTTGCCGCCATGACCTTTTCCTTTCCCGCCATGATCGGCCGTAACCAGGATGATGGTTTCGTCAGCAATGCCGGCATCCTTTACAGCGGCTACAATTTTCCCGATGCGTGCATCTACATTTTTTAATTCTGCATAATATTCCGGCGTGCGGTGCCCTATTTTATGCCCCACGCCATCCGGCTCATCCAAATGAACAAAAGTTAGCACCGGTTTCTTTGATCTTATAATTGCTGCGGCAGTGTCTGCGCAGAAATTGTCGTTATCTTTTCCGGCCACCCTTATGGTAGTAACTGTTTTCGCGATCAGCGGATCAATGCCCTGCCAGCTATAAATAAGAGCGGATACGGCCGTTGGGCGTTGCTCTTTTAAAATACTGAAAACAGAAGGAAACAACCCATACCGGCTGCTGTCAACGGAGGGTATTTCGGGAACAGCGCTGTTCCATTCGGTATATCCATGTTCAGTAGGTCCGGCGCCCATCAGCAGGGAAGCCCAGTTGACCGCGCTGGAAGAAGGCAGCACCGACCGTGCGCTTAAAGACCAGGCGCCTTCGCGCATCAGTTTTTTTAAATTCGGCATTTCCGCATCGGGTACGGCATAGGCGCCAAATCCATCACAGCCGATCAATACCACATGTTTTATTGCCGGTGGCTGGGCACGTAAAAGAGTAAGAGATAATATCCCTATTACTAACAAAGAAATTTTTCGGATCATATTAGTTTTTTTGAAGCGCTTCGAATACACCGGTTTGCCGGTTCTTACGCACGTTGTTGGCTTTAAAATATTGTCCGTTCATGGCAACATATACACCATGAGGCAATGACTGGGCAAAGGCGATAGCGCTTCCCAGGTTAAAGAACCCGTCTGAACTACCAAACTTTATGGGGATCATGGCGCCGGTAAGCACAATGGTTTTATTTTTTATGCGCTCGGAAAGCAATTGTGCGGTAACAGACATAGTATCGGTTCCATGGGTGATCACGATCTGATCTTCCTCGCTTTGTTCGCATTGATAGGCGATCAGCTCCCGGTCTTCATCAGTCATTTCCAGGCTGTCCACCATCATCAATGTCCTGATTTCCACCGGAACGGTATTGCGGCCTTTTTCAAGCAGTTCCTGCAGGTGCGTGTCTTTAAAATACAATTCACCATTCAGCATATTGTATTCCTTATCAAAAGTACCCCCTGTTATAAAAATACGTATTGCCATGCCCGCAAAAGTATTATTTATATCGCAATGGCAATGACGCCGGTTGGTAATTAATTTACTTATAATATGAGCGGGTTGCTGATGTATACTATTTCCCCCGTTAATCGTGAGAGGTCATCCCGAGATAAGGATATGCGGTGCCAAATCATTGCGGCAATGACACATTAAGGCATCGTCATTTCGATGAGCCTGACGCAGGAGGGCGAAGAGAAATCTTATCATTAAAGAACGAGATTTCTCCGCTCACTTCACTGCGTTACGCTCCGTCGAAACGACGGCAATATTAATGATTGGTTTTCAAAACCTTAAAACAGTTGTTATTGGCATAGCTATCGAGAGTGAATCGTGAACAGCTCCCTTCTGCCGTCTCTCGTCTGCCGCCTGCTTAACCCGTGTTGCTTCTCAGCCGCGCTTCTTCCAGGTCCAGCTCATATTCTTTTTCTTTGATCAGCTCCTCATCAAAAGCTGCATTTACCCGATAGGATACTAATTCTGCTCGCCGCACCTCCACCAGCTCCAGCAGCAGGTTTTTAAACTGGCGCATGCTGTCTTCCTCCCGCACCGGCTGGTCCGATAATTTTTTTTGCTTCACTTCGATCATATGCGCATAGCGGTTGCGCAGCGCCCGGAAAGGCTCCTGGTCCTGCAACTGCCGGCTGTAATGTGTGTCGATATATTCTAAACAGGCCTGCGCCAGCTGCACTTTTAAAACATTGTCCTCTGTCCTGCGTTTTTGGGTGTGATGGGCGTCTTCTATTTTTAATAACCGGATGATAGGCGTAATAGTGAGGCCCTGAACCACCAGCGTAATAAGGATCACTACAAAAGTTATAAACAGGATAAGGTTGCGGTAAGGAAATTCCGTTGTTCCCTGTAAATAAAAGGGAATGGATAACGCCGCTGCGAGTGACACCACTCCCCGCATCCCGCACCAGGCGATTAAAAAAACTTCTTTATTTCCGGGAAGATAAGAGGACATTCTTTTGGGCAGTGCACGCCTCAAAAAAATAAAAGCATACACCCACACGATCCTTATTACAATTACAGCAAAGCTGATGATAAGCCCGTAGTATAACGCTTCTTTTACCGTATTGCGGGTAAAATTATTTACGATATAAGGCATCTGCAAACCAATGAGCACAAAGATGAAACCGTTCAATAAAAAGCCAATGGTATCCCAGATACCTGCCAGGTTTAGTCTGGATTCGTAGGTAAGCGTATCGTGCGCATGATAGCTTAAAAAAAGGCCGCCGGTAACAACGGCGAGCACGCCGGAAAAATGCATATTTTCTGCAACCAGGTACATCACATACGGTGCCAGCAGGGTAAGGGCAGCATCAATAACCGGCGTAGTGGGAAAATGTTTGTGGATGAGCGAAACGATATAGGCAATGGCCAGCCCGATTAAAATTCCCATGCCCGCCACCAGGAAAAAAGACCGGGTGGCATCCCAGAAGCTAAACGTGCTGGTTAGTACCGCCATCAGCGCAAAACGGAACACGATCAGGCTCGACGCGTCGTTCACCAGGCTTTCTCCTTCCAGCAGGTTGGCAATGGTGCGGGGCACTTTTAACCTATCCAATACTGCACTGGCAGCCACGGCATCCGGCGGAGAGATGATGCCGCCCAGGACAAAGCCCAGCGCAAGGTCAAACCCGGGGATCAGCGCATGCGATAAATAGGCGATGATCACAGAGGTAAAGAACACCAAACCGAAGCCCAGGGCGCTGATCGAGCGCCGCATTTTCCAGAAATCGGCCCAGGGCATTTGCCAGGCGGCTGAAAAAAGAATAGGTGGTAAAAAGATGAGGAATACCAGTTCCGGGTTGATGCGTACTTTAGGGATCCCCGGCAAAATACTAATGGCGATGCCGGCGATGACCAAAAAAATCGGATAGGGAATGCGCAATTTTCCGCTCAGCATCGTAAGCAGGGTAATTACAAAAAGCATGGAAAGAATCAATAAAAGACTGCTTTCAATCATACCTTAAAATTCGGAATTATAGAGGAATAAACCGTTTTTAAACGCGGCAAATGCTCCTGTATTTCTGTGCTTCTGTGCCTGTGGCTGATTTTAGCCATTGAAGCACTGAAAACACAGAGGATTTGTTTGATTGCCTTCAACATCCTGTTTTTATTATTATCCCGTTACCGAAAAACGAGAAACGGCAAACGCGAACTCTTCACGTTTCTCGTCTTCCATTTCACGACTATTTGCCGTATTACCGGCTGGTGTTATGTTAGCGCTCAGTCCTGGTTAAGAAAAACAATGTTTTGGGCAATATCCTTTTGTTCACAAGCCTTAATGCCTTTTAACAATAAGCTGCTCCACCCGCCGGGCTGCGCAATCCCCTGGGCTACCGTCGTTACCACATGATCATAAGTATTGATAATGGGTGCTTCCTGCCCATCGCCTGCGGCGCAAAGCAGCAGGGCATTGTTCCAGGCCGCATCCCTTGCTTTTGAAATACTGAAATTTAAAACGGCATTGGTTGTAGACGGGTCCACTAAGGCTATAAAGCGCATAGGGAATGCAATTTTGGTAAGGTCAGCCTGAACGGATTGAAAGAAGCCGGCGATAATGCTGTTTATTTTCAGATAATCGTTATGCAGGGAATCGATAGTTTGCGGCGTACTGATCTGTGCGGCTGCTATAGCCAGGTCCAGGTTGATATGGGCATTCATTCCCAGCAACAGGTGTTGTAACACAATGAGGTCATCGGATGAGGCGGCTTTAAACGCTGCGCTCCAGCAATTAGTAGGGGGCTGACCGTTTGCAAATTGTGCATACGCTGCAAAATAACGATTGGCGAAAACAACATCCAGTTGTTCCATGCGGGCCGGATCCTCGAACGATCCGCTTTGAATGCCCTGCCAAACGCCCCGTGTCATTTTACGATACAGGGCCGCAAAATACCCTAACCGGGATGCTTTGGTGGTACAGTCGCTAATAATTTGATCCAATATCGAAATGACTTCGGGAACAGACGCAGCAAGCATGTAAGCATATTTTTTTAAAGATACGCCTGATGCTCCAACAAGGGAACGTATGATAAATTTATCTTTTAAGCTCCGGCAGGAGCGGCGTGTTTATAGAAAATGTATGATGAAGGGGTGGGCTTCATAGAAGCCCCGTGTTTACGCGGTCCCGCTGAGGCGGGAGAGCCGGTGCGCATCATTACGATGATACTATAAACATGGGCTCCGGAGGAGCCATAATAATTCTGTTCGCATTCAACGTTTTTTATCAAAAGTGAATTGGTTATATCAGCCAATTATTTCAATATGCGCGAGCCGCTCACGTTTATCTCCCGATCGCTATCGGGATGCCGTTCCACGACTAACCGATAATGGTATTTTAACCTGCGTCATTCTGTTTCCCTTGGTCCCCGGCCCTGATGATCATGCGGAAATACTGGTCCATTGTAAAATAGGCGCCTACCCAGTTGTACAAGGTACGCAGGCGGTTGCGGAAATTTAACAGGGACATTACGTGTATAAACAGCCAGATCAGCCAGGCAATAAACCCGTTGAAATGCAGCTTGGGTTTTTCAAGATCGGCCACCGCTTTATTTCGTCCAATGATCGCCATGCTGCCTTTATCGTTATATCGGAACGGTTTCCATGCTCCTTCCGGAAGCAGCAGGTTCTTACCCAGGTTCTGTGCCTGTTGAATAGCCACTTGTGCCAACTGTGGATGCCCGCTCGGGAAAGCGGGGTCGGTTGTCTGGATGCAGGTATCGCCCAGGGCGTAAATATTGCTAAAGCCGTTTATTTTATTGCAGGCATCTACCATCATTCTGCGTGCCCGACCGTAAGTTTCTGTTGGAATGCCTTCAAAAGTCTGGGCGGTTACCCCCGCAGCCCAGATAAGGGTGGTGGTGGCAATGGTGGTACCGTCGGAAAGAAAAACGGTATCGTCTTTAAAATCTTTTACTGTAGTGCCCAGTTTTATGATAACACCCAGTTTTTCCAATGATTCTTTCGAATATTGCTGCGATTGTTCCGACATAGGTCCCAGCACGGCTTTGCCGCCATCGACCAGGTAAATTTTACCTACCTGTCTTCCGGCCAGTTCCGGGTAGTCTTTCTGTACGATCTTGGTGCGCATTTCAGCAAACATCCCGGACAATTCCACACCGGTAGGTCCTGCGCCCGCAACAACAATGGTTGCCAGCTTTTTGATGCGGTCAATATCCTGAATACGGGTGGCCTCTTCCAAACGATCCAGCAGCGTATTGCGCATATAAAGCGCGTCGCTCAGGGTTTTCATGGGGATGGCGTGCTGCTCCACATTTTGCAGCCCGAAGAAATTACTTGCCGCGCCAGTAGCCAGCACCAGGTAATCATAATCGAGGGTGCCGTTAGAAAGAACCACTTTATTTTCGTCAGGAATGATCTTCTGCAGATCTGCCATCCGGAAATGCACATTATGCTTGCCTCTTAAAAAACGGCGAAAGGGATAACTGATGCTGGAGGGCTCCAGGAAACCTGTTGCTACCTGGTATAATAAAGGTGGGAAGAAATTATAGTTGTTCTTATCAACGAGGGTTACATCAAAACCAGGCTTGTTTTTTAACTGCATTACCAGGTTCAAACCGGCAAAACCGCCGCCGATGACAATCACCTTTTTTGAACTTTGATTCATGGTAGATTAATTTTTCGTTCAATAAATGAAATAGCTCACGGTTCATAGCCCATGGCCTATAGTTCATAGCGAAGAGCGGAACTTTGTAATCGTTTTACATAAAACATCATAATCGTCATACAGGTTTTTGAAAAGGGTCTCTGTAATATATTGACGTTTTTTTGCCAGAAATAATCCTGCAACTACTTCAATTGCCGAGCGCAAAGCAATATTGAGGAAGTTTTTGAATACGGGGACCGACTGGCCTGTGGAGCCCTCCGCAATATTTCAAACAACAGAATCAGCTGCTTTTTTTAACTGTGTTGAAAGACTGTATTTCTCTTCCGAAGGAAACGCTTTTGCCATCAGGTCTATTTCATTTGACAGATCAACGGCCCTATGCCATATTTTTAGTTCTTCAAAACGAAATGCCATATCAAAAATTTAAGGTTTATAGTAATCTATGCACTATACCCCATGAACTATACCCCATGAACTATGAACCATTAGCTATGAACTGCTAATAATTGACCACCTGCTCTACAATGGTTTCCGGTATTTGCCGCCATTCATATTTCTGCGTGCGCAGCTGGGGCTCAAATCCCGCTTCGCGGATGGCTTCCTGGATGGATTTATAAGTGAAGCGGTGCGGCGCTCCGGCGGCGCTCACCACGTTTTCTTCAATCATGATGCTTCCGAAATCATTTGCTCCTGCATGCAGGCACAGCTGTGCCGTGGGCTTTCCTACTGTAAGCCAGGAGGCCTGGATGTTTTTAATATTGGGCAGCATGATACGACTGAGGGCTACCATCTTAATATACTCTTCAGTGGTCGTAAGGTTGTGTACGCCGCGGATCTTCGTCAGCAGGGTGTCCACATCCTGGAAGGTCCAGGCAATAAAAGCCAGGAACCCATTGGCTCCTTCCGGCTTGCGGCTTTGTACCTCACGTATTTTTACCAGGTGCTCAAAACGTTCTTCAATGGTTTCCACGTGCCCGAACATCATGGTGGCTGAAGTGGTGATGTCCAGCTTATGTGCTTCGTGCATGATATCCAGCCATTCCTGGGCGCCGCATTTGCCCTTGCTGATGAGGCGACGCACCCGGTCTATCAGTATCTCGGCGCCGGCGCCCGGCAAAGAATCCAGCCCGGCCGCTTTTAACGCCTGCAGCACTTCTTTGTGATTGCTTTTTTCCAGTTTGGTAATATGCGCTACTTCGGGAGGCCCTAAAGCGTGTAAACGGATATCAGGGAATTCCGCTTTTATCTGCCGGAACGTATCTACATAAAACTGAAGCCCCAATTCGGGATGATGGCCGCCCTGTAATAATAACTGGTCGCCTCCATAACGAATGGTCTCTTCAATCTTTTTGCGATAGGTAGGCATATCGGTGATGTACGCCTCGGGGTGGCCCGGAATACGGAAAAAGTTACAGAATTTACAATTGGCAATGCAAACATTGGTCGTATTTACATTGCGGTCGATCTGCCAGGTCACTTTTCCGTGCGGTACCTGTTGTTTGCGCAGCTCATCTGCAATAAACATTAAATCTGCCAGCGGGGCGTTATGATACAAAAAAACGCCTTCTTCCACACTCAAAAACTCAAATGCCGCTGCTTTTTTATAAAGATCCTGTAGAACCATGATTTTAAATTGAATGCAAAAGTACGACAGATTCTTTTAACGGGCGGTTCGTATAAATTTTTAGGTCAGGGTGGAAGCATAAATTTCAAAAATTGCCACAAATACACGAATGAGCTAGTTGTTGACCCTATTCAAAGAAAATAAACACGAATTCCATGCGCCGACGGCGCTATTTGTGTTCATTGTTTTACGGGTAGATTAATCATTTTATTTGTGCATTCGTGGCTTAGCCAATTTACGCGTTCGCCGTGATTTCGGGTGCACGTTAATAATGGATTGACGGGAATCAAATAGTGATTCATTGTTCCGCTGTTGATGCTATTCAACTATCGACTATGACCGGCCCCATTGGGGCCGCCGGTAGGTAGAAAAAATTATCATATGAGATGATTACGCCCTGTAGGGGCGTTTGGTGGTTGGCAAATAACGCTGTCTTATCACCTGGTGGCCCTAACAGGCCACGGATCACCATCTAATTGATTATCTACCAACCCGCTGCCCCCATGGGGCAATGAGCTTTAATCACATCGCCCGGAGGGTTGAAATCGCTGAGGTGGAAGATAAGTGTTACCTTTGCACTGCTAAATCTTCCCGGTGCAAACAATTTTGGCGCGGGTTTGTTTTAGTTACTCAATTAAAGATCAAAATGGCGGAAACAGCAACAAATACCTTTCCCGGCAATATTTACGTAAGTGAAAGCGCAAAAAAACGGATCAGGGAAATACTGGCGGAAAAAGAAGCGAAAGACGAGGCCGGTTATTTTCTGCGGGTAAGTGTGGTCAGCGGCGGCTGCTCCGGGCTAAGCTATAAACTCGATTTTGATAAGGTGCAAAAGCCTATGGACCAGGTATTTGAAGATAATGATGTGAAAGTGGTTACTGATATGAAAAGTCTTTTATACCTATTGGATACCACCCTTGAATTTTCCGGGGGGCTGAACGGGAAGGGGTTCTATTTTAATAATCCCAATGCTTCCCGTACCTGCGCCTGCGGCGAAAGTTTCGCTGTTTAAATAAACCATTAATAACAGAATAAGCATGACAAACGAACAGATCACTTATCTCGTTTTTGGGATAGTGATGGTCTTTGCCCTGGTCTTTGATTTAGGCCTGCTCAGCAAAAAAGGCAAAGTGGTCACCATCAGACAAGCCCTGCTGCAAACCCTTTTCTGGGTGGCATTATCGTTTTGTTTTTTTGCGTTCGTATGGGTGCAGGACAGTAAAACATTCGCATTGGAATACATCAGCGCTTATCTGATGGAATGGAGCCTGAGTATCGACAATATATTTGTATTTATCCTGATCTTCTCTGCTTTTAACGTAAAAGAAAAACATTATGGCAGGGTGCTGCTCATCGGTATCCTGATGGCCATTGTATTCCGGGTTATTTTTATTACGGCCGGTGTGGCGCTGGTGCAGCGGTTCGAATGGATACTATATATTTTTGGGGTGTTCCTGCTTTACACGGGAATTAAAATGTTTGCCTCCGGCGATGAGGAGCAGGAAAAAGACCCGCATGATTACCCGATCTATAAATGGATCAAAAAGCTGATCCCCCTGGTGCCGCATGACGGAGATGGTAAATTTTCTGTAAAAGAGAATGGAAAGAAACGCTATACCATGTTATTCGTGGTGGTGCTGATGCTGGCCGGCATTGACGTTGTCTTTGCGCTGGATTCGATCCCCGCGGTGATGGGCATTTCCAAACATCCCATGATCATCTATACCTCAAACATCTTTGCCGTTTTAGGGCTGCGCTCGCTGTTTTTCTTACTCAGAGGTGCAGTAAACAAATTCGATTACCTGCAGCAGGGTATTGCCATTGTGCTGATATTCATCGGCGCCAAAATGCTCGGCGAGCACTGGATCAGTCAGTGGTTCAGCAAAGAGCAACAGGTAGCCTTGTCGCTCGGGGTTATTGTACTTTGCATCGCCGGCAGCATTATTTTCTCGATCTATAAGAAAAAGAAAGGCGTTCCGGAAGAAGTTACCGATGGCAGCATAAATTTGTAGGGTGGCCACTCAAAAATATTCTATAGCGCAATTGGCGGCGGTATTAAAGCTTCCAGCAATAACAGCAGCGGGAAGCGTGGATACCTTGCTGACCGATAGCCGCAAACTAAATAATCCTTCCGCCTCTTTATTTTTTGCCTTACAGGGCCCCCAGCGGGACGGACAGGTTTTTATACTGGAGCTGTATAAAAAAGGCGTTCGTTGTTTTGTGGTGAATGAGGATATGGACACTTCTGGGTATCCCGACGCCGTTTTTTTGAAAGTGCCCGATCCCCTGCAGGCATTGCAAACCATCGCCGCCTTTCATCGCCATCAGTTTGCCATTGAAACCATCGGTATCACCGGCAGTAACGGAAAAACGGTGGTAAAAGAATGGTTGTATCAATTGCTGCAGCCTTACAGGAATATCGTGCGTAGTCCGAAAAGCTATAATTCACAGTTGGGTGTTCCTTTAAGCGTGTGGCAGATCGCCGCAGAAAATGATCTCGCAATTTTTGAAGCAGGTATCAGCAAACCAGGAGAGATGGCCCGCCTGCGGCCACTTATTGATCCCGACATCGGCGTATTGACGAATATCGGGTTGGCGCACAGCGAAGGGTTTGTAAATGATGAGGAGAAGCTTTCAGAGAAACTGGAACTTTTCAAAAATGCAAAAGTTATTGTCGCTAATGGGGATAATAATGGGATTGTATCGGGCGTTGCACGTTTAAATATTCCTTTTTTTTCCTGGGGCACCGGCGAAGATGCCTCGGTTCAGATAATTGAGGTTACCACCAAAAATGAATCTACTATTATTCGTTTAAAAGAAAAGGAAGGCGCCGCTTTTCAAATCGAAATACCGTTTGCGGATCAGGCGTCTGTGGAGAATGCCATAACCTGTGCTGCGGTGCTTTTGTACCTGAAGTTTGACCCGGAAAGGATTGCAGGCGGAATGAAAACCCTGCAGCCGGTGAACATGCGGATGGAGTTTAAGCAGGGGATCAATAACTGCACCATCATCAATGATAGTTATAGTGCAGATTTGACTTCGCTGGAGATAGCACTGCAATTTTTAGGGCAGCAGGCAAAAGGCCGGAAACAGACGGTGCTCCTTTCCGATTTTTTTGAGAACGGCATCAATGATCAGCAGCTGTATCCCACAATCTACGCGCTTTTGACACGCTATGGGGTGCAACGGCTCATCGGCATCGGCGAAAAAATGCAAACGATAATCGGTGCATTAATGAAACAATCTGCAACAATTGATGCGGCTTTTTATTTAACTACAAAGGATTTTCTCCGGCAGTACCACAGTACGCAATTCCGCGATGAATACATCCTGGTGAAAGGCGCGCGCCGGTTTGGTTTTGAACGGATCGTAACCCTGCTGGAGCAAAAAGTGCATGAAACGGTCCTGGAAATAAACCTGGATGCCGTGGCGCATAACCTGAAAGCCTTTCAGCAACAGCTGCGACCCGGCGTGAAATTGATGGCAATGGTAAAAGCCTTCGCCTATGGCAGCGGAGCTGCTGAAATAGCAAGTGTAGTGCAATTTCATAAAGCAGATTACCTGGGTGTGGCTTATGCCGATGAAGGAGTAGAGCTGCGTAAAGCAGGTATCACCATCCCGATAATGGTCCTGAATGTGGAGGAAAGCGCATTTGATGCCATAACGGATTATAACCTGGAGCCGGATATTTTTAGTTTTGAGCTGCTCAATTCATTTGAGCAGCATATAAAAAATGCCGGGTTAAAAAACTATCCGGTTCATATTGAAGTAGAAACGGGCATGAACCGTTCGGGCTTTGCAACCGCGGCCATACCGGTACTGGCGGACCGCCTGGCGCATAACGAATTTATGAAAGTACAATCCTGTTTTTCACATTTGGCAGCCAGTGAAGACGAGGTGGAGGATGCGTTTACCCTGCACCAGTTTGCCTTGTTAAAAAATGCAGCGGCTACCCTTGAACAAATAATCGGTTACCCCTTTATAAAACATATTGCCAATACATCGGCTATTCTGCGTTTCCCTGAACTGCAGCTGGATATGGTGCGGCTGGGTATTGGCTTATACGGAATTGCCGGTGCGTCGGAAGTTCCATTGCAAACAGTTGCTACCTTAAAGACGACAATTTCCCAGATCAAAAAAATAAAGAAAGGGGAAACGGTTAGTTATAACCGGAGGGGCATCGCAAAAGAGGATTCTGTTATAGCCACCATTCGTATCGGCTATGCCGATGGCTATAACCGCAGGCTGGGAAACGGAACGGGAAAAGTTTTTGTTAACGGACAACTGGCGCCGGTAATGGGCACGGTTTGTATGGATATGACCATGATCGATATTACGCATATCCCGGATGTAAATGAAGGCGATGATGTGATCGTTTTTGGCGCGGCCATACCGGTGCAGCAACTGGCGGAATGGATCGGCACGATCCCTTATGAGATCATGACCGGCATCTCGCAACGCGTAAAGCGGGTGTATTACGGAGAGGGATGATTGTACCTTCACTTCGTCGTGGCAATCGCCGTCGCTAACGTCATCGTCATTTCGACGAAAGTTTCTGAAAGAAACTGAGGAGAAATCTCATTGTTCAACAATGAGATTTCTCACCCTCCTGACGTTGGGTTCGAAACGACGGTTAAAAAAATTATTGGTGCGGATTCTTTTCGCTGGCACCGCATTTTTTCTGTGCAACCTTATCACTAAACAGACGTTAATAGTGTAAAATGGAGCTACAATTTCTCATAGCAGCATCAGCATCCGATTTTAATGCCGGCCGGCAATTGTTCAGGGCTTATGCCCAATCGCTGGATTTTGACCTGTCTTTTCAGGATTTTGAAAAAGAACTGACATCAATTGGAGCGCAGTATGGAGCACCGGAAGGGGCACTGGTGCTGGGTTTCGACGGGACGATGCCTGTTGCCTGTGCCGGCGTTCGCCGATGGGATGATAAGACTGCCGAATTGAAGCGGATGTATATTGATCCCGTTTATCGGGGACAGAAACTGGGCGCCCGGCTTATAGCAATTGCCCTGGAAACAGCCTTGCAACTGGGGTATGAAAGAATGGTACTGGATTCCGTTAGTTCCATGAAAGCTGCGATCCATTTATATGAATCCTTTGGATTCAGGAAAATTGAGCCCTATCGTTTTAATCCTTTTGATGATGCTGTCTTCATGGGCAAACAATTAAAAAAAGAATAGTGTTATATCAACTGTAACAAAAGTATATGCAGGTAAAAGAATTTAATAAACAGATGGGTTCTTTTGGCAATACCGCAAAAATGCCGGTATTGTTTTTAGGACATGGAAGCCCCATGAACGCTATTGAAG
>JAGIAQ010000114.1 GCA_017744795.1 Niabella sp. | reverse complement strand
ACCGCTGATATCCGCAGATTGATTTTCTGCGAAAATCTGCGCAAAAAATCTGCGATAATCGGCGGGAAATGTAAACGAATCTGAAAGTCTAAACAACTTTATTGAAATTTAAACAACAGCTAAGAAGTAATCATACTAATAATAACTCATGAACATGAATCGAAGAAAATTTGTTACCCGGGGAACGGCTGGCATGGCGGCAATGCTGGTGAGCGGCGCCTCCGTTGGAAAATCAGCCCTTGTCACCCCGGAAACAGAAGAATCCGGCGCATCCGGGCTGCAGCGATATGATCTGATGAAGGAAGTGATGAAATACCGGAAGATAGATACGCATGCCCACATTTACTGGACGGAGGATAGTCCCGAAACACAGCTCGATTACGGGAGGAGATTAGGGATTGAGAAGCAGGTTATTTCCAGGTACCTGGATGTGATGCCCGGCACGCCCGACGAGTTCAGGAAGTTCAATGATCTTACCATAAAAGCCATTAAAAAGTATCCTGATCATCTCCTGGGCGGTTTCGTTTTGAATCCTGTTTACAAAAAGGAGTCCCTGGATGAGATCAAAAGGTGCACCGATGCCGGGATGATCGGCACGGGAGAACTTTACTACCAGGTAAAGATCAATGACCCAAAATATTTTCCGATCATTGAAAAACTGATCGACCTGAAGATGATCATCCATTCTCATGGAGAATGCCAGCTTGGGGTAGGCGGATACCGGATGAAATACAATGGTTATAAACAACCCAACACCTCTATCCCCGAGGATTTTGTGGATATCGCCCGGCGTTACCCGGAGGGCATATTTCAATACGCTCATATTGGTATGGGGGGCGATTGGGAATATGAATGTAAATTGTTCAGCGATTACCCCAATATTTATGTAGATACTTCGGGGAGTAACAATGCCGAAAATATGATCGGCTTTGCAGTGGAACACCTTGGTGAAGACCGCTTGTTTTTTGCATCGGACAACTCCTATTACCAGAGTGTGGGAAAGATACTGGCAGCCAACCTGACCGAACGCCAGAAACAGAAAATATTTTTTGATAATTACAATAACCTTTTAAAAAAAGGAGGCAGAGGTATTGATGGATAGTTCGCCAAGCCCATCCGGCCGTTCCTCAGGGGCGCCACGGCAAAATATACTTGATTTAACAGCAGTTGATAAATATCTTTATCTTTTATTTTTAAAAAATCATTCGATAAAAAATTAAATGAAAAAAGGTTATTGCTGTATGATGGCATTGCTGCTGTATTGGGGGCTGGCGGCACAAAAAAATGCAACCATTACTGAATTAAAAAAGAGCTACATTACGTATCCGTTTTCTGATCCGGATCCCGTGCCCTCGTTCGAACGGATCTATCCCTATTTCCGGTTTGATGGTTTTACGGCCACGCCCGTTCAGAAAGAATGGAAGGTGGTGCAATTGGAAAATGATTTTATAAGGGTGGAAGTATTTCCGCAGATCGGGGGAAAAGTATGGTCGGCTTATGATAAGATCCATAAACGCTACTTTTTGTATAATAACAATGTGGTAAAGTTCAGGGATATTGCGATGCGCGGCCCCTGGACCAGTGGTGGTATTGAGTTCAATTACGGCATCATCGGGCATACCCCCAATACGGCTACCCCGGTTGATTACAAATTGATCACCGGTGTGGATGGAAGTGTAAGCTGTATCATCGGGTGCCTGGAAATGCTGACACGTACCCGCTGGAACGTAGAGGTAAAACTGGAAAAAGATAAAGGGTATTTTACAACCCATTCTTCCTGGGTGAATGCTACGGCTACAGGGGAGCCTTATTACCAGTGGTCCAACTCGGCGGTATCTGCAAAAAGTGACCTGCAGCTGGTGTACCCGGGCGCTGCAGCCATCGGCCATTCAGGTGAAGTGGTCCAGTGGCCTTATGATTCTGTTGCCCGGAAAAATGTTTCCCAGTGGAAAGAAAATAACTACGAAGGTTCCAAATCTTTTCACGTCATCAATAGCGGCAAGCCCTATTTTGGAGCCTATTGGAAGGATGCCGATTTTGGAATGTTGCATTACACAGCCAGCGATGAAAAACTGGGAAGGAAAATGTTTTCCTGGGCGCTAAGCGATCAGGGGGATATCTGGAAGGAACTGCTGACTGATAGTTCTGGTCAGTATGTAGAAATGCAAAGTGGCCGGCTGTTTAATCAGAATGCAGCTCCCAGCAGCCAAACGCCGTTTAAACAAACGCAGTTCATTCCTTATGGTACGGATCAGTGGACTGAATACTGGTATCCCTTTGCGGGAACAGGTGGCGTTACGGATGCAAATGCTGCCGGCGTTATCAGTGTTAATGCCGCCGCACTTAGTATTGCTCCGTTGATTTTTATAAAGGATACCCTGTATGTGCGTGACCAGAAGGGCTCGATCCTGTATGCGCAGCGGGTGGCGTTGCAACCCTTGCAGGCAAAAAAATTTAAAACCGGGCTGTTGCCGGAGCAATGGAAAGAAGCGGTGATCAGCCTGGGCGCATACCGGTGGTCGGTTGATGATAAGATCCTCCAGCGCCCGCTTAAGGCTCCTGCAGATTTTGACCGGGAGTCGGCCTACGGGCTGTATTTGTTCGCGAGAGATCTTGCCGGAATGAAGAATTATTCCGAGGCCGAATTGAAGGTCCGCCAGTCACTGGTTCAAAATAACAATTATGTTCCCGCATTAACATTATTGTCGCACCTGCTGTATAACCGCATGCAATACGATTCGGCTTTTTATTTGGCAAAGCACGCATTGGCGGTTGATACCTATGATGGAGCGGCTAATTATTATTATGCATTGGCGGCAGTAAAAACAAACAGGATCAATGATGCAATGGATGGGTTTGATGTGGCAGCACTCACAACAGAATTCAGGAGCCCCGCTTATACCGGAATGAGCCGGATCTGCTTTATTCAAAAGGATTATACCCGCTCGTTGCAGTATGCACAAAAGGCATTGCTGAATAACCAGCTAAATATAGAAGCGCTGCAATTACAATACCTGATAAAAAGAATAACCGGAAAAGAAAAAGGTACAGAAGAAAAAAGGATCATAGAAGCCGAGCCTCTGAACCGGTTCCTGTTATTTGAAAAATTCTTTTCAGGAGCGGGAAATGAAAAGGCATTAACCGGCAGCATTCAAAATGAATTTCCTTACCAAACCTATCTGGAACTGGCGATTTGGTATTATGAATTGGGCCGTTTTCAGGAAGCAGAAAAATTATTATTGCTGGCGCCGAAACAAAAAGAAGTGTTGTACTGGCTGGCTTATATGAACCGTGCACAGGCTTCGGGCGCAAGCTACCTGCAACAGGCGATCGCCGCCGACCTCAATTTCGTGTTCCCGTTCCGGGAGGAGTCGATGCCGGTCTTTGACTGGGCCCGGACGCAAACAAAAAGCTGGGAGCCCGCCTATTTGTTGGCCTTGCTGCAACTGGGAAGGAACAACCGGCACGAGGCGTGGACGTTGCTAAACGGGATCAATGACGCTGTAACCTTCGCACCTTTTTATATGGTGCGGGCAGCATTAAATGAAGATACCGCATTACAACGCAGGGACCTGGAACGTGCTGAAGCCGTGGGAAAGGGCTGGCGTTATAAGAACTATCTCACGCGTTATTATCTTGCGGCAAAGGAGTATAAAAAAGCATTGGCGGTAATAGAGCCTTATTGCCGGCAGCACCCGGATGATTATATTAACGGGATGTTGTACGTGCGAACGCTAATGCGGAATGACCGTTACCAACAGGCAGATGAATTGCTGAAGGGATTGCAGGTACTGCCTTTTGAGGGAGCCGGGGAGGGAAGATTGGTGTATGAGGATATAAAACTGATGCTGGCGGTAAAGGCGCTGGAACAAAAAAAATATGCAGGGGCATCCGGCTATATCCGCGAAGCCGCATTATGGCCACGGAATATGGGAGTAGGGAAACCTTATGACGATCAGATCGATAAAAGACCGGAGCAATTTTTTGAAGCCGTTACACAAATAGCAAGGGGAAAAGAATCAGATGGGCGTCAATTGATGCAGCTGGTAGCCGCGTCGGATAAATCCGGAACCTCATTAAATGCATTGATGCAGGTGGCAGCGTTAAAATGGTTGAACAGGGAAGCCGCAGCTGCAACACTTTTCAAAAAATGGGCTTCCGCTCAAAAGGATCCGGGTCGGATCAGCTGGGGAAAACAGTTTCTGGATTCCGGCAAACCGGATCTTGTCCTGTATCAGCAACTGCTCAGAAACATTGCTGAGACAGCCGACAGGCCCTTGTTTTAAAATTAAATTCCTTCAATAAATAAAAATGATAAAAAAGTTCTTGTTGGTAGCTTCAGTTTTTTGTTTTGTAAACGGGAATGCGCAAAACAGCGCTGCTCTTTATCAGGTGGATGCCTTGCAGAAAGTATTCAAAGACCGCGCTTATTTTCCGCCGCTGGTTGATGATACAATCCGCGCTGCAGCCGGCGAAACAGCGTCCATACAGTTGGTGATAAAAGCGTACAGTACGATCCGGGCATTATCGGCCAATGCTGTTTGCATGCCCGGTGCTGCCTCCAAACTCACTGCTACAACAGGTTGGGTGACCTATGTGCCCGTAGGCCGGAGTTATACGCCGGCGTCGAAAGACTTGCTGCGTTCCGTTTCAGGGTATTTTCCTGATCCTATTGTTGATGATACCGTGTTAAATTTATCGCAGGGTGAGATCAATCCTCTGTGGATATCCGTTCCCATACCTGTAAGTGCGATAGCGGGAAATTATAAAATACAGGTAACGGCAACAGGGCTGGTAAATGGAAGAAAAGAACAGTTCCGGCGGACGGTTCCGCTTAAAGTTTATGCGGTGAAAGTGCCCGAAACTTCCTTGTGGATCACCAACTGGTCTTCTCAGTACAATACAGAAATGCTGGAGCTGCTGAACAGGGGCCGGAAAGTGGAACGCTATTCGCCTTTATACTGGGAGTTGCTGAAAGTACATGCAGATATGATGGCGGCGCATAACCAGAACGTGCATCGCATTTATGCAGCATGGAATACAAAATTCACGTTGCATGACGGGAAATATACATTTGATTTTTCCAACTTTGATAAAGAGGCCGCCCTGTTTGAAAAAGCAGGCGCGCTAAAACGGATCGAAGGCGGGCACCTGGCCTGGCGTTCCGGTGCCTGGGACGATCCCTTTTTTGTTGAAGTGCCACTGGAAGACAATGAAGAAACCCGGAAGTTGAAAAAAGGTCCCAACCCCGCGGCCGATTTTTATGGAATACGTTCTGTATTGCTGCCGGTGAGCGATCCCAGGGCTCAAAATTTCCTGAACCAGTTCCTTCCGGCTTTAAAAGAGCATCTGCAACAGAAGGGTTGGCTGGGAAAATACATGCAGCATATTTCTGATGAGCCTACTGCTAAAAACGCGCCTTCCTATGTGGAGATCAGCAGCTACGTAAAAAAATATTTACCGGGTGTAAAGATCATTGACGCGGTGCTTACTTCAAAAGAATTGAAAGACGGAATTGATGTATGGGTGCCTGTATTGGATGTATTTCATAAAGATTATTCTTTTTACCAGGAGTTGAAAAAAGAAGGCAAGGAGCTCTGGTTTTATACCTGTGTGGGGCCACGGGGCAATTATGCTAACCGCTTTATTGAACTGCCGCTGATTCAGACAAGATACCTGCACTGGATCAATTTTAAATACGGAGCAACGGGTTACCTGCACTGGGGACTGAACTATTGGGGCGGCCGCGATCCGCTCAGGGATGACGCTTCCCGCGACGCCGGTAAGCTTCCCGCCGGTGATGCCAATATTGTGTATCCGGGGTACAAAAAGTTATATACTTCTATCCGCTTTGAAGCGATGCGTGATGGTATTTATGACTACGAATTATTAAAGATGCTGGAGAAAAAGGATCCTGCAAAAGCAACAAGCCTGGTTAATAGTGTTATCATGGGTTTTGCCGATTATGATAACAGTATTCTTTATTTCAGAAAAATAAGAAAACAATTGCTGGAGGCGCTGAGCCGGTAGTTTTTTTGGTTTATTTTTGATCAAAATGATCCTTCATGAGCACTAACCAGCCTATAGGTGTAAAAGATATTGCCCGGGAGGCAAAAGTTTCCATCGGGACCGTAGATCGTGTATTGCATAACCGGCCGGGGGTGTCTTCAGCAACCAGGGAAATAATTGAAAAAATTGTAAAGAAATATAATTACCAACCTAACATTCTGGCGCGGCGGCTCGCATCGAAGAAAAATCTGCGGTTTGCCACATTGGTCCCTTCCGTTTCCTCCGAAACGGAATACTGGGCTGCACCGTTAAAAGGAATTGTTGAAGCAGAAGAGCAGATCCGTCATTACGGGATTGTGATTGAGAAGTTCTTTTTTGATTTGAACGATCCAAAAACATTTGATGTACAGGCACGGAATATTTTAAAGTCAAAGTTTGATGGTATTCTCCTGGCACCCTATTTTATAGAGAAGGCGTCAAAGCTGGCGCTTGAGAGCAAAAAAAAAGGTATCCCCATAGTATTCATTAACTCCGATATGCCGGAGCAGGATAGTTTATCGTACGTAGGCCCTGACCTTTATTCCAGTGGCTACATGGGGGCGCACCTGGTGAATTACCTGGTGCACAAAAACCAAAAAGTGCTGATTGTAAATATTTCCAGGATATATGGTGCGTTTTACCACATGCTGAAAAAAGAAGAAGGTTTCCGGGATTATTTTTCTAAGAATACGAAAAAAATTGACATCTTAAAAACGGATATAAAAAAAACAGATTATCCGTCAATAAAAAAGGAGCTGAAAAAACTTTTTGCGGATAACGATATAAAGGCTGTGTTTGTAACCAATTCAAGGGTCTTTTACGTTTCCCGCTTTTTTGAGGAAGCAGGCATCAAAGATGTGTTTCTGATTGGCTATGACTATATCGCAAAAAATATTGAGTACCTTCAGAAGGGACCTATTGATTTTTTGATCTGTCAGAAGCCCCAGGAGCAGGCCTATCAGGGCATTATGGCCCTTTACAATCATCTTGTTCTGGGTAAGGAAATAGACCCTAAAGTGTATATGTCTATTGATATCCTGACCCGTGAAAATTACCGGTTCTACAAAAATTAAAGACAGTTTCCGGTATTTAATATAGTAATAATAGAAAAGGGAGCATCTTTAAAATAGATGCTCTCTTTTTATAGTTCCCCGTAGTTCCTTCTGTTCGCTTCCGCCTGTTGGCAGATGTTACCAGCTGTTAAACCGGGAATATACTGCCT
This sequence comes from Niabella sp., assembly GCA_017744795.1. Lineage (GTDB taxonomy): Bacteria > Bacteroidota > Bacteroidia > Chitinophagales > Chitinophagaceae > Niabella. The sequence continues at coordinate 5,910 of JAGIAQ010000114.1, read as the reverse complement.
GCCCGATTGCCGAAGAGGGATCCTGTGAAAGATAGATCATCAATCCGCTGCAATTGGTGTTGGTCTTCGCCTGGTCCATCAATCCGCCTGTGGTAAATGCAGTGGGTGCAGTGCGGCTCTGACTATGTGTTGAAGCGTAGATTCCTAAAAAAAGCAGCTTATTGCTGTTGGCGATCCAGGAGCTCATGCTGTTGAGCTCTTTATTCACATAATTCTGGCCCCCGGCAATTAAAGCGCTGGGTAATGCAACGGCGCCGTGCATATTAAAAGTGGATGTAACAGGACGCAAGGTATCCGGTGGAATAATGACCGTTGGCGTAATAGAAGTTCCGCCGGTATAACCGGATTGGTTCCGGAAATAATAAGTAAACCCATCTGTATATTCCCTGACCCATAGATTGCTGCCATTCATGACGTCATAGTACACCGTGGGCAGAAAAGCAATCACTTCGTTATTATTGCGTAATTCCCTGATCATACTACCCAATTTTGTCCTGTTAAAGAACCCGCTTATTTCTCCGACATTTCCATTAAAATCGTCAATATTAATCCCGGCCATGTTGGGGTATTTATTTCCGATAATTCCCAGGAGTTTAAACCAGGCAACAAAATCGTTGGCTTTGGGTGTTCCCTGGAACAGGGTGCGTTCATCAGTGATACCGGAACCCAGTTCTGTGGCTCCAATGAGCGGGGAATCGCCCGGGTTGGGTAACAGGCTTGAGGTACTATTGGATTCGGTAGGCGGTGCAAGAACGGGGATTACTTTAATGGGAGAGTTGCTGTTTTTCAACAGGTCAAGAAATTCCACCAGGGAAACATATTCTGTACCTGCCGGAGGGTAAACGCCCGATGCGTCTTTCCATCTTTCTGCTACGAGAAAAGCGAATGTATACAGCTTATTACTGTCACAGAAATTTTTTAAAGCGGTAACGTTAAGGGTGCCATCTGAATTGCGCATGGAGGGGAGGCCCTGCCAATAGGTACCAAAACTAAAGTTGTTTTTTGATAAATTGGCTTTCTTGCTGGTAAATGCATCTGTTTCATTCCCAAATGCCGCAATGGTACCATCAGAAGGTTTTTGGCGAATGGCCACCAATTGTTCTCCGCCGGTATTTAGCTGGATCTGACCTGCTGCAATGCCGGTCCAGGGATAGGCGGTATCGCTTGAGAAATCCTGCCCGCCCATAATAGAAGGCGGCGTGGTGCTGTTGATATAATTTTGGTAAATAAAAAAACTGTGTGAATTTTTATAAACAACAAATTCCTTCCCGTTTGCCTTATTGTTGTCAAACTCCCCAATAGCCACACTTCGCCAGGGATAGTGGGTCGTACCTCCATTGAAATTGAAACTTCCGGCTGCTGTCATCGTCCAGCCGTTAAACTTGTAGAAAAGAAAATCATCATAGCTGCCGGATCCATACCGTACCGCGAGGAGCTCGGCTTTGCCATCACCATCCAGGTCGCCGCCCGCAATGCCGCTCCATTGATTTGCCGTGGTGTCGGTACTCAGGTTCTGGTAGGCCCCTAATGACAAAGTAGATCCTGAAACCTGGTAAATAATAATCTGGGACACGGATCCTTTTAATACAGCAATATCCGCTTTTCCGTCTCCGTTAAAATCTGCTACGGCCAATCCCTTCCAGTCATTCAGACCAGAGCCCACTTTTAAACTTGTTTTTAATGTAGCCGTTCCGGAAAAGTTAGCAGGAATGTCATAAACCAGCAGATCCGTTGTTGGGGAGCTTCTTAAAACAACCAGTTCATCAATGCCATCTCCATCAACATCTCCTGCTGCGATGGCTTTAAAATCATTGTCAGATGTGCTGATGTCAAAGGAGAAAGGGATCTGGTAATGCTGGCCGTCATTGCCTGTTCTCATAAAAATGATCTGGGAGCTCTCTTTTTTCAGCATGGCGATGGTTGCTACTCCGCTGCCATCAAAATTCCCGCATGCAACACCAATAAAGAGACGGTTTGTATTCCCGGGAGGATAGTCAAAATAGCGCATCTGGGTAATACCTCCGATACTGACGCTGGGCAGCGTTGTATTACCGGTCATTGATGTAGCTGGCACATCCCGCTGTTGTTCCTGTCTGATATTTTTTTTGCAGCCGGTGTAAAAAACGGTGGGGACAAACAATAAGAATAAAAATAGAAGACGATTCATAGCATATAATTTAAGTGATTAAAATCAAATTAATGATCATCTATCAATCACACGTATACTTATTGTGTAGGAACCGGATAATCCGTCAACGGTTTTTTATCCCACCACAGCCGCGTTTTCGCATCATCCGTTCCGCCCAGCAGTGAAACGGCTTCGTCGTATGCCGCCTTATTGGTGGTAATTTCTACCGGCGGATAAATAACTCTTCTTGCAAGGTCCGTAGGCTTAAGATCAGGATTGTCTGAACCTAACAGGGCATAGCCCCTGGGGTACCCCGTCCTGCGGCGCTCTGCCCAGGCTTCATATCCGTCAGGATAGATGGCCAGCCATTTTTGCGTGATGATCTGTTCCAGTTGTTTTTCAAAACTTCCGGAGGCGTCATAAAGAACCTGTATATTGCTCATCGCCGGAGAATTCCATTTATCATTAATTGCTGCGGGCGTATTGGTACTGTTTACATACGCGTCGGCATCGCCGGTTGCTATAGAAGGAATGTTTTCCAGGAGCGACAATCGAATGCCGCTATTATAAAGATCCTTTGCCGTTCCGCCCATATTCCATCCTCTTAATGCGCCCTCGGCTCTTAAAAACGCCACTTCGGCAGCGCCGATGACCCGGTTGGGAACCAGGGTGCCCGCGCGGGGCGGATTGCCGATCCACTTTGGACCTGCAAATGAGGTTAATGGCGCCACCGCAGTGCCTCTGTCCGAAGCCGGCAGGCCATTGCGCAAAGCGGTATATCCACCACCGGTTGCAGCCGGGCTGTAATAAACCGGTAACCGGGGGTCATTGTAGCCTTTTAACGCGCTAAGCAATCCTGTAGATGCTCTGAAATCAGTTAAATAAGTAATGCGGGAAAGAATATTTACGTTGTTAATGGTGGAACTTACCGCGGCATTGTCTGCATTGACAAGGATGACTCCGTCAGCAACCGCTTTTTCTGCTTCTGTTTTTGCTTTTTGTGGATCCACGTAAGCGATACGCATTGCCAGACGCAACCGGAGTGAGTTTGCGAATTTTAACCAACTATCGGTCTTGCCAGAATACACCTGATCGATAGTGCCAAACGCATTGCTGCCCGGATTGGATTTGAAAACAGCAACGGCTTCATCCAGGGTTTTGAAGAAATCATAATAGATATCTTTTTGGGCATCGTACTTTACTGATTTTTGCGCGTTGCCATAGTTGGAATAGATGATGGGGCCAAAATAATCGGTCTTGCGGTGATACATGACCACCCGCCATACTTTCGCCATTGCATTGGCTACCGTCATTTTGTATTGTGCGGTAACTTTTTCTGTGGTTAAAAGCATCAGGGCGGACTTGGCATAAAATTCATTCCAGAAAAGGTTCACCCAGGCTCCGTTGGGAACAAAGCGCTCTGTACTGAAGTTGGCAGGAACGCTGGTAAAGTATTGAGCATATATATGACCATGCAGGTTTTCTTCAACCTGAACATAAAAGGCGCCGAGACCATAATACTGCGCATAGGCGAATGCCTGCCCAACGGTTGAAGGCCCGATGTTTTCTTCGGGCAGCACTCCTTTAGGTTCGTTGATCTTGTCAAAATTTTTTGTACACCCGGTAATCATAAGGGTAATAAAGAGCCAGGAACCGGTTATATATGTAATAGTTTTCATTTTATACAGTTTTAAATGCTGTTGGGTTAAAAATTGACTTTAGCGCTGATACCATAGGAACGGGTAGTAGGCGGGGGAAACGACTGAAAGCCTTCTGAGACGGTGCCGGTACCGACCATAAAGTCCGGGTCGATAGTGGGGCTGGCACGATGTATAAAAAACAGGTTGCGGCCTACGGCTGTTACTTCAATGGATGCCAGTTTCCAGTTTCCCAATTTGGGTGCGGTAAAAACGTACCCGATAGTTGCTTCTCTCAAACGCGTATTGGTAGCGCTTTTCATTAAAACCTCGGCAACAGGGGTGTTTCGGTTTGCCAAAAGCCCCCAAAGTTGTTGGGCGGTAACTTCTTTTGTGGTATTGGAACCATCGGAATTAACCACTTGCTGATCCTGGAAAATATTTTTACCAAAAACAAGACCGCCTTCCCTTCCGAAAACGGTTCCTTGGGCCAGACCATCTCCGTATAAAATAGCATCCGTGTACGAAGCAATGGATCCGCCCTGTTTATGGGAGATCACAAATCCCGCGGTCCATTTCTTGTAGGAAAAGGTACTGGAAAAGCCACCGGTCCACAGCGGATTTACATTACCCAAAAGCACGGTACGGCCGGCGGTAACCTGGGGCAGGCCGGTTGATGGGTTTACCAATACCCGGCCTGAAGAATCGCGCTGGAACCCCTTTCCATACATTAAACCAAAAGGTTTTCCGGCTTCAAGCACAAAGTCTCTCATATAAGTATCTGTGCCTATTACGAGCCGGCTATTCTGATCGGATAATCTTTTCACCAGGCTTTTGTTAAGCGCATAGTTAACGCTTACATCCCATTTAAAATCCCTTGTGGCAACCGGCCGCGCGTTCAGGATAATTTCAATACCACTGTTTTGAACGTCGCCTCCGTTGGTAAGGTAATTCAATGAGCCGGAACCAACCGGTATTGCCTGGGAGAACAACTGATTATTCGTGTTGGTCTTATATAAGGTCAGATCGAGGCCCAGCCGGTTGGCAAACATGCTGGCTTCTAATCCAAGTTCCCTGGATACGGTCTGCTCCGGTTTTAGTGTTTTATTCGGAAGGGTTGATCCCAGCAGAATATACCCACTGGTGCCCCCTGCGATGCTTGTGGCGTAGCGGCTGAGCTGATGCGGACTGGTACCATTACCCACCTGTGCCAGCGAGCCTCTTAATTTCAGATAGGTAAAGGCTTCGGGCAAAGAAAAGAGGTCTGTTAACACGGCGCTTATGCCAATAGAAGGATAAAAGAAAGATCTGTTGGATGCCGGAAGTGTGGAGTTCCAGTCATTACGGCCCGTATGCTCCAAAAAAAGCGCCTTTTTCCATCCGAGTTTTACATCATACCAAAGGGATTGAGTTTCATATTCCGTAAACGCATTGGATGTAATGGGAAGTTGTGTGTTACTGATCGAAAATACATTGGGAATATTTAACGCAGCTCCGGTATTTGCCGCAAACAGACTGGTTTTGTTATGGCGCAATTCACTGCCTGCGTTACCGTCAAAAGACCAGTTGGCGGCAAATTGCTTTGTATAGTTTAAGAGGAATTCCCCGCTGTAAGTACTTCCCTTGCCTGTGGAAACCGAATACGCGCCAAAAGGATCTCTGAAGGTTCCGTAATAAGATTTTTCCTCCGCATCCGATTGGTCAGCAATGTAGGAACCCCTCAACATTGCTTTCAGGTTGTCGGTAATCATATAGGAAAGCGTTCCCATCGACACAAACTGATTGGAACTGTTTTTGCGAAGGTTCCGGTAAATGGTCCAATAGGGGTTGGCTCCGGTGATTACCGTAGACCAGTAATTTTGCTGAGGCAGGCCCGAGGCGTTGATGAATTCATATTCTTTAAGATCCTCCAGCCGTATATTGGGTGGCGTGGTATAAATTTGACGAAAAGGATTGTAGCTCGATTCCCCTTCGGAAATATTGTTATCGATGTTCTGACGCATGTATTCCAGCTTGGTGTCGAAACGCCACTTTTTCGACAATATTCCCGACAGACGGATGGACATATTATGCCGTTGCAAAGCATTGAGCGGAACAATGCCGGCCCCATTGGTATAGGTATAACTAACCACTCCCTGCAATTTC
>JAGIAQ010000113.1 GCA_017744795.1 Niabella sp. | reverse complement strand
GTACTGTATCTTTTAGCGCCGACCTTGCAAAACCAGGCAAGTGCACTGTTTTAGCATAGGAATGTTCGTGGAAAAAAGAGAAAAACAATAAAAACAAAAGACCATATATTGTATTGCGCATCGTCATTCGTTTATTATTTTAATTTACACACCTGCCTGGCTGCCATTAAGAATCCACCTGCCGAATACCAGTTAGAGAGATCATAATTGGTTGTGTTCGGCCTGTCGCCTCCCGGCTGAACAAAACCCAGCTTGCCATCCGGATGAATGGCAGCCGAAAGTGCTTTCCATGCTTTTTCAACAACAGGCAAAAATTCTTTTTTAGATAAAATCCCATTATTAATTCCCCATGCAATGGCATAGCAGAAAAAAACAGTGCCGCTGGTTTCACCAACAGGAAATAAACCGGGCTCCAAAAGATTTGACTTCCAGAAACCATCGGGTTGCTGCAGCGGCTTCAGCGCAGCTGCCATTTCAGATAATAATGCTTCATATTTTTTCCGCAATGGATCCTTATGGGGAATGTATTCGAGATACCTTGCAATGCCCGCCATTACCCAGCCGTTGCCTCTGCTCCAAAAAACGGGCTTACCTTCGGCCGATGTTATTGTTTTAAATCTGTCATCTCTGTAAAAAAGATGATACTGTTTATCTTTAAGGTTATCAACGGCTTCCCAATAAATTTTGTCCTGGTATTCTATATATTTTCTTTCCTTTGAAATAGCATAATACCGGCTCCATACCGGGGGACCCATAAATAAAAGATCGCACCAGCCGTATTCCCGCACCCCGGACCAGGGTGTTATCATAATTGAATCTAAAGCAATCCGGCTTGCCCTGATATAAACCGGATCCCGATCAAATTCATACAACTCCAGGTAAGTTTGCAGTATAGCGATGTCATCCGCCACATGAATACGACCATTATGATCATAATGGTTCTTTTCGGCAACCTGCTTTACATGGTTCAGGTACACTTTTTCATGAGTTTGACGATAGGCATCCAATAACCCGGGATAGAATGCGCCGGCCTCCCAGGTCTTTGGCCCCATTACCAATTCTCCATTAGATCGCCGGGCGGTTGACCATTCCTGGGACATTTGAAAATTGGCTACCTGCCTCATTTGTTTTATAATCGTTTTCCTGGATGGCAGTTGCGCATTAACATTCCGGTACAGGCATCCTGATACGGCAAGCAAGATTGTTGCAGCCACTATTTTTCTTACCCTCATATTTCTTATTTATTCTGCTTTCAGAAAAGCACTGATTTTATGAATCACACCATTGTCGCAAGTCCGGTTAATTTCTACGCCGCCCGAACCCGGTGCTATGTTCGCCCTGATGTTATTTCCAACAACGACATTATTCCCCAATATATTTACCGCTTTCCCTGGCAATATTGTCGCAACGGTATTTTCACTATTTGCCGTTGTTGAGAAATTGATCCAATAACTGGAAAACAGGCGCTGTGCCACGATATGAAACTGGAGATGCCGGTTTAACAGGTCTAATGCAGGCCCGCTTAACGCATTTATCTTTTCAATAGAATTGTATATGCCACCGCCATACGCTCTGAATGCTGCATTTGTTGGTGCAAAAACGGTGTAAGGTCCTGGCTGTGCCAGTAATTGCATAAGATTTACTGATCCTGATCCGGTAGCAGTGCTGGCTTTTAACAAAGATGCTTTTAAAAGGCTTAAAGTAGTGTCTTTTCTTAAAGCAATGGTATCTATTGTTGCCGCTATCGGTCCTATAGGCGGCAATACTACTTCTCCCAACTCCTGTATAATGCCATTATTGGGATAGGGAATATTTATTGTAGTAACTCTATGACCGTTAATATAGGGGACGCCGACATTGGCAGCTATTCCGCTATAGGTAACAACGGCCGGCACTTTGGTGCAGTATAGCGTTTTGCCGTCAATAGTGCGCATTTCCCCATTAACTGTATTCGGCAGGTTGGCGGTATCGAGCTTCCCGTTTACAAACATGTACCCGGCAATTGCCTTCATAATGTTTGGATCTATCCGGCTAAGCGTATCTGTTGTACCTGTTGTTTGATTGATGCCGGCATAAACGCTAAACCCCAGCAGCCGCCATCCATAATTCGAAACAACAAAACCGGTAAACGGGCCCGGTGCCGCAAGCGGGCCGCTAAACCCGCCCCGTTGCACCGCAACATTAGAAGCCCAGTAGGCGGTGGAATGGTTTAATACCTCCGCCATAGTTCCGGAGGGCAAAACGGAGTCGGGCTTTGACGTCTTGGTGCAGGATACACCCATTATGAATGCTATTAACAATAACACATAATTATTAAGTATTCGATTTTGAATCATAACTCTTTTTTAGAAAAGATTACTAATTATTAAGCTCCGGATTATTAAGCACTTCAGCAATGGGGAGCGGGAACAACTCATATTCAGGTTTGTAAACAGGCCGGCTGCCAGCAGGCCGGGGATCAGCCAGCATGGCCTTTTGGAGGCGCCCCCATCGCCTTAAATCAAATATCACATGTCCTTCATAAATAAATTCACGCAATCGCTCATTATATATTATATCCCTGAAACTATCCTGCGTACCTGCCTGCTGTGAAGTAAATGCCGATGCACCGGCTCTGGCCCTAAGCTCGTTCAGGTATTTAAAGGCATCTGCGGCAGGGCCGTCTAATTCATTATATATTTCAGCCAGCATCAGGTACACATCTGCAAAGCGGTAAATGACCTGGTCGTTATCAAAAGTGATAATGCCTGTGCCTACCCGGCCGGACTGTGCCCTGTATTTTCCAATGTAATAGCCTCCAGAAATACCTCCGGGACTACCATAACCACTGGTTCCATAAACATTTACAACTTTGGTAGTGGCATTCGTCCATTGCGTGATCAAACCTATCGTTTTTCTTTTATCGGAGCTTTCATAAAGATCTCCAAAAGAAGAGGTGACGCCTATTAAACCGTTGCCCCCACTGCTTGATTCAACCGAAAGCGTCGGCAACGTGTAATAGGACATCGTGCTGGGAAAAGATGGTGAAGTAGACGTGGAATGACCGATACCAAATACAATTTCCGTAGGATCGGCACCCAGTGGCTTCGCCCCGCTTTGATATACTGGATTTACGGGATTACCGTCCAGACTAAAACTCTGTCCAAAATCATTAAACAATGTAAAGCCGTATTGCAAGGGGTTCTTGTAAAGGTCCAGCAATAAATCCCTGGCCTCCGACAGATGCGATCCATCCTTTAAAGGAAGGCCGGCCATTGTCAGATATACTTTACCCAGCAAGAATTCAGCTGTGCCTTTGTTTGGGCGCCCTTTTTCTGATATTACACCTGCGTTTCTTTTATTGGGCAAATCCGTCATTGCAGTTTTGAGGTCGGCAACGATTGAATCGTAAATCGTTTTTACCGGGGACGCAGGCACGTTAAAGTCGCTTACCGTCCGGGTTTCTTTCAATTTTAAAGGTACCGGGCCCCACAAGCGCACCAGGTTAAAATACGCCCAGGCTCTTAACCATTTCGCTTCTGCAATGTATACTTTCTGAAGCGTTGCATCAATTTTAGACTGCCGGGGAACGCGATCAATGATCGCATTACACCTGTTAATGGCCACATAATTGTGTGCATAAAAATTGGCGGTAGTTGCGGTAGTTGAAGCATAGGTATAATCTTCAAAGATCTTTATATTGGGAAGTTCTGAGGCGGACATATATTCCGACTGAACGTCGAACACCGGGAAAAGCATTGTTGGGGTGCTGTTATAAATGGAAAATGCTGAAACAACCGCCGCATCAATATCTTCCTTTGTAGCATACACGTTATCCGGGTTAATAGAAGTATACACTGTTTCCTGCAACATTTTTTTACAGCCAACGGCAAAAACGATAATTGGCAGTATAAGAAGTTTAATTCTGTTCATAAAATAGGAGTTTTATAAGCCCATTCTCAGGCCAAATAAGAATGTGTTAGCCCGTGGGTAAGAGCCGATATCAGAGCCGATATTGTTGTTGGTAACACCCGCAGCAGTTCCGCTGTTTACTTCAGGATCAAAGCCCGTATATTTTGTCCAGGTAATAATATTATTTAATGTGCAATAAACAGAGAGTGTACGTATATGACTTCTTGTCAAGATCCTTTGAGGGAGATTATAAGCAAGACGAATATTTTTTAACCGTACATAAGAACCATCTTCCACTCCTTTTGTACTATTTACCATTTGCGCCGCAGTTGTAAAGGAGGGATACCGGACATCGTTATGCTGATTATAGGGTGTCCATCTGTGCAGCCACCAATCCTGTGTCTGATTTCCGTAAGCAGTAACAGAGCCAGAGTTAATCAGCATGCCGGTTGCATTAAAAATATCATTACCAACCGATCCCTGAAAGAAAATGCCCAGTGTAAAATCCTTGTAACGAAAATCGTTATTGAATCCAAAAATATAATCAGGATTAGGGTCGCCAATTTTAACAATGTCAAGGTCATTAATTACATTGTCGCCATTAACGTCTTTTAAAACGACGCTTCCTACCGGCTGCGCGTCTTCACCCGGATATTTCCATTTACCTGTTGCGGGGTTATAATCCGAATACTGCTGCAACCCCTGAGCGATGTAGCCATAAAACGCCGCATAAGGATCTCCTTCAACTATGCGGTTTAAAGGACCAAAAAAGTTTCCGCCAACCCGGATTCCATTAATTGTTGCTCCGCCCAGGCTAACGACTTTAGACCGCTGAAAACTTATATTAAAATCACTGTTCCAGCTAAAATTGCTGTTTGTAACCGGAACACCGGATAAAGCAAACTCCAGCCCCTGGTTGCGGATGTCACCCACATTTGTTAAATAACTGGAGTAGCCCGTAGAAGGCGCTAAGGGGAAACTCTGAAGAAGGTCTATTGTATTTTTCCTATAAGCATCGGCGGTAAAACTCAACCGGTTTTTAAACAATCCCAGGTCAAGACCAATGTCTAATTGTCTTGTTGTTTCCCATCTCAGGTTAGGGTTCCCCATTCTTTGGGGACCAAACCCTCCGATTACCGTGTTATTTACAACCCCGTTCTGAGAAGTCTGTAATAGCAACGAACCATAGGGGCCAATACTGGTGGTTCCCGAAGTACCATAGCTTGCTCTGAGCTTAAGGTTAGACAGGGCCGCTACGTCTTTAAGAAAGGTTTCTTTATAGATATTCCAACCTACGGACCCTGCCTGAAAAACGGCAAACTTATGATTTTGGGCAAACGCACTGTAGCCATCCCGCCTTATGGTATAGGTTGCCAGGTATTTACTGTTTGATAGTGAAAAGCTGCTTCGGAAAAACAAGGACTGCAGATCAGTCTTCGCCTTATTAATAACAGGTGTATTTTGCGTGCGCGCCATAGATAAATTGTCGGATCCCAGTAGGTTATTCAGAAAATCCTGTGCAGTTGCATTATAGCTGTACGACCTGTTTTCCTGCCCGGAAAAGCCTCCAACCAAATTGAAACTATGCCTGTTATTAATTTGCTTATTGTAAGTAAGATAATTTTCCAGCACATAGTTTTGGCTGTTCAGCATAGCAACGGAAGCAAAACCGTTTACACGGGCCCCCAACCCTTCTGTGCTTGGGAAAAAGATATCCCGCTTGCTATCACGAAATGAAGCACCGGGATTTATATTCAGATCAAGACCTTTAAGTATCGAGTATTTGATCTGGCTACTAAACAAGAAATCGTTGTTAACAGTAAAATCTTTTCTGTTAAGGCTGTTAACAGGGTTATAAGCATATGCGACAATATCGTCGGTAAGGTATTCATCTGCCGTAAAATCATCCGAAACCGGCTTTGCACGCAGCACATCCAGGATCGCATCCCCGCCAATAATAGCGCCTGAGCCATTTGAAACGCGCCTGTTCCCGGTTCTGGAACCATTAACAAGAAATGAAACCGACAATTTCGAATTAATGCTGTGTGTTGATCTTAGTCTGAAGGTTCCTCTTTGATACCGGGACGTTCGGATGGTGCCCAATTCATTATAATACCCTCCCGATATGCTGTAGGTATTTTTTTCGTTGCCCCCCTCCACAGACACTTTCAAATTCTGGGTGGTTCCGTCTCTCAATACTTCGTCAGCCCAGTTTCGATCCCGTGTATTTGCAGGAATGGGCCTTAAATATCCCCGGAAGGGCGATGAAGGAACTATTTCGTTATAAAGTTCTGCAAACTCCTGCCCGGTCATCATAGCAGGAAAATGGGTAAGATGCTTGATCCCCATGTCGAAGGTTACATCAACTAACGCTTTACCGGCTTTGCCTTTTTTAGTTGTAATCATTACCACGCCGTTAGCGCCTCGTGATCCATAAATTGCGGTTGCCGCCGCGTCTTTCAGGATCTCAACAGATTCAATATCTGTGGGGTTTATAAAGGCCAGGGGATTTGATGGCGCACCTTGCTGGGCCAATCCATTATTGGAATTTCCCGTTGCCTCATCCATCGGAGATAGCGGGAAGCCATCCACAACATATAAAGGCTGATTGCTGGCATTTACCGAGTTATTTCCCCGTATTAATATACTAACCCCGGCTCCGGGTTCACCGGAGGAGGAGGTTACCTGTACGCCAGCAGCCCTCCCCTGTATTGCTAAATCAAATGTTGCCGCCGGCACATCCTGGAATACTTTTGCATTAATGGTTGAACTGGAACTGGATTGCTCTCTTTTACGAACCCCGCCATATCCGATAATTTTCAGTTCATCCATAGAAGATACCTGTGGTGCCAAATAGAAGGTAAAAAGGTTTCCGTGCTTTTCCACCCGGCCTTCGCCTATTGTCACGGACTGACCTTCTGTTAAACGCATCAGATCCGACAGGGCAACACTCAAACCTGTATAACCAATAGAAGATATCAAAAGGATAGCATGCCCGTCTGCAGCTATAACAAAGTCACCGTTTGTGTCGGTTACCGTGCCTGTTTGTCCTCCTCTAACCTGGATACTGGCGCCTGTTAGCGCTCCACCATTATTGTCTACAATCCGGCCTTTTATATTTAGCAGGGGGGGCACCACACCGGTTGTTTTCTCATTTTCTCCTGATGATTTTGACAGCTGCCTTTCTTTAATAATAATTGTTTTATTAACAACCGTATAAGACAGGGGCGTCTTAGCCAAACAAATATCAAGCGCCTCGGTCAAAAGCTTATTTTTTACAGCTATACTTGTTTTGGGTATCGCGTGTATTGCTTCAGTACTGTATAAAAAATTATATCCTGTTTGTCTTTGTATTTCTTTAAATATTTCTGAAATAGAAACATTCTTAGCCGATAAAGTCACCGTTTGGGAAAAAACGGTTCCTTTGGCCTGAATCAATGTGACAAATATGAACACAAAAATCATTTTCATAATTAACACACTTTTTCTGAAATTCAGTTGTTGAACTACATGCCGCACCCGATGCTCCCGGCGCGGGATTTTGCAAAAAGCAAGCGATATCATACTTTTGCTATGATTTAATGGTAACGAAATTTTTAGCCGAAAATCTTGTGCTGTTTAATCTTTTAACCGGGTGGATCGTCGCAAATACGCCCGGTTTTTTTTATTTGCAGCAATGCAACCTTTTTATACTGGCGGGGACATAATTATGCTTTTTATTCATAAACAATTTTGTTGACAATCTCATTTTCCGGAAACAATTACTTTTCTGCCCTGGATGATGAATTTTACTTCACCGGTTAGTTCCAGCATTTTAAAAACATCTGAAGCGGGAAGCTCCCTGGATATTGTACCTCCAAAATGTTTATTGATAGTTCCCTTATAAATTACTTCAAGATCATACCATCTTGATAACTGGTCCATTATTGTTTTGATGTCTGCTTCTTTAAATTCAAATAACCCGTTTTTCCATGCGATCACGCCGTTAACATCCACACCAGAGATTACTTTAATATTTTTTTCAAAAACAATGGCTTGCTGGCCCGGTTTAATATACAGCGCAGCAGGTGCATCTTTTTGCATGCCTATTTTTACAGAGCCTTCTAATAAGGTTGTTGTAACAGCGCGCCCATCCGAGTAGGCATTAATATTAAAATGTGTTCCCAACACTTCGGTGGTAGTCCCGTTAGCGGTTACTACAAACTTCTTAAAAGGGTTTTTTGCAACTTCAAAATATCCTTCCCCATTCAGTTCTACTTTACGTTCCTTTCCTACAAACGCCACCGGGTAGGTAACAGAACTGCCCGCATTTAGCCATACACGGCTTCCGTCTGACAATTGCACATCGATCACTTTACTTCCATTCGGGTTTGTAAGTGTATTGTACTGCAATTGCTTTAAATCCGCATCGTTATCAGGAGTACCATCAGTGGCCTGATAAGCAATTTGCCCGTTTGCCAGTTTAACCAGTTTTATGTTACCTGTTGCTGCCAGTGGTCCGTTTCCTGCACTATCCAAAAATACCTGGCGCCCGTTAGATAAAGTAATCATAGCGCGATTGGTCGCCGGAGCCGGAATGTTGTTGGGTGTTTGATTAGCGATGTTTGGTATCGATGCCTTTTTTTTTGGTACTGAATAAAACAAAATTCCAAGGATTGCAAACATTGCAACGGCAGCTGCGATCCAATATGCGCTTCGCATGCGTATTTCCTTTGATCCGGGCATGTTATCAATGCCTGCTTCTTTCCTGATACGTGCCAACAGACGGTTTTTTAAATCCTCCTCATTTTTTTCAAAGCCGTTCCACTCGGCTGTGTTACCCCGGTCCTCGTTAAGCCATTGATACAACAGCTGCTGTTCATCGGTATCGATGGAGCCGTTCAGCATTTTTTCTGCAAGCAGTTCTACCTGTTCCCTCGTTAATGATGGCATAGCAAGCGCTTTTCTATATAGAGGGTATTACAATTGCAGATGCATTACAAGCAGCCAAAATTTTTTTTATGCAGTATGCATTTTCTTAAAAATGGTTACTCTAAATAATGTAAACATCATTTTATAACATGAAAAAGCTGCCCAATGCATCTTTTAGTTTGCTGAGCGCACGGTGCATTTGCGTTCGAACGGTGTTTACTGATAGTCCAAGTTGTCTTGCAATTTCTTTATCATTAAGCCCCGCTTCCCGACTTAACCTGAATATGAGCTGGCATCTTTCGGGGAGATTGCTCACAGCAGCTTCCAGCTCCCGGGAAAGAGATTCAAAATCAAGCCACTGCAAAGTGCCATAGTCGGCAGATTCCGGTAAACTGGCAACTGTTATTCTTCTGCGCCTGCTTTCAGCCAAAACCTTAAAGCAGGCGTACTGAAGCATCGCTCCGATATACGTGCTCAATTTCTTATTAATCTGAAGCGTTGCTCTTTTTCTCCATAGTGTAACAAAAATATCATTTACTACTTCTTCGGCATCTTCCTCTACATTCAACAGCAGTTTTGCCCGTACCAGGAGGCGCTTCCAATAACGATCATAGATCTCCGTAAAAGCAGTTTTGTCATTCAACTTTAGTAATGATAGTAAATCTTCATCGGTACTGGATTGATAAAATGGCATGCTGTTGTAACATTTATAAATAAAAATACAAAATGTAACCAAATTAAATAACTCGATTGGAAACGACAAAGGGATCAGGCCGCAGGAAAAGTTTGACAACAGCGGAATATTGAGCAATTGAAAGCTGGTGAATAGGGTGGCTTCTGCTTTGAAGAAAACAAACACCTCGGCAACTAAGTTTTTTTTTGCACTATAAAAGATTGCATCCTTTGAGGCATTATCTTTCTATTCCCGTGGTTTACCGCAGACGGACGAATGGTTCATCGGCGGCTGTGGAACAGCATTTAGCAAAAGCGATACGTGGACCCTAAGGGAGTATTAACAGCGCAATACTATTATAATGCAGGCTGAAAATGATATGCAGATGAATAATCAGGAAGCTTCCTTATTGCAAAGGACAAGAGCGTTTACCCGGCAAAAGACCGAACCATCTAGAGCTCAACGACAATTCATTGACAATCAATCAGCTATTAGTATAAAATAGTGAAACACATTTGACAATGTATTTCGCTATTTCAATAAATTTACCTGAAATTACCATTTATCCGTTCTGAACGGTAACAAGGGAAGGTCATTCATATCAAATAAATCAGGCATTGCTTCATTGGAAAAGCAATATCTTACAGCCACGGGAGCTTTCACTCCCTTTGATTTCAATGCTATGGTTCCGTCTTGCTCCACTACAGCCTTTGCCGGGTAAAAAACATGGTCCTCCCCTGCCAGCTGGAAATTTAAAATCTCATTGCCCCTGCATTGCAATTGGCCGGCAGCTGCTACTGTAGCAATCACAGTTCCTCCGCGCACATCCATTTTTGCAAAATGAGGAAAATAAGGATTCAGGTCATTATAGTGATACGTTTCTTTAAGTGCCAAATTAGCAAGACGTTCTCCCACTACGGCTTTCAATTTTGGATGGATATCTTTCACTGCGTCCACCTTATCTCCAATATTGATCATTCCGGTTTTTGGCAGTACCAATGCCGTTTCCTGTTGCTCTCTCAGGTAAGCAGCTGCGTCCCGCGGGTAATACCCGTCAAAAGGAGCAATCTGCACAAAATAAAATGGAAAATCATTCCTGAATGCAGTGCGCCAGCTGGTGATCAGCCGTCTTAACATTTGACCGTAGCACCTTGATTCAGCATCAGAACAGGCATTTGTTTCTCCCTGGTACCAAATCACCCCGGATAAGCTATAAGGCGCCAAAGGACGGATCATGCCATTATAAAGCAAAGAGACCCCTTGGGGTGCCCAGGCCGTTCCTATATTCCTGCTGACTTTCGAAAGCTCCGTGTCTTCTTCAATTGCCTGGCGGGGCATCCAGGGTTGTATACGGGTGGCACCCAGATAAACACCGATCATCCCTGCCGGTACCTGCAACCGTTCCTGCAATTTATGGGCAAAGAAAAAACCCACCGCGCTGAAATATGCAAGCGTGGAAGCATCACAAATCACCCACTTCCCTTTGCAATCTGAGCGGGGATAGACATCATACGCCAGCTCCGGCACAAAAAAACGCATGCGTTTATTTGGAGGCGCCTGTAATATATTTCCCCGGTCAGCGATTTCTGCGTTGCAGGGCATTGCCATATTGGATTGTCCGGAGCATAGCCACACTTCCCCGATAAGAATATCTTTAATTGTAACAATACTGGAACTGTTAATAAACTGTATCGTATAGGGGCCTCCCGCTGTTGGCGTTTTAATACTGGCTTCCCAGGTACATTCATCAGTAACTGACGCCCTTACCGTATCGTTCGGCGCCCAACTTCCCACAATGGCAATGGTACGGGTAGAGGGCCCCCAGCCCCATAACCGGGCATTCGTGGATTGCTGTAATACTGCATGGTCGCTAATAATAGAAGGCAGCCGCACCGGCATATCCTGCGCATTTAAAAATATGGCGCCTATCAACATGCTAAAGAAAAATATACATTTCATTGCGTTTGTATTAGGTATTGACCGCCAGGCAGCTCAAGGAATTTATGCTCCCGGAGCACAGCCTGTTTGTACGGCGTATTTTTATGAGCGTCTTTTATCATTACTGAATGCACATTCGCCGGAAGGCAAAAAGTAGCTTCACCTGACTCTGGTACGGTTACGCTAAAAGCATACCCACCGTTTTTGCGTGCCCAGTTCAATGAAATTATTCCCAATGGCGTTTTGTATTGACACCGAAGTGTTGAAAGACCTGATGACAATAACGGATCGATGACGAACCTTTTAAAACCAGGAGCCAAAGGACGTATGCCTGCCAGCCAACGATAGAACCATGCCGAAACAGAACCGAACATAGGATGGCAGTTAGAATATACATCATCACTTTCTTTCCAGGTTTCCCACAGCGTAGTAGCTCCCTTACTGATCATAAAACCCCAACCGGGGAAACGAGTGCTGTTAACGATATTAAAAACGCGATCAGCATATCCGCACCGGGACAATTCCTCCAGTATATATTTTGTCCCGAATATTCCTGTAGTAAAATGCCCTTCCGGTGCATCATCTATTGCTTTCAACAACGAATCCACTGCAGCCGGTTGCTCATTTTCAGGAATTACCCCGCCGCTCAGCAATAACGTATAAAATGTTTGTTTATTAAATACATTGTGCCTGTTTTGAAGTTCGGCCGTCGCTTTTTTACGTTCTTCTTCAGGAAGTGTATTAATATACGCCATTGAGGCCTCACGCGACTGCCGTTCAACAGTTTCCATACTCCTGGTTCCGCTCCAGTACATACCCCTCAATTGGTTTTTTATCTTCTTTTCAAGATTTTCAAAGCGTAATTCATTGGCTTTATCCTGCATAGCAACTGAAAAACCCTTCATTATTTGTACCGCTTTCAGATAAGCGATGGTTCCCATCAGCTGTACCGGAACATTTACCAGCGACTCATGATCTGCCAGCCCTTTGTCAACAATACCCGAAGGATGAAGGCGGTTTGCCTTATCCATCCATTTCAGGTCAAAATCATACAACTCCCGGATAATGGCCGTATCTCCATAGTACAGGTAAAGGTTCTGCTGTACATCAAACATAGCCGACTCAAAGGTCAGTCCGCAATATTTTAATCCTACGTAAGGCGCCGTGTCAATAAACACCGAGTCCTGTACCGCATCCGTCCAGTCGTATAATACCTTACGGTAAAATGCCTGCATACCAAAATTGCAGATAAACGCTTCATCCGTGGCCAGCAGGTCGCCCCCGTAGGGAAATTTTTCCCGGCCGGGGCAATCGGATTGAACACTCATCAGATTGCTGAGAAAAGTGCGCCGGGTTGCATCCTGGACAGCAGTAATAAGACTATTTGAAGTAGAAATGTGATTCCCATCAAGGACGTTCGCGCTTAGTGCCAGTCCCCGGACCTGGCTGCTATCAGGCACCTTCCTTAACCCGCACACTTCCATATATCGATATACCGCAAATGAAAATCTTGGTGTATATTCTACTAAGGTATCTTTTCCGAAAATATACATACCCTCCTGCGCTGCCAATTCCGGGGCACCCGGGCCGCCAAAACCTTTCTTTTTGATCTGGCCCGCCACGGCGGTCATAGGATTTAATCGCCCATCCTGAGCTATTCTTTCACCCAACCGGAACCTGACAGTATCACCGGAATGTCCACGCAACTTTATGCGGAACGTACCTGCGAAGTTCTCGCCCATATCTACAACATATGTGCCTTTCACAGGTTCAGTAATTTTTATGGGCGTCTTTATTC
>JAGIAQ010000112.1 GCA_017744795.1 Niabella sp. | reverse complement strand
ATCTGTCCCTGGGTAGGCCCTCAGAAAACACTGGACGATTATAAAAAACTGGCTGAGGAATTTAACCAGGCCGGTGCCATTTGTAAGAAGAACGGCATCCGCTTTGCCTACCACAATCACGATTATAGCTTCACCTTGCAGGATGGCCAATATCCGCAGGACATTTTTATGAAGCATACGGATAAAAGCCTGGTAGATTTTGAAATGGATATTTATTGGGTGGTAACGGCAGGACAGGACCCTATTGCCTGGCTCAAAAAGTATAACGGGCGTTTCAGGCTCTGTCATATTAAAGATCGGAAAAAAGGGGTGCCGCCCACAAAAGGAGAACCCAATCTGAGCGTGATCGTTGGAACGGGTTCTATCAATTTTAAAAAGATCCTGGCTGCAGCCCGTGCAGAAGGTATGAAGCATTATATTGTAGAGCAGGAAGCGTACGAAAAAACGCCGTTGCAGTGTGTAAAAGAAGACGCGCTTTATTTAAAAAAACTGACCTTTTAACCAGCGTTAAACCAACCTATATATACTCTAAAAACCGGCAAACTCTGTGTCGGTTTTTTTATTGCAGTTCAAATAGTCAGCCGGGAAGGCGGAAATACGGGAAGAACTTACCTCCCTGGCGTCTTCCCGGTCAACACAAAAAAGACCGGCACATAAAGTACCGGTCTTTGAATAAGTATTTTAGTCAATATCAATGAACAGCCGGGGCGGCAACATGACCATTCTTCGCCAGTTTGTCGATATTCGCCATGTCATTCACCACGCTTACCGCCTGCTCCAGGTAAATATCTTCGCTCAATGATTTCTGCCATTGTTTGATCCGGTCTTCCTTGTTCTTGTCCTCAATATTCGTGGTATTCGGATCGTTGGGCAATAGGGAAACATTCATCTTATCCTTTAATTTGGAAACGGCAATGATCTGATCCGCTTTTTGCTTGATCTCCTTGCGTTCCTGCCGGTAGGCATCAATATTCAAAGAATAGCTTCTGTCGTTCTCTTTTGCCAGCCATTGCGCATCATTTTTAATGATCCTGAATGCGCTGTCAGATTTGAGACGCTCATTGCTCATGGTTTTTAATTCGGGGAGATTCCAGGCACTCTTCCATGGTGTATAAGTGGCTTTATTGATCTCATCATAAGGCAATGCGTCCTTATTATCCCGCTCCCGTACTTTTGCACCTTCCAGCGGGCTTGCCAGTACAATATCCGGCTCCACTCCCTTTAGCTGGGTAGATCCGCCGCTGATCCTGTAAAACTTCTGCAGGGTGAGTTTTACGGTACCAATTTCCGATTCACCATAAGTGATACCGGTTTTGGCGTCGAGGCCAATATTCCGTTGAACGGTGCCCTTGCCATAGGTAGAGGTACTTCCAATGATCACCCCGCGCCCATAATCCTGGATGGCCGCCGCAAAGATCTCGGATGCCGAAGCGCTGAACTCGTTCACCATCACTGCAAGCGGACCATCGTATAAAACAGATTCATCTTTTACGTCCAGCACATTGGCCCGGTTAATACGGTCTTTTACCTGCACCACAGGGCCTTTTCCTACAAATAAGCCTACCATCTGCACCACATCATACAAGGATCCGCCACCATTATTCCTGAGGTCGATAACAATCCCGTCCACTTTAGCATCTTTTAACTTCTGCACTTCTTTAGCCACATCAATCGAGCTCCTGCGCCCGTTCGCGTCGTCAAAGGCAGCGTAAAATTCCGGCAGGTATATAACGCCGGTGCGGGTATTTTTTACTGAATCCTTTACGATAGCGCTGCGCGCGTAAGTATCTACATCGTTTACAATTTTTTCGCGCTTTAAGGACACTACTTTAACCGTACCATTCGATTTTTTAATGGTCAATTTTACAATGGTGCCTTCTTTCCCGCGTATCAGTTTTACCGCATCCTGCACACTATAGCCCATCAGGTCCTCCGAAGGGCCGTCGCCCTGGGCAACTTTTGTAATAATGTCGCCCGGATCCAGCTGCCCTGATTTTGCAGCCGGACTGCCCACATTACAGGATACGATCTTTATTTTACCGTCTGCCGGCTGCAAAAGCGCTCCAATACCATAAAAGGTTCCGCTCATTTCCTCATCAAAGTAGCGCTTATCCACCGGCGGCAGAAAGTCCGTATGCGGATCCATTATGTTGGTGATGGTCAGCATAAACATATTAAACTTATCGTCGGTTGTAAACTTGGCTTTGTAGCGTTCAAAAAGCCGGGTAATCACTGTGTCCGTTTTTAGCCGCGCTTCTTTCTCCAGTTGCGCGTCCGTTTTAACAGTATAGCCTTTTTGATCTTTATTACTTTTCCGTTCATCCAGCAGGTCAACATAACGCTCCAGCGAAAGGTATTTTAATTTTTTCCGCCAGCGATCTTCCCGTTCCTTTTCATTAGCCGGGTATTGCAATTGATCCCCGTCCAGTTGTACCGATTCATTTGTTTTATAATCAAACGGCTGGCCAAGGATCGTGTTCGTCCATTTGGCAGCTTCAGCATTCCGCTTATCAAAAACAGTTGAAATGGCCAGGAAGCTTTTAACGGGAGTGCCTTTGATCTCATCATCGATCGCATCGCCATACAAGGCTTTCAGCGAATCGTAGTCAGATTTAAGAAAGATATTCTTCTCATGATCCAGGTCGCTCACAAACTTATCAAACACTTTTTCGGAGAATTTATCATCAATATTCTGGGGGCTGAAATGGGCTTGTGTAAGCAATTGGCCAACCAATTCCATGATCTGTTCATATTTGCCCGGAGGCGGGCCACTACGGGCAATAGATGATTTAAAAGCTAAAAAGGAACCGGCTAGCAATAAAATCAACAGCACAAAAGGTAATCTCTTCATATTTAATAAATATTTTAATACGGAACGCATCTATCAAAATTAACTTAAAAAACGATGACTTACGTACTGATTCACACGTATTTCTCTAAGATTTTGATAATTTTGGAGCAAATACCCATCCAAAATCGTAAACGCCTAATTTTTACTCATTTAATGACCTTTATTTTATAAAAATCCTATATTTACAGCAACCTCAAACCCGCTACTATGCCTGCACACAGTGATTCCAGTCAGATACTACTCTTTCACGAGTTGCTTTACGGTACTTCGCAGTCATCCCGCCAGGCCCGGCAATGCCTGATGACAGACTATGATTTCACAAGCCATCAACTGCCGGGATACCTGCCCGGCACGATACAGGACGGGATTTTACGACCCGATCCGCAGCGCCGTTATGTCTTCCGGTCTGTTTCCGACCACACGTACTCTTTTCTGGACCGGCATGTAGCGCAACTGAAAGGGCTGCGGCTTAAAGCCCCAAAAAATACGCAGCAAATAGGCCCTGATTACCGGGCAGTTGCCGATCAAACCTATTATCGCAGAAACCCCGCAGTTGAATATTTATCGCGCAATTGGATGCCCGTCGGCTCCCTTGGGTTAGGTGTTACAGGAACAGCAACAGAAGCCTATCTGAAAATAACCAACTATGAAGGGTTTAAGGCGGCAGTGAAACAGGGGGAATTTATAGCCAACTGGAATGGGAAGCGGGTATGGAAGGCCGGTTTCCGGGGCAACGCCAGCGTATCCTCCGGCATTGTAGCCAGTGAAAAGGCGGCTTTTGAGGCGAGTTATAGTACGATGAAGTTGGTAGAGAAAATAGGCCATGCTTCCGCTTTTATTGGAATAGGGCTATCCGCTTTAGACGCTACCGACAAAGGATGGACAAAAGAGGCAACCGGAAAATTTACATTAGACGTAATCATGACTGGAGTTGTTATTGTTCCTGTTGTTGGTTGGGCCATTTCAGGACTATATTTTATAACAGATGCAGCACTTACCCTTAACGGCAACGACTGGTGGCACCTGGTTTGGGAAAAGGTTGTTTTGCCTACGCGGGCATCGCTCCAAAACGCTGAAAAAGTCTATATTGAGGCCGTAAATAATAGTAAAATTCGAAACGGTTATTTATATGGCCCATTTTAAATAGAAACTATGCTTTTTTTTAAATATTTTTTCTACAGGGTCTATAATTTCTATTACAAACGATGGCCGAATAGCTCACCTGAAATAAAGGCTTGGTATGCGGTATGTCTAAGTGTTATCTATTGGTTAATAGCCATATATATAAACCTTTCAAACATTCAATTGGTCCGTTCAGGACTGCACACAAACTTAAACCTCGTCAAAATAATAGCAGTGATTATTATTATTGCAATTGCTTCTTTTTTTAATTGGCAATTCTTGCGCAATGATCGATATATTTCCTTTTGTCAACTATCTCATTTTGAAAATACTGTGTATTCAAATAAAATTATTGCAAAAACTTTGATTTGGGTTTATCTGTTGTCTCCTTTCCTATTAATTATAGCAGGTATTATTATGAAATAGGAAAATATAAAATGTTTTTTTTAAAATACTTTTTTTATCGCGTCTATAACTTTGTTAACAAGCGAAGGCCAAATAAAGATTCTGAAGATCTTGCTTTTTATGTGACCGCCATTTTTGTAGCTTTAAACGTGGCAGGGATATACATGTGCATTGGTAACATTGTCAACCTTAAAAAACTTGTCATAGCTCCTTTGGCCCTTTACATAATAGCAAGTCTTACTATCCAAAGGATTTAATGTGGTAAAAAAAGCCTCCTTGTAAAAAACAGCACATCTTTTACGTTATATCATTTTTTTACTTACATTTGCAGCCCTGTTAAAATGGTGGCTATAGCTCAGTTGGTTAGAGCATCAGATTGTGGTTCTGAGGGTCGCCGGTTCGAACCCGGTTAGCCACCCCAAAAAACCCCGGATGCAAATTCGGGGCTTTTTTTTAGGGCAACTATTCTCTTCCCGGACAGATCCGTCATATAAACCAATAAAATCGGCAACATGCACTACTGGCTCTATCTTTTACCGGTACTTTCCGCCCTGTTGGGCTATTTGTTAAACCGGATTGCTATGGGCTATTTTTTGAATAGCTATCTCCCAAAAAAAGATGATGCCTTCGCACAGAAATTAGGGAAGTATGCAACCGAACAAACGACCGGTAGCATTAATCTGGAAGAAAAGATTAGCGACCCGGCATTGATCGAAAAAGCCATGCCTTCCATTGAAACGCATATTGATGAGTTTTTAAATGTAAAGCTGAAGGAAGAGATCCCGATGCTGGCCATGTTTGTGGGCAATAAAACAACGGACAAGATAAAAGAAGTATTCATCAATCAATTGCGCCAGCTTTTTCCACAGGTAATGTTGCAAATAGCGGGCGGATTGAAAGAAAAACTGGAGGTGGGGCCCCTCGTTGTTCGCAAACTAAAGGAAACACCCCTGTCAGCCATCCTGAAAAAAGAGCTGGCCGGTAAAGCTCAAAATTTACAGTGGCTGGGCGCATTATTCGGATTGATCATTGGCTGCCTGAACCTGGCGATGATCTTTTTTATCCTGAATCACCCATCGTAACATCATTTGATCGCTTATCACAATATTTTTATACAGACAACAAGAATTCTGTTTATTGCGCGTCTAAAGCAGAAACCTATTTTTAAATGATGAAATATATTACGCTCGGATTATTGCTCTTTTTCACCTCAGTAATCTATGCACAAAACGGCCAGATGCCCACCGGTTCTCTTTATGGAAAGGTGGTCGACTCCACAACTAATAAAGGCATTGATGCTGCTACTGTTCAACTGCTGCAGGTAAAAAAAGATTCCAGCGGCAAAACAAAAGAAACCGTTGTTACGGGTATGCTTACCAAGGCAAATGGAGAATTTAACCTCGATGGTATTCCTGTAATGGGAAGATATATTCTTGAAATTTCAGGTATAGGTCATGCCAGCTATCGCAAACCCTTCCAGTTTTTTGATCCCGCAAAAATGCAGAAAGGGAGCAAAGACATGAGCAGCATCATGAATAACCTGGATAAAGACCTGGGGAATATTAAACTGGCTATCGACAATCAAACCCTATCGAACGTAACCGTTACGGCAGCCAAACCTGCCATGACCCTCGGCATCGACCGCAAAGTGTACAACGTGGAAAATAACCTGATGGCGGCTGGCGGAACTGCTACCGACCTTTTGAAGAATATTCCCGCAGTGAATGTGGATATCGATGGTAATGTAAGCATCCGCAATGCCTCACCGCAATTATTTGTAGACGGAAGGCCTACTACCCTTACGCTGGACCAGATCCCTTCGGATCAGATCGAATCCATTGAGGTAATCACCAACCCTTCGGCCAAATATGATGCTTCTGGCGGGAATGCCGGTATTTTGAATATCGTTCTGAAAAAATCAAAACGGGCAGGCTATAGCGGCAACGTAAGAGCCGGTATTGATCAAAGAGGCAAATGGAATCTGGGCGGCAACATCAATATCCGCCAGGGTAAGTTCAACTTTTTCGCTAATGCAAACTATAACCAGCGCAAATCGATTTCTGACGGGGTAACCTACCGAAATACCATTGGAAAAGACACCAGCGTCCACCTGCTGCAGAACGACCATAATGTAAGTAACGGTGAATTTATGTTTGGCCGGGCCGGATTCGACTATTTCTTTGACAACAGAAATACATTTACCCTTTCCGGAATTGGAGTAAAAGGAAATTTTAATAACAACACGCTAAGTAATGTGCTTGCCGACACCGTGGCTCAAGGCTTTGACGCGCAATCCAAGACAATTCGCCTGTCTGATAACCATTTTGGTTTCAAAAACCTTGGGGGCAGCTTTGGCTATGTGCATAATTTCCCTAAAAGCGGGCATCAGCTAACAGCAGACGTTAACTACAACAAAAGTAACAACAGCAGTACGTCAAATATCAGTGATCAACTATTCAGTAATAGCGCCGGGCAACAAACCGGCTCCTTTCAGCAGCAACAGCTGGGCTCGGGCAACAACGAGCGCATGACAGCGCAGACAGACTATACCAATCCTTTAAGCGATAATTCAAAACTGGAGGCGGGCCTACGTTTAAACCAGGCAAAAATCACCAGCGTGAGCGACTTCTATCATTTGCAAAACGGAACCATGGTTTTGCAGCCCCTGCTGTCATCCCAATACAATTATAAAGACCAGGTATTAGCCGCCTACGGCAATTTCTCCAGCAAGATCGGTTCTAATTTTGGATACCAGGCCGGGCTGCGGGTAGAAAGTTCCAATTACGACGGCACCGTGCACAACAGCGTAAAAAACAACGATGGAAGCATTAGTCCCGCCAGCAACTCCTTTAATATAAAATACCCTGTAAGCTTCTTTCCGAGCATCTTCCTGAGCCAGAAACTAAATGCTACACAGGACCTGCAATTAAATTACAGCCGGAGGATTAACCGTCCCAGCTTCTTCCAGTTATTCCCGTACACGGATTACTCTGACCCATTAAATCTCAGCCGCGGTAATCCCAACCTTAACCCGGAATTTGTGAACGCCTTTGAGCTCTCCTATTCCAATAATTTTAATAAAAAGAACAACCTGATCCTGTCTGCTTATTATAAACATACGACCGGGCTAATTACGCGCTACAGCTTCAAAGACATCAACCCGCTAAACGGCGACTCGGTTATTATCAATTCCTTTACCAATGCTAATTCCAGCTTTGTGGGAGGTTTTGAAGCGATCAGTAAAAACAGTATTACCCCCTGGTGGGATCTTACCAGCAACATCAACGTATACACGTCCAAGATCAATGTGGACGATCCTTCGATTCTTACTTCAAAACAGTTGTACAGCTGGTTTGGGAAGATCAATAACGACATTAAGCTGCCGAAGAACTTCACCCTGCAATTGTCCGGCGACTATACCTCAAAAACCGTGTTAGCACCCGGCGGCAGCGCAGCAAGCCCATCCGGCGGCGGCCGTGGTTTTATGGGCACGGTGAGCGGTAATGCCCAGGGATTTTCAATGCCCAATTACGGCGTAGATGCGGCGCTGAAATATGAGTTCTTAAAAGCAAAAGCGGCCTCCATTACCTTATCAGTAAATGATATCTTTAAAACGCGCAAAAGCGACGTATATACGGATGCGGGATTCTATAATCAGCACCAGGTACGCACCAGGGATCAGCAGTTCTTCCGCATCAATTTTGCTTACCGCTTCGGGAAATTTGATGCGGCCCTGTTTAAGAGAAAAAATGCAAAAGGCGAGCAGGAAAGCATTCAGGGTGGCATGCAGGGAATGGGCGGCCAATAAAACACTTCCTTGTAAATATATTTTGTTCTTTGGACGCCGGCTTCTCTCAACCGGCGTCTTTTTTTATTCAACCTTTTAAGGTACTTTTTGTTCTATTTCAATTGTCAATCAGAAAAAAAACATAAATTGATGCTATGATCCTATGCAGATGAAAAGCTGGTTGGCTTCAATTTTTTATTTAGGCAATCTTTATCTAATGGGTTGATTTATATATTGGAAAAAGAACTACATATTATTTGTCCTGATGTTCCCTGCCCTGCCGACTACGGCTGTGTGATCGATATCATGAACCGGATAAGGGCGTTGCACGCCGCCGGGATACGCATCCACCTGCATTATTTCAGCGACAATCAATGCACAATTCCGATCGAATTAACCTCGTTTTGCCGGTCGGTTTACCTGTATGCCCCAAGGGCGAAAAAGCAATGTGGAAACAATGCCCTGCCTTACAATATTGCTGCGCGGATCAACGATTTACTCATCGGCCGGTTAAATGCAGACGATCATCCGATACTGATCGAAGGTCTGTCCTGCACAGGAATCATTCCGTTTTTAAAGAACATCCGGCGGAGTGTTTGTATACGCATGCACACCAATGAAGAACTTTATTATAAGGCGTTGGCGCAGACAAGTTCCGGTATTTTTAAAAAGTTTTATTACGCGGCAGAAGGCCGACATATAAAAAAATATATCGCCACGCTTCCCAAACAGACCTTACTCGCTTGCGTGTCTGAACCAGACCGCTTTTTTTTTAAGGAACTGGGCTTTAATAACGCCTTTTTCCTCCCCACTTTTCCCAACTGGCAACGGGTGAACAGCCTTGAGGGAATCGGCACGCATTGCCTTTTTCACGGAACCCTATCAGTGCCGGACAACGAGCAGGCGGCCTTATGGCTCTTGCATAAAGTGTTTAACAAAGTACGGGTGCCCTTTATTATTGCCGGCAAAGATCCCAGCAGGCAACTGCAAAAGGCAGCCGCGCTTTGCGAGCATACCTGCCTGGTAAGCAATCCCTGTGAATCGGAAATTAACGACCTTGTACAAAAAGCGCATATAAACATCCTTCCCAACCTCAATAAAAATTGTACGGGAACCCGGCTAAAGCTGTTACACGCATTATATTCCGGGCGACATTGTGTAACCACTCCCTCCATGATTGCAGAAAGCGGACTGGAGGCAACCTGCCATATCGGAACCACCCCCAACGCATTGGCCTCTATTATCTCCCAGCTATATTATAAACCGTTTGAAGCCGATGAAATACATCTGCGAAAAACCCTGGTGGAAAAAACCTTTAATAATTCCCGCAATACTGCCTGCCTGATGAATCAGCTTTGGTTGCCCACTCCATAACCCAATGGTCGCAGATTTTTTACGCTCCCGATAGCCATCGGGATTGCAGAAAATCAATCTGCGGATATCTGCGGTGTATCAGATCTGGCTAAAATCCCCGCCCGACTGAACGTCGTTCGGGCGGGAGCGGGAAAGCCGGAGTGAACATTGTTTCTATAAAAGATCCGCTCTGAAAGCTTAAGGAAACGGTATTGATAACCGTACGTTCAGATGCTTCCTTCCCCGATTAAAAAACATCAAAAAACAACAACAACTGCATGTCACTAAAATAATACCCTTCCACATTCCTTATTCGATATTTCTTATTCTTCATTCTCTGGAATCCACCGATTAAGGAAACCACATATACACTTATTTAATAATTCAATTAGTATATAATCTTAATATTTATACTTTTTATATAATTAAATGTAAATCATAAAACAATATCAAGTATTAATATAAATAATATGCAACTGAGTTAGTTCATTTTGTAGCATAAAACAAGGGAATATTAAATATAAATAAATACAATATATTGTATTATATAAACTTAATAATGAGTTATTTAATAATAAAAAATAGAACTAATTGAAATAGTTTTATTTTGAGCGTGTAAAAACGGATAAATACTATATATTTTAGCTGGCCTATTTATCTGATTTTGACGATGCAGAATAAAATTCAGGGTTTTAACAAGCCTTTTTCTGAAACTGTATAAAATACCTTTTACTTTGCCCTTTCATTCAAAACAAAGACATGAAACGATTTTTAATTGTAGCTGTTTTAGCGATACTCCTGCTCCCCTCCTGTATGAAATACCAGGACATAAAATTTGTGGGAGTAGACCAGGTAAAGATTGGCAAACTGGGGATGAATGAGTCGACCCTCGACATGAACCTGGTATTCAATAATCCCAATAAAATGGGCGCCACTATCAATAATGCCCGCGGTCAGGCCTGGATACAGGATATCTATATCGGCGATTTTTTGTTAAGCGAAGATGTAAAAATCCCCGCCGCAAGCAATTTTTCAGTGCCGGTCAGTCTAAAACTGGACCTTAAGGACCTCATAAAAAATTCGCTAAACCTTATTACAAGAGATTCTGTTGCCCTGCGGGTTGAAGGCAGCGCACGGCTAAGCAAAGGCGGTATCATAAAAAACTTCCCGCTTCGTTATTCCGGCAAACAATCGTCACAGCAATTATTGGGACAATTAAGATTTTAGCGAAGTACATTTTATTAGGCCACGAAGACACAAAGCCATTATTCTTTGTGCCTTCGTGGCCTCTGCACTAAATGCCCTGCCAGTTAGCAGGATCTTCCCGCCATTTTAACAAAAGAGCCGCTTCCGCTTCCTTAATAAGACCTTTTTCGAGGGCCAGTTCCAGCAAGGTTGGATAGCTGGTGAGCGGTTTATAATTGATTCCCCGCGCTGCAAATGCTTCCTGCGCTACCTGGAAATCATAGGTAAAAATGGAAACCATTCCAATTACATCTAAACCAGCTGCCAGGAGCGCATCCACTGCCTGCAGGCTGCTTTTTCCGGTACTTACCAGGTCTTCCACCACAGCCACCTTCTGCCCTTTTTCAAACAGCCCTTCCACCTGGTTGCCCAGCCCGTGCTCTTTAGGTTTGGGACGCACATAAATAAACGGCAGTTTCAGCTGATCGGCAGCCAGCGCCCCCCAGGCAATAGCACCTGTAGCTACACCGGCAATACAGTCGGCATCGCTAAATTGCTCAAAGAGCACATTACTCAACTCGCTTTTTATAAAGTCGCGCACGAAAGGAAAAGACAACACACTGCGATTATCGCAATAGATCGGGCTTTTCCATCCGCTGGCCCAGGTAAAAGGTTCTTCGGGGCGCAATTTTACTGCGTTTACCTGTAATAATTTCTCTGCAACAATTTTTGCATCATTCATAACATATGTAATTTTGAACCTGAAAATCTCATCCCCGATCCCGCGCGAAATTAAGCGCTATCCGGTATAAAATTGAATTTAAATGCAAATTAAAATCCATATTAACGATAAAACGCTTTATCTGTGCAATGCTCTGGATCAACAGCTGCAGGCGCTGATGCACCATCCTGAAACAGTTTTTATTGATGAGCTCAATAGCCATTCCATAAAAGCAATGCTTCGCGAACTGACCCTGCCAGAGATCAGAACCGGCATATTCCTTCACGGGGATTTTGAAGAGCTGAAAAAGGTGTTTTTTAAAAAATTTGAAGTAATTCAGGCCGCAGGCGGGTTGGTTACTAATGAGAAAAACGAAGTATTGCTCATCTTCAGAAGAGGCTTCTGGGATCTGCCAAAAGGCAAACGGGAAGCGGGCGAAACCATTGAAGACTGCGCGGTGCGGGAAGTGCAGGAAGAAACGGGACTAACACAGATAACCTTAAATGCACCTTTACAAATAACCTACCACACCTATGAGCTGGGGACTCATCATATCCTTAAAGAGTCGCACTGGTTCTTAATGAAAGCTACAGTTGCTGAACAACTCATACCCCAAACCGAAGAAGATATTGAACAGATCGCCTGGATAGACCCGGGCAATATCGATCCTTATAAATCAAATGCCTATGCCTCTATAAAAGACGTACTTACCACCTGGAGTCACTTATAACCTTAGCGATTTATTAACGGAAGATGCGCCTGTTTTTACCAAACACCACGTCTATTTAAGAAAGACATTTCAATCCATCAAAACCGTTAAAAATCATTTTATGAAAAAGTTATTTGTCCTTGCCGCATTTATAGCGGGAGCAGCCCTTACTCAGGTTGCCGGTGCCCAGGTTAGTGTCAGTGTCAATATTGGAAGCCAGCCGCAATGGGGTCCTTCAGGCTATAACTATGCACGCTACTATTACATCCCTGAAATTAATGCCTACTATGATGTTGCCAGTCGCACCTATATTATACAGAACGGGAGGCGGTGGGTAACCACCAGAAACCTGCCCGGCCGGTATCGTAATTTTGACCTATACCGTACCTATAAAGTTGTAGTCAACTCAGACCGGCCCTGGCAAAACAACACAGTGCATGTGCGTAACTATTCGCGGTATAGAACAGATTATTCCCAGATAAACATCAGGGATTATAACGGCCGTCGAAACAACCGGCCTAATGACCGCCGTGATAACCGGTATAACAATCGTCAGAACAACCAGCACGACCAGGGTCGTCCGGGGTATGACCGGCATTAATACCTTTCACCAATACTTTGCAGATAAGGGCATTTACAAGATGCCCTTATTTATTTTTCCTTCTTTAGAAGATAATTCCCCACCGAACATTTCAGGCAGTGCCGCTCCTCGCAATAGCGGGTCTTCTGCTCAATGAAGGATTGAGAATCCAGGGCCGATTTGTTTACAAGCCCCAACGCTTCGAATCCTTTTGTGATCGTATTTTTTTCAGCCGGTATTGCTTCCAGCCATCGCACGGCTTTTTCTTTCAAGTCATTGTTGCCCACTGCATCGCCGTAAGCAAAGAGCATCGGGCAAACGGTGTTCACTATAATATTATGAAGCATCACTGTGCCTACCGTTTTCGCTTTAAAAGCACTTTGTTCCTTCAGGTTGTAATGATAATTCCAGAAATCGTTCGGGGCCACTTTAAATAGAACCTCTATTTCCTCTAGGGTTGTTGCCTCCAGTATTTTTGAAAATAAATGAACAGAAGAATGGACAACTGCCGCCAGCTGTGCCATCC
>JAGIAQ010000111.1:13328-24714 GCA_017744795.1 Niabella sp. | reverse complement strand
AAGCTTAAGTAAACGACATTGAATGATAGATATAGGAATCAAAGAAACACATTAGCCATGTTCCCCGCCGCGGCGGGGAAACTATGTCACCTCAAATGCTATGAGCACTATGTATCTATGTGGTTTTAGAATAAATTTAAACAAGCAAACTATAATTTTTTCAATATCGCCTTTGTTTTCTCCAGCATCCGCACCCGGTCGCCGGTCAGGCCGCCGGCAGAGTAGATGCTCATTTCAATTTCCGTAAGCATATGAAAGACTTCATTTTGCAGGTATTCCGGAACGGCTTTTTCCGTCATCGTATCTTTAAGGGTGGATTTATAAAACAGCTTTGCAGGCACCTGGTATTTTTGTTCAAAAAAATGGATCATTCCCTGCCTTAATGCGCTATAAAAGGAGTTGCCGGGTTTTGCAACGGCTTCCTCCGCAGGTTGCAGCAACCCATCCACATCCGGATTGGGATTGTGCGGAAGCGGTGCTACCGGTGTCGGTTGTGTGTGTAAGGGACCCGTTGACTGGGCGGGTGGCTCCGGCTTTTTTTTCTTTTTCGCCCTGCCAACCAGCATACCGATCACTATCAATAACACTACAACACCCAATCCTACCAATAGCGCGCCATAGTTATCATTGTGTTCCGGCTGGTCGTTGACCGTGGCTTTATTGGCGGAAGCAACTGCTCCGGGTCTTACATAAAAAGTTACCGGGGGATTACTAACCGTATTGTGGCGGTTGCGCGTGCCGTCGAAATAAGAAAATTTTATGGGTAGTATTGTGTAGCTCCCTGTTTTGACAGCACTAAACGGAATACTAAACACTTTCATCCCCGGCGCCGTTTTGTTGTTGCGATCGTATTGTTCCAGCACCTGGGGCGTAGCCGCTGTAACGTCTGCCGGCCATTCCACCAGGGGTTGTGTTACCTGGCTAAAATCACCCGTTCCCGAAATAGTGATCTGCAATATACCCTGTTCTCCCGGCGTCAGGTTTACTTTTGACAGATGCACATTCATTTTAAAGTCTCCCGCAGCGCCATTATAAACCGTTGCCGGTTTCGCATTGGCGGGCGCATCCAGCACATTTATATTAATAGGCACAGAGGCAATAGAAATACGATAATCGCCGTTCTTCAGGGCAATATTATCATCAATACCATCCAGTAAGGAGCTTCTGTTACCGGAATTATCTACCAGCTTCACCCGGTTGCTCAATGTCATGGCGTCCAGCACCAGTTTGCCCGCCTCCGTTGGTGTCAGCTGTACTTTACGGATCGTGTGCACATCAAAACTTTTGCCATCAATCGTCTGACGGCTTACCACATCATCGGTTGACCCTACCAGGTCCCTAAGCTCAAAACCCCTGAATTCCGGATCCTTTGTTATTTCAGAAACAGATTCCAGTGAAGAATATAATTTATAGGTCACTACGATCGGTTCCCCTACATAACAAGTGGTCTTATTGACATAAACATTTAAATAAAGATTGTTCCGGATGCGCGCATCCAGTGTACTATTCTGCGCGCGAACCATCAAAGTGGCCATCATTACTACCACTATTAATCCTAGCTTTTTCATACTGTACGAAAATAAATGCTTCATAAATCACCCAGCTGCGGCCTTAAAATAATATCTTCCACACAGGCTCCGGCAGACAATTGCGTGGCCGTTTCAATCAGTTTAGCCACATCGGCGGCTTCCATAATGCGCTGCTTACTATTATCAAAATCGCCCCAGGACGCTGTTTTTACCGCCCCCGGGAAAATAGCGGCTACTTTAATACCAAACGGCTTTAACTCCTCCCTCAGGTTCTGACTAAATCCGTTCAGCGCAAATTTACTGATACTATAGGAACCACCGTTGGGATAAGCCCGAAGCCCGGCAATAGAACACATATTGAAAATAAATCCCTGCCGGCGTTCTTTCATGGCAGGCAGCAGGGCACGTGTAAGATGATAAGCGCTGTAAAGATTCACGGCCAGCTGACTTTCCAATGCACCATCGGCTTCATTGCTGATGTTTCCGGGCTCAAACAGGCCAGCGTTGTTCACCAGTACATCAGGAGCGCCAAATGCAAGCGCCCATGTGCCCAGTGCGATCGCCTCCTCTTTTATAGAAAGATCAAAAGCTTTTGCGCTGAAATCTGTTTCCGGATAATGGGTCTGCAATGTTTCCAGAGCATGATACAGACGCACTTCATTACGTGCAGAAAGCAGTATTCTGTTTCCCTTTTTTGCAAAAATTTCAGCAATGGCATAGCCCAGCCCCTGAGAGGCACCTGTAATCAAAACATTCATCAGGCGTTTTTATTTATTGCGAAGTAAATACAATTTTCTTAATGGAATCGTTAAAGCCTGCCTATCTTAGCCACAAAAAGAACCCGTGTACATTCATAAACAGTGCTGCATTGCGCCACAACCCATAACCAACGGCGGTTGGCCGGAGGCGATTGCCTCCTCTGCCGAAGGGAAGATGATAGCAATTGAACCGGTGTTGGAAGGCGTACCCCCCGGCATGCTGCGCCGGATGAGCAAGGCCGTACGCATGGGTATTGGCGCGGGATTGCCTTTAATAAAAGACACCGCTCCCGACGGAATCATCATTGGCACTGCCAACGGCGGCATGGAAGACTGCATAAAATTCCTGAACCAGATCATCGACTATGACGAAGGGATGCTGACGCCGGGAAATTTTGTACAAAGCACGCCAAATGCCATTGCCGGCCAGCTGAGCCTGATTAAAAAGAACCATAATTATAATGCCACGCATGTGCACCTGGGACTGGCATTTGAAAACGCGCTGATCGATGCAAAGATGCTTTTGAACGGAAAGCCCGGCAATACATACCTGGTGGGCGCTGTGGATGAAATATCAACCTATAATTATAATATCGACCGCCTGGCGGGATGGTATGATCCGAAACTGAACAATACTGATCTTTATACATCCGCTCATACCGGAACCATTGCAGGAGAGGGCGCGGCGCTTTTTTTATTAAAAGGAATAGCGGAGGGCGCATTGGCAAAAATTGCGATCATTGAAACATTGCATACCACAGATCCGCAGCTGGTTACGGCGCGCCTGGGATCTTTTCTGGAAGAATGGCCTCCAACCAAAAACACAATTCTATTATCCGGCGAAAACGGCGATACCCGGTTCGGGTCTTTTTACGATGCCGTTGAAAAGCAATGCGCTTTGATGCCCGTGCTGCGTTTTAAACACTTAACTGGTGAACACCCAACTGCCGTATCCTTTGCAGTGTGGCTGGCAGCCAATTGGGCGGGGGACCATCGGCCCCCAGCAGTGTTGCTTAAAAAAGGAGCGTTGCCGGAAGCCGTCGACCAGGTATTGATCTATAATAACTACCACGGAAAGCAGCATAGCTTTATACTTGTTTCAAAGCCCCGCTAACCGGCGTAACCACTACATGAAAAGCTTGCTGTTCCTTACAAAATAAGGGATCAGGAATGTGGCAAATATTCCGGTGATCAGTACAATACCCAGCAAAAGGCCATGGAACTGACTCGTCAGCATCGGGTTGCCGGAACGCTGCACCTGCATGGTTCCATAAACCAGGAGCAGTGTAAACACCGCAGACAGGATAATGTAAACCGGTGTGCTGTTTTTCGAGAACCGGTCGATCAGCGCAAATACGCATCCCGCCAGGGCCAACACAAACAAGGTGGCAAAAATAATAGTGGATACATTGATCATTTCGTGCAGCGGAAACGAAGTGTATTCCCGGAAAGCCACGTCATAGATCAGGTTCAAAACTGTAGCTAAATAACCCGCAAAAAGACCAGCCATCAGCGGTTTGTATATGTGGCTGTCATATTTATCTTCTATCATGTTGCAAAAATATGATATAAATCATACTTTTTAAAAAATTTCAACTGCCTGGTTTCAACTTTTTGTTCCGATTGCATTTCCCGCAGACCGGCGCTGATTTTTTTTCGCGGATACGGCGGAAAAGAAATCCGCGCAAATGAGCACTGTATTTTATCTGCTCAAATCAGCTGGAAATTGCCGGACGGGCAATGCCCGCCAGCTTTTTTTCCTTTAGAATGCCAATGTTTTTGCCGTTGGACCGGATCAGCCCTTCCTTTTC
Organism: Niabella sp.; assembly: GCA_017744795.1. Lineage (GTDB taxonomy): Bacteria > Bacteroidota > Bacteroidia > Chitinophagales > Chitinophagaceae > Niabella. The sequence continues at coordinate 20,616 of JAGIAQ010000111.1, read as the reverse complement.
AAAATCACCGGTTACGCGGGAGATTGTTTCATAGGTAGTGCCCACATAAGAGGCAATATCCTGCTTGGTAAGCTTCACATCAATAAAACTCTGGTCTGTTACCCCAAACTTATCTTTTAGCAACAGCAGGGCTTCCGCAATGCGTCCCCGCACTTCCATATGCGCCATATTCCGCATCCGCTTTTCCGTCTCCTCCAATTCATTAGCATAAAAATCCATCAGGGCATAGGTCAGCGCCGGGTTTACCCGCAAGGTGGCTTCAAAAAAAGACAGCGGTGTGTAGAGCAGCCGGGTATCTTCAAGCGCCGTGGCGGTTATGGGGTAGATCCGTTCCTTTCCCAGGCCCCGGTAACCAATCATATCACCGTCGTTCGCAAAACGAAGGATCAGCTCCTTTCCGGCACCCCAGCGCTGGTGGATCTTGACTTTCCCCGCAACAATGAAAAAAACGCCCTGTACGGGATCCGCTTCCCGAAAGACCGGCTGCCCCTTTTTAACCGCAAGCTCTTCTTTGTTCTCATTGATCACCGGTAACCACTCCGGCATGCAATAAGTATAAAGAATGCTGTTTTGAATATCCTGTGATACTGACTCTTTCATTTCAGGCTCAAAAATAATGTATAGGTTTGAGAAAAAATTTTACGGACGGCTGCAATAAAAAGCAGGCATCAATAACAAATAAATGTGATTTATGTCATACTTTTGCAGCTTCTTAAAAAAACAGCATTATGCGTATTCCCATATCACCAACGCTGCAGGCAACTATGAATGATGAAAATAGCGACAGTCAGGAACGGAAAAATAACCGGCGCCTGGTGTATATATCAAGTCTGGCTATTGCGGTAGGAATCGTTATCAGCCTGATCGCAAAATTTCTGATTTATCTTATTGATCTGGTAACCAATATCTCCTTTTACGGTCAGTTTTCGATTGATAATGTTTCTCCTGCGGGCAATCATTTAGGCCCCTGGGTGATCCTTATTCCTGCCATTGGCGGGCTGATTGTAGGATTTATGGCTTTATACGGTTCCCGGGCCATCCGGGGGCACGGTATCCCGGAAGCAATGGAGCAGATCTTGACCAACGACAGTAAAATAAAACCTACTATTACCTATCTGAAGCCGATCTCCTCTGCCATCGCTATCGGCACCGGCGGACCGTTTGGTGCAGAAGGACCTATTATTGCTACAGGCGGCGCGCTGGGCTCTACGCTCGGCCAACTTTTAAAAATCTCGCATTTTGAAAGAAAGGTATTGCTGGCAGCGGGTGCTACCGCAGGTATGTCAGCCATATTTGGCTGCCCGATCGCTGCCATTTTCCTGGCCATTGAGTTATTATTGTTTGAGTTCTCCGCGGCTGCCATTATCCCCGTGGCGCTGGCCTGCGTTACAGGAGCAGCGGGGCATCATTTTTTATTTGGCACGCACCCGGTATTCGCCATTACGCACCTGATCGAAAGCCCTTCCAACAAAGCCTTATTCCTGCTGAGTATTGAAGGCATCATCATTGGCTTGCTGTCAGTTGCCGTTACAAAACTCGTTTATTGGCTGGAGGAGGTTTTTGAGCACCTGCCCATTCACTGGATGTGGTGGCCGGCCATAGGAGGATTAGTTGTGGGGATCGTAGGCTATTTTCAACCCAATACACTTGGTGTGGGCTACAACAACATTACCGATGTGCTTTCGGGGTCCCTGCCGTTAAAAGCGATCGCCCTGCTGTGTACTTTTAAATTTATTTCCTGGGCCATTGCCTTATCCAGCGGTACTTCGGGCGGTACGCTGGCGCCGCTGCTTACCATTGGCGGCGCTGCCGGAGCACTGATGGGTTTTGTTCTGCAGCATTTTTTCCCGGGGATAGATATTTCTATTTCGCTGGCAGCGCTCATTGGCATGTCGGCCATGTTTGCCGGTGCTTCCCGTGCATTGCTGACGTCGATCCTGTTTGCCCTGGAAACTACCGGTCAGGTAAATGTATTGCTGGCCCTGCTGGCCGCCTGTTCCGCCGCTTACCTGTTGTCGCTCTTCCTGATGAGTAATACCATTATGACCGAAAAAATCGCCCGCAGGGGCGTGAAAACGCCTGTTTCCTATAAGCCGGATGTGCTGGAGCAGGTGCATGTAAAAGAGATGATGAATACCGATAGCCTGGCCATCAGCGAAGACAGCACCGTCGGCGAAGTAAAAAGCTGGATCGCGGCCAACCCGGAATATGCAGCTAATTTTTATATCGTTGCTAATAATGAAAACGGATTAACGGGCCTCATCAGCGCTTCCAGCCTGCAGGGAGAACACCAGGACCCGCAGCAACCAATAGGCGCATTAATAAAACGCAACAATGTATGGATCCGGGACACCGAGCCCCTGCGTTCTGCAGTAAAACTAATGCTGCAGGCCAATGTAGATGTATTGCCGGTAGTAGATGCACAGTTTAATATTGAAGGCAGCATCGGGTATAAAAACATTATTGAAGCCCATAAAACCGTGCTCAATGAGAATGAAAAACAGGCAGCGCACATATCTCTGAAGCGTCAGACACTCAAATTATTAGTGAAGGGGCAGCGGCTGATTCACAAGAATAGTAAAGATTAAGAACCAACAACAGGGCGAACGCATTAATCTAAAAGCTGCCACAAATTCCACGAATGCATCGCGCCTTTGGCGTGTATTCGTTCATTTGTACAATTAAATTGCTTTAGCCACAGGGGGCGCAGCGTTTTAACACAGAACACAGCGCCTTGCTAGTCAATAGACCTCTTATGCGTCTTCTATGCATATTCTCCGTGATTTAAAAGTTTAAATAACTCCCTACATTTCGTTGTATCCTTAAATTATACTGCCACGCAGAACGATGGAACTGCGTCCGCCTCCGGAAGATTCGTGGCATGTGAACAATTAGGAAAAATGTATGCGTCCACCCCGGAAGCAACCTAAGTGGCATTTTATCAAAAATGACAACAAATTCGTAAGTGTATGCATATAACATATTATTAATAATATTATATAAATAATATTAGCACTATTATTATTAAAATTTGTATAATTTGATATATTTACATAAATATTTATACAATTAATACAATTATTTATCATTTTATCATTATAATATTTATATTATAAATATTATTAATTTTACTTTTGCTGCCGCTGTTTTTAAATTAAACTGTTCAGTTATGCACATTCTACAACTAGTAAACAACAGCAGCTTGAGTAAACTAAAGCGCCGCCGGGTCCAACGCTGCATTATTTTTTAATGAGTTTTCACTATTTCTAAATAACTAATAATGCACTCCTTATGACCGAAAATACTTCACCTCTTACCCGCCTTAACATTTTTTCATTGAAAGGCGTGCAAATGCGCAGTTTTCATATCACCTGGCTGACCTTTTTTATCTGCTTTTTCGGATGGTTTGGCCTGGCACCCCTGATGCCCGCCATCAAAGACAACCTCCATCTGACCAAATCACAGATCGGTAATATTGTTATCGCTTCCGTATCGGGCACTATCATCGCGCGGCTGGTTATCGGCAGACTTTGCGATACCTGGGGACCTCGTAAAACCTATACGACCCTGCTGCTCATCGGAGCTATACCCGTTATGTGTGTTGGTTTGGCCAAAGACTACAATTCGTTCCTTTTATTTCGCTTGGCTATCAGTGTCATCGGCGCTTCTTTTGTGATCACACAATTCCACACCTCAATGATGTTTGCACCTGATATCAAGGGCACCGCCAATGCGGTAGCGGGTGGCTGGGGCAACCTGGGCGGCGGGGTCACCAATATGGTGATGCCATTGGTATTTGCCGCCATTGTAGGTTTGGGTTATACACAGGCAGAGGCCTGGCGTTATGCCATGATCCTTCCGGGAGTACTGATGCTGATCGCTGCTTTCTTTTATTACCGTTTTACAAAAGATACTCCGGCGGGCAATTATGATGAAATAAACAGATCGCAACCAACTAAAAAGACGAAAACTGATTATAGTGTTCTAAAAGACCGGAGGATTTGGGCGTTGAGCCTGGCTTATGCAATGGGCTTTGGCATGGAGATCACTTTTGATAATGTAGCCGCCCTTCATTTCACGCAAAATTATAACCTGAGTTTATCTGCGGCCGGCTTCTGGGCAGGCATGTTTGGCATGATGAACCTTTTTGCAAGAGCGCTCGGCGGCATTTTTGCTGATACCATAGGACGCAAATACGGCATGAGAGGAAAGGGGCTCTTTTTGGCTGCAATGCTGCTCCTGGAAGGGTTTAGTCTTATATTATTTGCAAAAGCCGGCTCGCTCCCTTTTGCCATCATTTCTATGATCAGCTTCGCCCTGTTCCTGAAAATGGCAAATGGCGCCACCTACGCCATGACGCCTTTTATCAATACGAAAAACGTGGGGCTAATCAGCGGTATCGTAGGCGCAGGCGGCAATATAGGCGGCATGCTGTTTGGTTTTTTATTTAAAAGCAAAACGATCAGTTATGGAGAAGCCTTCAGCTATATCGGTTTTATGGTTATAGCTGCTTCGGTCATCATTTTATTTACCCGATTTGCAAAACAGGAGGCAGCTGCACCGGTCGCAACTAATTTAAATCCCGCTGTTTCCTAAATCCGGCCCAACATGCATTCATCCAATACCCATAAAAATAATACGACTACCTGCTGCTATTGCGGCGTGGGTTGCGGCATTGTGGCGCATAAGGATCAGCTGGGACGCCTCCACGTGGAGGGAGATAAGGAGTATCCCGTTAATAAGGGCATGCTCTGCAGCAAAGGGATGAATCTGCATTACACTGTTAACGATTACAGCGACCGGCTGCAATACCCCGAAATGCGATACGGTCGAAACCAGCCAAGGCAGCGGGTTTCATGGGACACAGCCCTGGAACGCACCGCGGCGGTATTTAAAACGTTTATTGATAAATATGGACCCGATTCGGTGGCTTTTTACGCATCCGGGCAATGCCTTACCGAAGAATATTATGTGGTGAACAAGCTGATCAAAGGATATATCGGCAGTAATAATATTGATACCAATTCCCGCCTGTGCATGAGCAGCGCGGTGGTTGGGTACAAAATGAGTTTGGGAGAAGACAGCGTTCCTGTTAGTTATGAAGACCTGGAGCTGGCCGATGTGATCTTTGTGGCCGGCGCCAACCCGGCCTGGTGTCATCCTATTTTATGGCGGCGGGTAGAAGCAGCGCGGCAAACCAATCCTAACGTGAAGATCGTAGTCAGTGATCCACGAAAGACGCAAACCTGTTCCATCGCCGATGTGCATCTCCAATTGAATCCCGGAACGGACATCACGCTTCATCACGCCATTGGGCGGGCGTTGATTGAAAAGGGATACGCCGACGCCAATTTCGTCAATAATCATACAGAAGGGTTTGACAAATACCGGGAACAGGTTTTTTCAAAAACCATTGCAGAAGCGGCGCAAATCTGCGGCGTTGAAGCAGCGGCTATTTTACGGGTGGCCGATTATATTGGCAATGCCCGAGGATTCGTGACATTATGGACGATGGGGCTAAATCAAAGCGTAGTGGGCGTCAACAAAAACCTGTCGCTCATCAATCTGAACCTTATCACCGGGCATATTGGCAAACCGGGATCCGGGCCCTTGTCTTTAACCGGCCAGCCCAATGCCATGGGCGGCCGCGAAGTAGGTGGATTAAGCAATTTACTGCCCGCGCACCGGGATCTGTTGAATATGCAGCACCGCCGGGAGGTAGAGGATTTTTGGGGGATCGCGCCCGGCACCATTTCAAACAAACCCGGTTTCACCGCCACAGAAATGTTTGAAGCACTGGAAGATGGGCGCCTAAAGGCGATCTGGATCCTTTGCACCAACCCGTTGATCAGTTTGCCTGATGTTCGCAAAGCGGAAGCAGCACTGAAAAAAGCAAAGTTTGTAGTAGTACAGGAGATCAGTAATAAACCCGAAACCCTTGCGTACGCAGACGTAGTATTGCCCGCAGCCGCCTGGACGGAAAAAGAGGGCACCATGACCAATGCCGAACGCCGCATCAGTTATTTAAACAAGATCATGGACGCGCCTGGAGAAGCATTGCCGGACGCTACCATACTTTGCCGCTTTGCCCAAAAAATGGGTTTTAAAGGGTTCGACTTTGAAAATGCTGAAGCTATTTTCAGGGAACACGCCGCACTTACGACAGGAACAAATATCGACATCAGCGCGTTGAATTATACCCTGCTGAAAGAGCGCCGCAGCGTGCAATGGCCATTTACCACTGCTACCGGAAAACAAGGCGCCACGCGGCTTTTCGAAGATCACCGGTTTTACACCCCCACTCAACGGGCAAAAATCCATTCCTTCCCGGATGATAACCCTTCTGAAAGATTATCACCCGATTACCCGCTCATCCTCACCACCGGCCGCATCCGCGATCAATGGCATACCATGAGCAAGACCGGGAAAGTAAATAAACTGAAGCAACATATTTCCGAATCCTTTTTAGAAATACATCCCGCAGATGCAGCGGCGCGCCAGATAAACGAAAACGACCTGGTGTCCATAAACAGCCCGCGTGGTGCAGTGCGCGTAAAAGCCCGGCTATCAGACACCATCAAGCCAGGCGTTGTTTTTTTACCCATGCACTGGGGAAAAATATTGGGCAGGGACAGCAACAGGGCCAATAACCTTACCAATAACCTGGTGGATCCTAAAAGCAAGGAACCCGATTTCAAATTTTCAGCGGTGCAGGTACACCATTATCATAAACCGAAACAAAAGATCATCGTGATCGGTGCGGGAGCAGGTGCCTGTGGTTTTGTAAAAAGTTATCGCCAACTTAATACAGAAGACGAAATTGAAGTGTTCAGCAAAGAAAACTACCCCTTTTATAACCGCGTATTACTTCCGGATTATATTACAGACACGCTTCAATGGAACAATCTGGTTAAAATGACTAACGAAGAAGAGGAAACCTGTCGCATCAAGCTGCACCGGGGCCTAAGCATTATCGCTATTGACCGGGAAGGCAAAACCGCCACGGACAGCAACGGGCTTCTGCATCATTACGATCTGCTCATTATGGCTACAGGCAGCCGGGCAGCATTGCTGAAAGATATTCCGGCGATGAAAGGTATTTTTACCATGCGCAGCAGGGCAGATGCAGATGCTTTTAAAAGCCATATAAAACCTGCCGGGGGAAAAGTGGTCATTGTAGGGGGCGGCCTTTTGGGAGTAGAATTGGCAGCCTCTTTACGCGAAGCCAATACGGAGGTAATCCTGCTGCATCGCTCCTCCCGCTTAATGGACCGCCAGCTTGATCCCC
>JAGIAQ010000111.1:0-13204 GCA_017744795.1 Niabella sp. | reverse complement strand
ACGGGGGTCCGTTTAAAAAGTGGCCGTTCCATTCAGTGCCAGGCCATTGTGTTTGCCATTGGCACTGTGCCCAATATAGAACTGGCCAAAACAAGCGGACTGATCTGTCGCAGAGGGGTCATTGTGGATGATTATTTACAGACCAATGATCCAAACGTTTTTGCCATTGGTGAAATTGCCGAATTTAAAGGCATGCTTTACGGCATTACCGCGGCTGCAGAACAACAGGCGGAAATTGTGGCGCAATACCTTAACGGAGCTATTGCAAAATATTACACCGGCTCACTGTTGATGAATATTTTAAAAATGCACGGAACCGATCTATGTTCGTTAGGCATCACAGAATGCCCTGATGACCCAGCTTATGAAGAAGTGGTATTTATTGACAAGGCCAAGCGTTATTATAAAAAATGCATCATCCATAACGACCGCCTGGTGGGCGCCATTTTGATCGGGGATAAAAATGAATTCCTGGAATACCGTTCGTTAATTGAAAGCAAAACGGAGCTCAGTGAAAAACGGCTGCAATTACTCCGGTCCGGCAAAACACAGGAACCCGTGATAGGGAAATTGGTTTGCAGTTGTAATAATGTAGGCGAAGGCAACCTGGTAAATAAAATTAACGAAGGATGTAAAGATCACCTGCAGCTTTGCCAGCTTACGGGCGCCGGAATGGGCTGCGGAAGCTGCCGTCCGGAGGTAAAACAAATACTGGAAAAAACATTGGATATTAAAAAAGAGCCATCCACTTCACCTCAACCACAACTTGTATGAGTGCGGCGGTTACCATAAAGATCAATTTCCGGGGCGGCATCATATCGCCGGGCGATCTGCACCAGATCCTGTCTGTTACCGAAAACACGGGTATTGAGCAGGTTCGTTTTGGGCTGCGTCAGCAATTGCTGATCAATGGTACGCAAAAGCAGATCACATTGCTTGGGGATCAATTGCGCAATACTGAATTCTTTTACGAGATTGACACCGACCATTTTCCGAACATCATCAGCTCCTATCCGGCTGAGGATATTTTCATTACGCATACCTGGCTGAGTGAAGGCGTGTACAAAGATATTTTTGACGAGATGGATCATATCCCCCAGCTCAAGGTGAACATCTGCGACAGCAACCAGAGTTTTACACCATTATTGACCGGTAACATCAACTGGGTAGCATCTGCAAAAGCCGCACATTTCTGGCACTTGTTTGTCCGCTTTCCAAAAACCAACATCATTTACGAATGGGAGGAGCTGCTCTACACCAATGATATTCCACGATTCTCGAAAGAAATAGAAGCGCAGATCCTAAATAACAAAAATTTATTTTACGATCAGCCCAATGCCAGCGGGGAGGTACTTTTCAGCAGGATAAAGAAGGAGCAGTTTATTACGAAAAAAGCGGAGCACCCGGCAATCCTGCCTCAATTTAACCTGCCGTATTACGAAGGATTGCACCGGCATAATAATAAATACTGGCTGGGGGTTTACCACCGGGATGAATTGTTTTCCATCGCTTTTTTAAAAGACCTGTGCCAGATCTGTCTGGAAACAAAGATCGGGCAGCTTTGCTCCACACCCTGGAAAACCATCATTGTAAAAGGTATTGAGGAAAAGGACAAACACTTGTGGACCGCCTTGCTGAATGTGCATACATTAAACATGCGCCATGCTGCCAATGAATTGAACTTTCAGGTAGAAGACAACAACCAGGAGGCTACAGTATTAAAACAATACCTGGTAAAGGAGTTGAACGACCGCGACACCCGCACCTTCGGGCTTTGCATTGGTATTAAAACCAGAAATAAAAGCGAGGTATTCAGCAGCATCCTGGTAAAACGCAAGCCTGTTTTTCCTATTGGAGGCAAGGCACTCTTTTATCTTTACGATATTCTTTGCGCGCACGAATATAATCCCAATAAGCGCACCGGGTTTGTATTTAGCAGGAACCGGCCTAAATTTTTATTAGGACGGGCTTTGCGGGAATCGGTTCTTGATTTTTATAAAAGCAGAAGCAATTCTATATTATTTCGGGCCGCAACACTAGCAAAAGAAACTGTTGTTGCACAAAAAGATGAGCCGGTATATCAATGCAAAAATTGTCTTACCGTATATGATCCTCATTTGGGCGAACCGGAGAATGGCATCAGGGCCGCCACCGCTTTTGAGGCCTTGCCGGCAACCTATACCTGTCCGTTGTGTGAAGCAGACAAATCAGCATTTAAGGAGATCAAAAAATCAGCATTAGGATTAATGCCCGCCAGTTCCGAATGACGCAATCTATTTTTCAACGCCGGTTAACCGCTGCACTTCGTTTATCCATGCTTTATTTACAACCCCCTGGTTCAGCCGCACCACTTCGCCGATAATAATAACGGCCGGGCTTTCCAGTCCCGCGTGCTGCGCCCGGTAAGCAATATCTTTTATACTGCCGGTTACCATGGCCGCATCCGGCCTTGTGCCGTTTTGAATAATGGCCACGGGAGTCCCGGCTTTACCATAGCGCATGAACAGATCGGCAATTTCTTCGAGCTTGCTCATCGCCATTAACAATACCACAGTAGCGGATGACCGGGCTGCCAGTTCTACATCCTTCGACAATTCGCCAGAAAGCGTAGTACCTGTTACCACCCAAAAACTTTCGTTTACGCCCCGGCAGGTAACAGGGATCATTTGTGAAGCAGGCACCGCAAGCGCGCTTGAAATACCCGGTACAATGGCTATTTCCATTCCGGCTGCGGTAGCCGCTTCTATTTCTTCCTGGGCCCTTCCAAACACAAGGGGATCGCCGCCTTTTAAACGAACAATGGTTTTATACTGCCTGCCCATTTCTATAATAAGGTCATTGATCTCCGACTGGCTTAGCGCATGGCAGCCAAACCGTTTGCCTACAAATTGCTTCACCTTCGCCTTTTTTGCATGCTGCAACAGCGCGCAGTTTGCCAATGCATCGTAAAGCACCACATCCGCAGCTTCCAATGCCTTAATTGCTTTTAAAGTGATCAGTTCGGGATCGCCAGGACCCGCTCCTACCAGGATCAATCTTGACATATTTAAATATTAAAATAATAAATATATAATATTTTACAATCAAAATTATATTTTAAATGACAATTAAATACTATTTTTATCATAATTAAAATATAATAATATATTATTTACAACATTTAACAAGTAAAATATTATATATATTTAATTTTAATATAATTATTCTTGCCAGGTCAATAACTAAAAAATTGTATTTATGAAGGTAATTGTTATTGGAAATGGCATGGTGGGCCAAAAATTTTGCGAGAAACTGATTGCCAAAAAACCGGAACAGCTGGAGCTCACCGTATTTGGAGAGGAAACCCTGCCTGCTTACGACCGGGTGCATCTCAGCGAATATTTTGCAGGCAAAACCGTGCAGGATCTTTGTATGAAACCCATGGGCTGGTACCCCGAAAACGGCATCAACCTGCACCTGGGCGATCCTATTGTGGAAATCGACCGCAGCAACAAAACGGTCACTTCGTTCGACGGCAAACAACTTGCCTACGACTACCTGGTGCTGGCTACCGGATCGGCCGCATTTGTGCCTTCCATTTCCGGAGTGGATAAACAGGGCGTATTCGTGTACCGCACTATCGAGGACCTGAACCTGATCTGGCGGCATGCCAAAGTAGCCAGATCCGCTGTGGTGATCGGTGGCGGCCTCCTGGGGCTGGAAGCAGCCAAAGCCTGCCTGGACCTGGGTATTAAAGACACCCATGTGATAGAGTTTGCGCCCCGCTTAATGCCGCGCCAGATCGATGAAGGTGGCTCTTACATTCTTTCGCAGAAATTAAAAGCGCTGGGCATTACCACCCATACCACTAAAAATACTGCAGTAATTCTGGGTAATGAAACCATCACGGGTTTAATGTTTGCCGATGGCAGCATCTTAAGCACCGATATGCTGGTCATCTCCGCAGGCATCAAACCCCGGGATGAGCTGGCAAAAAAATGCGGGCTGCATACCGGGCACCGGGGCGGTATTATCGTTAATGAACATATGCAAACCAACGACCCCTCGGTATACGCCATTGGCGAATGCGCCGTCTATGAAGGAATGGTTTACGGATTAGTGGCCCCCGGTTATGATATGGCCGAGGTGGTGGTCAATAAACTGATTGGTGGTACAAAAACCTTTACCGGTTTTGATATGAGCACCAAGCTGAAGCTGATCGGTATTGATGTGGCCAGTTTTGGCGATCCTTTTATTGCGGATGAAGATGCCCGCTCCATTATTTATCATGATAACCACAACAGTGTTTATAAGCGCATCAATGTTTCCAATGATGGCAAAACCCTGCTGGGCGGCATCCTGGTGGGCGATGCAGAAGCCTACAATCAATTGCAGCAGATCTGTGTAAACAAACTGGCCATCCCCCCTTCACCGGTGGATCTTATTGTGAAGCGGGGCAAAGACGGCGGGACCGGAACCAGTTTTGAATTGCCCGACAGTGCACTGATCTGCAGCTGTGAGGGGGTATCTAAACTAACTATTTCGGAGGCAGTGAATGCGGGCAACGAATCTTTCGATGCCGTAAAAAAATGTACGGGCGCGGGCAGCGGGTGCGGGGGCTGCACACCTATGGTGAAAGACATCATTGCCGCAACGCTAAAAAAGCAGGGTAAAATTATCCGTAACGTTGTTTGCGAGCACTTCAATTATTCCCGTCAGGAGCTTTATGATCTGGTAAAATTGAAAAATCTGCACAGTTTCGACGAGGTGCTGGATACCCTTGGCAGCGGCGATGGCTGTGAGGTTTGCCGTCCTGCAGTAAGTTCCATCCTGGCCAGCTTGTGGAATGACCTCATTATAAAAAAAGAGAATGCAACGTCACAGGATACCAACGATCGCTTTTTGGCCAATATTCAGAAAGGAGGCACCTATTCGGTAGTGCCCCGCGTACCGGGTGGAGAAATTACTCCTGATAAACTGATCGCGATCGGCCAGGTGGCCAAAAAATACAACCTGTACACCAAGATCACCGGCGGACAACGTATCGACCTGTTTGGCGCCCATCTTAATGATCTGCCTTTGATATGGGAAGAGCTGATCGCAGCCGGTTTTGAAAGCGGCCATGCTTACGGAAAAGCATTGCGCACCGTAAAAAGTTGTGTCGGCTCCACCTGGTGCCGCTTTGGGTTGCACGACAGTGTGAGTTTCGCTATTGAAATTGAAAATCGTTATAAAGGATTGCGCGCGCCGCATAAGATCAAATCCGCCGTGTCCGGTTGTATCCGTGAATGCGCAGAAGCCCAGTCGAAAGATTTTGGAATCATTGCCACCGAAAAAGGCTGGAACCTGTTTGTATGCGGCAATGGTGGTTCCAAGCCGCAGCACGCATTGCTGCTGGCGGCTGATGTAGATTCGGCTACCTGCATTAAATATATCGACCGGTTTTTAATGTTCTATATAAAAACCGCGGACCCGCTCACCCGTACCGCTACCTGGCTTAATAAGATGGAAGGTGGTATCGATTACCTGCGCAATGTAGTACTGCACGACAGCCTGGGCATTGCCGCTGAATTAGAAGCGGAAATGCAATTACTGGTAGACCACTATGAATGCGAATGGAAGAAAGCTGTCGAAACGCCTGAGTTGAGAAAACGGTTCACGCATTTTATTAATGCACCAGAAACAAAAGACCCTACCATCGCTTTTGAAACGCTGCGGGAACAGAAGAAAGCCGCAGGATGGTAATCACCCTTAAATAGTTTAAACAGTATGACAGAAAATAACTGGATCTACGCCTGCAATGTAGCCGATATGCCCCATAACGGCGGCGTATGTGTTCAATACGGAACAGAGCAAATAGCTCTTTATTATTTTACGCATCGCGATGAATGGTATGCCACGCAGAATCTTTGTCCGCACCGCCAGCAAATGGCACTCAGCCGGGGCATGTTAGGCTCCAGCCTGGGCGAGCCCAAAGTGGCCTGCCCTTTCCATAAAAAAACATTTTCCTTAACGGATGGACACTGTATGAACGATGAAGCCTGCGCTGCCATTAAAATATATCCTGTTAAAATACAGGATGGAGCCGTTTTTATTGATGTGGCTTCTATTTATTCATCCTTAATTACATCGTATGAACAAGAAAAAATGTAACCTTTTTGCAATCATTACTGCACTACTTTTTTCAAAAGGAATGTTTGCCCAGTCCCAAACTTCTGCTTCCTTGTGGGATGGGATGGTGGTGGCCGGGTATGTGGACAATGGAGCTTTTGTCAATTTTGGAGGACCTGCCGTTAAGTGGACGCATAAGCCGTTTTGCATCAGCCTGGGCATGTTGCCCTCCCTTCGTATTAAAGAAGATAAGGTGGCAAACAATGCCACAAAAAATGCAGCCGTAACCCCATCCCTGGGCGCCGGCATCAGTGTGTCCTACAAGCATCTTGCATTACAAATGCCCATATACTATAATGCAAAGACCGCGGCGTTAAACGGGAAATGGCATGTGGGCGCTGGTATCGGCTATAAATTTTAATTGTATCCCGATGTAGGGTCTGAAAATTTTCAGCCCCTACATATCATCAACCTAAAACCATAAATTATGGATTATAAGAAACCTGCAGAAGTCATTGCCTTGATGATCCAATCGGGCACCGAAAAAGGAAAGCTGTCCACCGCTGATCTGTTGATCCGGGGCGGTTTATCCGGAATGCTGCTGGGTATTGGCACTACGCTGGCAGTAACAGGTACTGTACAAACCGGGATCAGTCTTGCAGGCGCTTTGCTGTTTCCCATTTGTTTTGTTGCAGTAGTACTAATGGGATTAGAATTGGTTACAGGTAGTTTTGCACTATTGCCCGTTGCTTATTTTCATAAAAATCTTTCTATGCCCGCCTTGCTGCGCAACCTGGCGCTTGTGTATGCGGCAAATTTATTGGGGGCATTGGTATATGCTTTTTTATTCTGGGCATCCGTTACCAATTTTGGTCAGGCCCACGCATCGCCCTTAATACCCGCAATTATAAAAATAGCCGAGGCAAAAACCACCGGCTACGGGCAATTGGGAGGTATTGGAGTCGCCACCGCCCTTACAAAGGGCATGTTGTGTAACTGGATGGTTACGATGGGCGTGGTATTGGCATTGACCACTTCCTCCACGACCGGGAAGATACTGGCCGCCTGGATCCCGATATTTATGTTTTTTGCCCAGGGGTTTGAACATGCGGTGGTCAATATGTTCGTGATCCCCGAAGGAATGCTGCTGGGCGCTAAAGTAAGTATTGGCGATTGGTGGATCTACAACCAGCTGCCGGTAACGCTGGGAAATATTGTAGGTGCATTACTGTTTACAGCCCTTCCCCTTTATTTTACTTATCACAGGCAAAAAGAAAAAGCTCATCCGGCAAGGGAAAGTATGAACAGACCGGAAATTGATGTGGATGCAACGGTGATGGCATAAGCGCTCTGTATTTAATTGCCCGCCGGATCCGGTTTCCACTTATCCGGAGCGTGTTCCTGGTATTGCTTTAACCGAAGGGCGTAGGTAGCAGGGATCCCGGGGGAAATGTCTTTTTCCTTCTTTAACCAGTCAATGGCTTTTTGCTCACTGGCAACTGCTTTTGTGGGATCATGCCCCCACCAGTACCAGGTGGCCATTTTGTTATAATACCGGTGCATGCTCATTATTTGAGGATAAACGATACTATTGATATAGGCTTGATATAATTCGGCTCCTAAATGATACAGCTCGGGAGACAGGTTGAGCCGGCTAGAGTACCAGTCAAAACCCATAACAAGAACATCATATGGAGGTATAATGGCTGTATCGGTATTGTTTAAAAACTGCCGGCCGTATTGATACGCTTTAGCAGGATTGGTTTGAAGCAAGCCGGTAAAAGTATGCCACACAATTAACTCCGAATATTTTAACCCGGGCTCTTTTTTCAATATTGTATCGATCAGCAATAGTATAGAATCAGGATGACCGGGACGATCGGGGTAATTGATGTTATACGTATATTTCTCAAAATCCCATCGTAGTGAATCTTCCAAAGTCGCTAAATATTTCTCCCTGTTACGGGCGGCAAGCGCCTGGCCAATGTCCCATTTATTATTTACAATTTTTTCCAAAGGTGCGGCAAGATCACTAGGATGGCCGATCCAGGCCAACTGCCCTTCCTGGTTTACTACAAATGATATGGGAATGCCGTTATGCTGTTCGCCGGAGGCAACGATCCAGTCGGCAACCGTTGCTGCCGTGTCCTCTGCAGCAACATTGTAGTCCATTTTCGATCCCATATTGTCTACAAATGCCTGTACTTCTTTTAATGAAGTCTGTTTTCTTTCATGAATGTCAATTCCAATAAACTGTGCCTGTGGACGGTATTTTTCAGCAAGGGAAGACAAATGCGGCATGGCTTCCCTGCAGGGCGCGCACCAGGTGGCCCAAAACTCAAGCACATATACTTTTCCTTTTTCAAACTGCTGCACCGGCTGCCCTTTCAGCCAGGTCTTTACCCTCAGGGGTGGCACCGGTTTGCCGATATTCAGGGTAACGGGCGGTTGCTCCTGAGCGCAGGTGGTCAGCGCAAACAGGCAGGCAGACATTATGCTTAGCAGTTTCTTTTTCATAGCAAAGTAATTATCAGGTGAGCTTCTTTATGGCACGATCGATCTATTCTATTAAAGTTAGCAAAACTTCCTTAAAAATTTATCCTTGCTACAGAAGCATTACACTATCCTCCATGAACAACCCTGTTGAGCAATGCTTCGCACTTGCTGCGATCCTTTCCTATATAGGCAATATGATTATCCGGACGAAGCAGTATATAAAAATTACGCTCGTTTTTAAACCAGCGTTGCGGCACTTCATTAAAATGAAGCACAATACATTTTAATTTTACATCAGGCTCCTTCACCGCCGCTGCACTATCGCGATCTCCAAAATAGATCCATTTAAAAACAGGCGCTGTGAGGTGATCAAAAATGACGCTGCCATCAGAAAAAACAAAATAAGGCATGCGGCAGCCTGCTTTTACGCGGCCCCGCTCACTTTTTGTGGTGAGATAAGGATCCTCGTACCTGATGCCTGTTTGCGATATCAGGGGAAACATACGTTGTTGTATGAACCGGTTATGCGTGATTCCTGTTATGAGAATGGGAAGAAGCGTTAACCGCAGAAAATTCCATCCGATGCGGTCGCCGGAGATCAGGTCAAACATCCGGTCCGTCGTCTGAAGCAGCCGCCGGGCATTAGCGGAACGTTCAGTACTATAAGTTTCCAGCAGATCCGGGTGCGCTTCGCCCCGCAGGCAATAAGCAAACTTCCAGGCCAGGTTATAGGCATCCTGTATACCGGTGTTCATTCCCTGGCCACCTGCAGGCGTATGAATATGCGCAGCGTCTCCCGCAATAAAACAACGCCCTTTTATAAAAGCAGCCGCTTTCCGCGTATGCACTTTATAAGTGGAGAACCAATTTAGTTTTTCAAATTGCACTTTGGTATTTATGGCGCCAAAGCTGGGCACTACATCTGCAAATTCAAATTGCTGCTCCATATCTTTCACATCCGGCCACACGCCTACGATGCGGTAATGACCCGATCCTTCCATCGGAAAAAAAAGAACGAATCCCTTTTTGATCAGGTTCAGGTACAGTTCGTCCGCTGTAATGAGGTCGCTTTTTAAAAGCACATCGGCCACAAAAAACAACCGGGGCTCTGTAGAACCTTCAAAGGGCAAACCCAGCTGCTGCCGCACCCCGCTGCCCGCCCCATCACAACCAACAGCATAGGCGGCTTCAACGGTGCATTCCTGCCCCGCTATGTTTTTATAATAAACCGTAACACCGGCATCTGTTTGTTCTATACTTGAAACGGTACAGTTCCATCGGATCTGTTTGTTGTGATCTCTAAGGTAATCAGCCAGCAGCCGCTCTGTTTTACTTTGCTCCAGTGAAAGCGCATAGGGATAGGGACTTAATCCCTGGCCCAGGTTGCTGATAGGAATAGCGGTTTTTTTTATCCCGTCAGACAAGATGTTCATGGCGGTAGCTATTTTACCGGTATGGATTGCTTTATCAGCCAGGCCCAGCTCGCGGAAAATTTCCAACGTTCTTGCCTGCACGGCGAGCGCTTTGGAAAGCAGCGTAGTGGCTGCGTTTTTTTCAATAATTATAAAATCGATATTTTGACGCAGCAATTGGGTGGCCATACTAAGCCCCGTAGGTCCGGCGCCAATAATAAGCACCTGTGTTTTGAAGTGGTTACTGGCAATGGACGGCATTTTTTTTACAAATTTACACCGGTAACATCAATAGTAACCTTACAGGGTGGTCAAAAGAAAGTGCCGATCACTAAAAATAGCAGCCCACCGGCAGCAAACAGGATGCTTATGGTCCAGATGAACCTGCGTTTGGTCAGGATGGCAATGGCCGCCATAGCAATAGCGATCTGGAACAGCGTTACGCCCCGTGCCAGGGTATTATGGATATTTAAATGTTGTTCAGATCTTTTTTCGGCGGCTTCAGCTTCCTGCCGGATCCCTTCTTTTTCTTTTTCATACCGTTCCGCTTTTTTAATATCTTCCGCCGGAACGGGGTGGCCTGATAATTTGCTGATGATAGAATCGGAAGACTGCACTATTTCCGACTTGATACTTTTTGATTGATAGTAAGCCCATTGATTAGAAGACCGGATCTCCTCAATCAATGCTTCGTTGGCATGATGCCCCGCGACCAATCCGCCCACTGCAGCAAAAACAGCCATAAAAGCAGTAGAAAGAGCTACATACAGCGACCATCTTTCCTTACTTTCTTTTGCATGCTCATTGATATGCTCCTGCAAATGTTCCGTGGGTACTTCCATTTCTTCCATACGGTGATAAAGTTACACCAATTTTGAAATGAGCGGTGCCGGTATTTTCCCGCCATCATTCATCAACAAACAAGAGAAAAGGGCAGGTTCCCGGCCAAAATGATTGCCATTTATTAAAATGAATAGTAGCGTATTTATCTTAATTTCGGCATTGAATCTTTCATAACCGTTTGTAAATGGATATAGCTATTGTTCTTGCCGCCATTGTGTTACTGATATTGCTGATCGGCGTTTTTAAAATAAACGCTTTTCTTTCCTTTCTTTTTGTATCAGTAGTTGCCGGTATTTTTTTGGGGATACCGCTGGATAAAATAACACAGTCTGTAGAAAAAGGGATCGGGGATATTTTGGGAAGCAATCTGGTAATCATTGTTGCCGGGGCTATGCTGGGAAAGTTAATTGCCGATACCGGTGCAGCGCAGCAGGTGGCCACTTCTATTGTGAACAAAACAGGCATAAAAAATGTACGTTGGGGAGTTGCTGCTGTGGGTTTCATTGTTGGCATCCCTTTATTTTATACCACCGGATTCGTGTTGCTGGTGCCTTTAATTTTCTCTATCGTATACCAATACAAACTGCCCGCAGTGGCAACGGGCATTTCCATGCTGGCAGCACTTTCAGTGGCGCATGGATTTTTACCGCCGCACCCGTCTCCTGCTGCATTAGTGTCTCAGTTTCATGCTGATATTGGTAAAACACTGCTATATGGCATTATGGTGGCAATTCCTGCAATCGTATTGGCCGGCCCGGTATTTTCAAGAACCTTATTAAAGATCCCTTCTGCCCCGCTGGAAGCCTTTCGCCCGCAGGCTATTGCACGCGAAAATCTTCCAAGTCCTTTCAGCAGTTTTTTTGTGGCCTTATTGCCGGTAGGCTTATTTGCGTTGATGGCATTGTTGCCCTTTTTAACAGGAGATCAACATGCTCCATTGATTTCTTTTTTATCGCAGCCATCTATTGTAATGTTGATTGCACTAACCGTGGGCACATGGATATTGGGTTTAAAAAGAGGTAAGCGATTACCGGCGGTGATGAATATCTACGCAGACGCGGTTAAGGAAGTAGCGATGATCTTGCTGATCATTGGTGGCGCCGGTGGGTTAAAAGAGGTATTGACAGACAGTGGCGTGAGCAACCATATTGCAGCGCTGTTACAACAAACGCAGCTATCCCCTTTATTTTTGGGATGGCTGTCGGCCGCTATTATCCGTGCAGCTGTAGGGTCCGCCACAGTGGCTGGTTTCACAGCTGCGGGTATTATAGCGCCGCTTATTGCCCAAACCCATACCGACCCAAATCTTATGGTTTTATCCATCGGCGCCGGCAGTTTGATGTTCTCACATGTAAACGATGGCGGGTTCTGGATGTTTAAAGAGTATTTTAATGTGAGCATCAAAGATACCCTGCGCTCCTGGTCAATCATGGAGATCATTGTATCAGTAGTTGGATTAATCGGAGTTTTTATTTTAAATATTTTTATTCATTAATTATGGAACAAAGCGCTGAACAAAATTTTGCCGCAACCGGATTAAACCTTCCGCCCGCACCGGCCCCCCTTGGGGTTTATAAACCCTGCCTGATTGTTGGTAATTTTCTATACGTATCGGGCCACGGAACGGTGCAGGACGACGGTTCGCTGATCATGGGGCGCATCGGCAGGGACATCGATATGGAACAGGGGAAATTAGCAGCGCGCCAGGTAGGCCTCGCCATCCTGGCAACCATTAAAGCCAAACTGGGCAGTTTAGACAAGATAAAACGTGTGGTAAAAGTATTGGGGATGGTGAACTGTGTGCCCGAGTTTGAAAAACATCCTTATGTGATCAATGGTTGCAGTGAATTATTTGCAGCCGTATGGGGCAAGGAAAAGGGCATCGGCGTGCGAAGTGCCGTGGGATTTGGTTCGCTGCCAGACAATATACCGGTGGAAATTGAGGCGATGTTTGAATTGGAAGACTAGTGTTAATTTAATCGTGAAAGGTCAAACGATAAACGTGAATAACTTGCGTTTATCGTTTCACGTCTCCCGACACCACATGCCGTTTTGCAATGAGCATAGCAGTGAAAACAAAATAATTTGCCCTTATAATGATAAAACATGGAAGACTGGTATCGGATCAAAAATATTGACGAATTGGATACCCCGGCGCTGGTCGTTTATCCGGAACGGGTAAAGCAAAATATTGAGTTGGCCATAAAAATGGTGGGGACCATTGATCGGTTGCGTCCGCATGTAAAAACGCACAAAAGCAAAGAGGTTACTCAGTTATTGCTGGATGCGGGCGTTACAAAATTTAAATGTGCTACCATTGCCGAGGCCGAAATGCTGGGCATAGTAAAGGCCCCGGATGTATT
>JAGIAQ010000110.1:2370-13358 GCA_017744795.1 Niabella sp. | reverse complement strand
TACTGAAATAATGCCCTTTTACATTTCTTATTCAATATTTCTTATTCTACATTCACCAGAATCCCACGCTTAAGTAAACGACATTGAAACATCAATCTCCGATTTTTGTCTGGTAATCTAGCTCTCAAACGTCCGCTCCAGCTCCACCCCAACTCTTCCGGAAAAGTTTTCTATTGGTACCGTTAGCTTATACAGGCTCATTTGCAAATGTTTGATTTGTGGGAATTGTGTTTTCAATAGTTCCGCCAGCTCGGTCAAAAAGGTTTCCAGCAGCTCCCGCGGTTGCTGCATTTCCTTTTTTATCATATCGTAAATTGTCGCATAATTGAGCGTATCATGAATATGGGAAATGATACCTTCTGCTGCCGAAAAAGAAACAGCCAGGTTCATCTCAAATTCATTGCCTGCCTTTTTCTCTCCGGCATACAGACCATGATAGGCAAAAAAGCGCAACTGCTCAAAACGGATGGTGATCAACTGGGACATTTCAAGTGTAAAATTATATGAAAATAATTAGCCGGGAAGGGCGAAAAGGCGGCAAGTTTTTTTCATTTCTTACCTGCCATCTTACCGTCCTTCCCGGCGCTGCGAAACTTTACGCTCTGCGAAACTTCTAGTTTCGCAGTACTTTTCTGTCGCCTGGGGCGACTTTACAAATGCTGCTATTAATGTATCCCTTTTTCGCCCAGGTAACGCTCCGTATCCAGGGCCGCCATACAACCGCTTCCCGCTGCAGTTACCGCCTGGCGGTAGATCTTATCCTGCACATCACCGGCAGCAAAAACACCTTCAATATTCGTTTTAGAAGTGCCGGGAATTGTTTTAATATACCCCGCTTCATCCATCTCCAGGAACTCTTTAAATATAGCAGAGTTGGGCTCGTGACCAATCGCCACAAAGAATCCATTTACCGCGATCTCCTGTGTTTCCCCGGTTTTATTATTTTTCACCCGAACGCCGCTCACCGTTTTCTCTCCCAGAACCTCTTCGGTTTCTGTGTTAAAATAAACTTTGATATTCGGAGTGCTCAGCACGCGATCCTGCATCACTTTACTGGCGCGCATCGCCTCCTTCCGCACCAGCATATGAACGGTAGTGCATAATTTGGAAAGATACAGTGCCTCTTCTGCCGCAGTATCTCCCGCCCCTACAATGGCTACTTCTTTACCTCTGAAAAAGAAGCCGTCACATACCGCACAGGCACTTACACCAAACCCATTCAGGCGCTCTTCGCTCGATAAGCCCAGCCATTTGGCAGAAGCACCGGTGGAAATGATCACCGCATCTGCCTCGATCAGTTTTTCATCATCAATCCACACCTTATGAGGCTGACTGGAAAAATCCACTTTTGTAGCAAGGCCGAAACGGATATCGGCTCCCATTCTCTTGGCCTGTTTTTCAAAATCGATCATCATTTCAGGGCCTTGTACCCCGTCCGGATACCCCGGATAATTTTCCACTTCAGTTGTAATAGTCAATTGACCACCCGGTTGAATGCCCTGGTATAAAACAGGATTCAGGTTGGCGCGCGATGCATAAACCGCCGCCGTATACCCCGCCGGCCCCGAGCCTATAATTAAACACTTTACTCTTTCTGCTGCTAAACCTTCAGTCATAGATTTTATTTGAATAATATACAAAAATAAAGGGAAAAGGTTTACCGGAGGAAAAGCTTCCCCACATTACAGGCAGCAGATTGTGAATTACTTATCCTTTTCTATTTTCGCCTGGTACGATTTGTAGAGATCAGCAAGTTCTGCATCATAGCCCTTTTTATCAGCAAATGCTTCAGGATTATAATTACTATCAGGTGCATGTTTTTTCTGCAGATCAAACTGGCTGGCATGTGCAGCCACCCACAAGTCAAAGGACAGCCCCTTCATGGCTGAAAAAGTATAGGCATAGTCAGATGCAATTCCGGGATACCCGGTTACCTCCGAAAATTTCCGGTCAACAATGACAGTAGGCATATTCGCCAGCAACACGCGATAGATTTTGTTTTTGTCTTTTACATCCAGCAAAAAGCTGCAGGATCCTTTGGTATGCCCCGGATGATGCAGTAACTTTAAATGCGTTCCGCCCAGCGAAACAATAGTTCCATCTTTCAACAGGCGGTCGGCTTTTACCGGGGCAAAGGTCACCCCATATTTCCCCATCTCGTAATCGGACGCACCGCCTGAAGCCAGTACAGCGGCATCTTTCTCGTCCACCATCATCAATGCACCCGTCTGCTTTTTAATAGCAGCCATGGCGCCTACATGATCATAATGAACCTGGTTGGTCAGGAGCATTTTGGTGTCTGTAAATTTAAAACCCAACGCCTCAATATTTTTCTTTATCAGGGGAAGCGAGGCCGCAAGACCCGTATTGATGAGGATATTCCCTTTCGGGGTTGTAACCAGGTAGCAGGCCAGTTCCTGCGTTCCCACATAATACAGGTTACCGACAATCCGGAACGGTGCATACGGTTCCGACCACGTCGCAAGCACCTTTGGTTCTACGATCTTTTGCGCAATGACCTGATGACAGATCAGACTGCAAACGAAAAACAAAAATCCCATTCTGAAATGAGCGTTCACTGTGTTGGTGGAAAACATTTTGATCAGCATAAAAATAGTTTATTACGAATCAGCAAATTTTTTGCGAAGTGCATCCAGACTTGACTGGAAATTATTTTTGGGATTCGGTTTCACCGGCGGTTGTTGCCGGTTATTTGCTGCCGGTTTTGCCTGCGATCCGGTACCGGCGGCGTCTTTCATACTCAGCGATATCCGCTTCCGCGCCACATCCACTTCCAGAACGGTCACTTCCACTTTTTGATTCAGCTTTACGGCATCGTTCGGATCGCTGATATAGCGGTTAGACAAATGCGACACATGCACCAATCCATCCTGCTTCACGCCTATGTCTACAAAAGCACCGAAATTAGTGATATTCGTTACAATACCGGGCACTTTCATTCCGGCTTTCAGATCGCTTACAGTAGCCAGTCCATCCGCAAAGCGGAATTCTTCAATGGCTGCCCGCGGATCCCGCCCGGGCTTTTCTAATTCTTTCAGAATATCCTCAATAGTATATTGCCCCGCCGTTTCGGTTACAAAATCCCGGGCCTTAATCCCTTTCCGTAAATCGGGACTGGTGATCAGGTCGTTCACTGAACAATTTAAATTACCGGCCATCGTTTCCACGATCGCGTAACTTTCCGGGTGCACGGCTGAATTGTCCAGGGGATTAGCTGCATCAGGGATGCGTAAGAACCCGGCACATTGTTCATAGGCCTTTGGCCCCAGCATGGATACTTTCAACAACTCTTCCCGGCTTTTAAACGCGCCGTTTTTGGTGCGATACTCCACAATATTTTTTGCGGTGCTTGCGGTTAAACCCGAAACATACAACAGCAAATGTTTGCTTGCTGTATTAACATCAACTCCAACAAAGTTTACACAACTTTGCACCACCTGATCCAGGCTATCTTTTAAACGGTTCTGGTTCACATCGTGCTGGTACTGCCCCACTCCAATGCTTTTGGCATCGATCTTTACCAGCTCACTCAGCGGATCCAGCAGGCGGCGGCCGATGCTGATCGCACCACGTACGGTAACGTCTTCATCAGGAAATTCTTCACGCGCCACTTCACTTGCGGAATAAATAGAAGCACCACTTTCATTCACCATAAAAACAGAAACCGGTTTTCCGAAATCGATCCCGCGCACCAGCTTCTCTGTTTCTTTACTTGCCGTACCATTGCCATACCCGATCGCATCTATATTGTAAGCAGCTACCATGCGTTTGATCGCCTGGGTTGCTCCCTGCCAGTCATTCTGCGGCGGGTGCGGGAAAATGGTCTCGTATTTCAAAAAAGTACCACTCTCATCCAGGCAAACTACTTTACACCCCGTCCGGAACCCCGGATCAATGGCCAGCACTCTTTTATGGCCCAGCGGCGACGCCAGCAATAACTGTCGTAAATTTTCCGCAAACACTTTAATCGCCTCTTCATCCGCAGTTACTTTACTGTTCATGCGAAACTCCGTTTCAATAGCGGGTTTCAGCAGACGACTATAAGCATCTTCAATGGCCAGGCCAACCTGTGCAGATGTTTCGTTCGACGATTTGATAAATTCATTTTTCAATTCACCAATTGCCGAATCTTTTTCGATGGCAATATCCATGATCAGGTACCCTTCTTTCTCCCCTCGACGGATCGCCAGGATCCGGTGCGATGGGCATTTGGATAACGGTTCTTTAAATTCAAAATAATCTCGATATTTTTGTGCTTCCTCTTCGTCTTTTTTTGTGGTCAATACCCTGGAGGCTACCGCCGCAGATTCAGCAAACAGTGAACGTACCAATGTTCGGGCCGGTTCGCTCTCCGCGATCCGTTCTGCCACAATATCACGGGCGCCCTGCAGCGCATCAACCGCATCTTTTACCTGTTCATTGATATATTTAACAGCCTCCTCCGACAGATTCGCAGCTCCCTGTGCCAACAAAATATCAGCCAGTGGCTCCAGTCCTTTTTCAATAGCCACGGAAGCTCTTGTTTTGCGTTTGGGTTTGAAGGGTAAATAAATATCCTCCAGCTCTGTAGCGCTGATGCCGTCTTCAATGCGTTTTTTTAGTTCCGGGGTTAACTTGCCTGCGGCTTCAATGGTCTTCAAAACGGTTTCTTTCCGTTTCTCCAGCTCGTCATAATATTTTATCTTATCGATCACCGATGCTACCTGCACCTCATCCATATTACCGGTCGCCTCTTTACGATAACGGCTGATAAAGGGGATGGTAGCACCTTCCGTATGTAATTGTTCCACGTTGCCCACCTGCTTCACCGGCAGGCTCAGATCAACAGCAATCTGATGTATATATTTAGTATCCATTTTTAAAATAATTGGGTTGCAAATGTAAGTGGTGCAACTTAAGAAACAAAGCACTGTGCATAAGATGCGTTTTTGTTAATTTTATGCACAATAATGAAACTTTATATAAAAAACATGGTCTGCGACCGCTGTAAAATGGCCGTAAACGCAACGCTGACACACTTACACATTCCGGTTAAAAATATTGACCTCGGAGAGGTCACACTCGAGCGCACGATCTCCCCCGGAGAAAAGCAACAATTGGAAGAAGATCTGAACAAACTGGGGTTTGAATTGATCGACGATAAAAAGAGCCGGTTGATCGAAACCATCAAAAAGGAAATTATCGCGTTGGTTCACCACCAGGACGGAGAATTAAAAGTGAACCTGTCCGATTACCTGTCAGAAAAACTACACCGCGATTACAACCACCTGTCGAATCTTTTTTCAGAAGTAGAAGGCACCACTATTGAAAAATATTTTATCAACCAGAAAATTGAGCGGGTAAAGGAATTGCTGGTGTATGATGAATTATCCTTAAGCGAGATCGCCTACCAGCTGCATTATTCCAGCGTTGCACATTTGAGCAACCAGTTTAAAAAAGTAACGGGGTTTACGCCAAGTTATTTCAAGAACATCCGGGAAGAAAAGCGCAAGCCGCTGGACAAGGTTTGAGGAACGGATAACGGTTACAGGTTTCAGGTTTGACGTCTACCGTCATTGTACGTCCCAAAAACAGTATCTGATATCGAGCATCAAGCATCTTGAGACGAACCATCAGCATCCAATATCGAAAGCGCACCGCTGGGGCAGCGGGCTACCTGTTCTCTGATCCGCTCAGCCGAAGCGCCGTTCACGTTGATCCATTTTTTCACTTTCGGATCAAACACCTGAGGCAATTCTTTCCAGCAGCGGGCAGAATGCTGACAAAGTTCAGGCTTCCATACAACGGTTATATCATCATTCTGGTATAAAATCTTCTTCTCTTCGTATCCGTCTTTTTTCATAAAAGTGCGTACCCGGATATCGTTTTCAAGAATCTTTGAAATAGGACAAGCTTTCGCGATCTCCTGCAGCCGGGCTTTTTGCTCATCCGGCACCGCTTCTGTGAAATAAATATCGCGATCAATAACTGTAACGGTTTTTCCATCCTTTATTTCCTGGTACAAGTTGGTATTTACTTTTACTTCAGTAATGGCCCAGCCTTTCCGTTCAATATACATCTTCAGTGTGATCAGAGTGCAGGAAGCCAGGGAAGACAACAGTAAAGTATATGGATCAGGTCCTTCATCCTTTCCGCCTTTCGTTTCCGGCTCATCTGCGATAAAACTGCCATTGCGCCAGGTAATGATGCATTGATATTTTTCTGAACCGATTCCGGCATTTACCGGTTTTTCAAACTGATATTTCATAATTTGTTTTATTAGTATACTTACGAAAACGCACAACGCCCAATGCGTAAAGCTAAACGCTTGTTTCGGAGCATAGCCCTACTCGCTACTTCCTATTCACTATTCACTATTGACCCCTCATTCCAAAATTACGATTCCTCTCGCTTTATTCGATTAATATAGATTAAGCCGCATAGAATAATATAAAACAAAGAGGGAATCGTGTAACAGTTCCGCCCCTTATGGTTCGGAACTTTGTATCATAATTTATTAAACCGATTTATTATGAGCACAGCAATAGTAAAAAACATGAACGCCGTTAAGCAAAACATCCCCGTACTGGAAATGACCTGTGCTTCCTGTGCCATCAGTGTAGAAAGTATGATCCAGTCATTGCCCGGCGTCCTCAACGCTTCTGTAAATTTTGCATCTGGCTCCGTGGCAGTGGAATACCAGCCTGAATCCGTAACGGTTCTGGAAATGCAAAAGGCCGTACGGTCGATTGGATATGATCTCTACCTGGAAGACAAAACGAATACAACGGAATCCCTGGAGGCCATTCATGCCAAAAAATTCCGGGCGCTCAGAAATAAAACGACAGGCGCTGCAATCATCACCCTTCCCTTGGTTGTTATCGCCATGTTCTTCATGCATATACCCTATGCCAATGAAATTATGTGGTTGTTATCAACGCCGGTTGTTTTGTATTTTGGAAAAGACTTTTTTATTAACGCCTGGAAGCAGGCCAAACATCGTTCCGCCAATATGGACACGCTGGTGGCCCTGGGTGCAGGAACCGCTTATCTTTTTAGCGTATTCAATACCTTGTTTCCTGGTTACTGGACGGCACATGGGCTAACGGCACATGTATATTTTGAAGCCGCAGCCGTCATTATTTGTTTTATCCTGCTGGGTAAACTTTTAGAAGAAAAAGCAAAAGGGAACACGTCTGCCGCCATACGCAAACTGATGGGGCTGCAACCCAAAACAGTCACTGTTATTAAGGCAGGCGAAGCACAGGTAACGATCCCCATTGAACAGGTGGCCAAAGGCGATCTGCTGCTGGTAAAGCCAGGTGAGCAAATCGCCGTGGACGGAACGGTAGTTGCAGGAAGCTCTTATGTAGACGAAAGTATGCTGAGCGGCGAGCCCCTGCCGGTTATTAAAAATGAAGCGGATAAAGTATTTGCAGGAACCATTAACCATAAAGGAAGCTTCCGCTTCAGGGCCGAGGGAATCGGTTCAGATACCCTGCTGGCACAAATCATACGGATGGTGCAGGAGGCCCAGGGAAGTAAGGCTCCCGTACAAAAACTGGTAGATAAAATAGCAGCCGTCTTTGTACCCGTTGTTATCGTAATTGCAACGCTGGCGCTGACAAGCTGGGTGATCTGGGGAGGCGCTAACGGGCTCACCCAGGGATTGATCGCATTTGCGACGGTACTGGTAATTGCCTGCCCCTGTGCATTGGGGCTGGCAACTCCCACCGCCCTTATGGTGGGAATTGGTAAAGGGGCAGAAAAAGGGATCCTGATCAAAGACGCTATGAGCCTTGAGCTGGCAAAAAAAGTAAATGCCCTTGTGCTGGATAAAACCGGCACCATTACCGAAGGCAGACCAGCAGTTACCAATAGTTACTGGGAGGAAGATTCCGTTTACCTGCAAAAAGTGTTGTATAGTATCGAGCAACAATCAGAGCATCCCTTGGCTGCGGCTGTCGTTGCTTACTATAACGAAACAGCGGTAACGCCCCTTACACAGTTTGAAAGCATTACCGGCCGCGGGGCTAAGGCAACAGCAGCAGGAATCATATATTATGTAGGCAATCAAAAATTATTGGAAGAGCATGCCATTAGCATACCTGATCATTTTTTGGTTAAAGCAGACGAGTGGAGTAAGCAGGCTCAGACGGTGATCTGGTTCGCGAATGAGCAAAAAGCGCTGGCAGTATTTTCCATTTCGGATCAGATCAAAACAACCGCGGCTGAAGCCATCGCGCAATTAAAACAGGCAAATATTGACGTGTACATGCTTACCGGCGATAATGAAGCTACGGCCAAAGCCATTGCCGCCCAAACGGGCATATCCTCTTACCGTGCTGAGGTTACGCCCGCTCAAAAGGCTGATTTTATAAAAGAATTGCAACAACAAGGGAAGATCGTGGCAATGGCCGGAGATGGCATTAATGACAGCGCGGCGCTGGCGTTGGCGGATGTGGGCATTGCCATGGGTAAAGGAAGTGATATCGCTATGGATGTTGCCGGCATGACCCTGATTTCTTCTGATCTCAAAAAAATACCTGAAGCGCTCCGGCTGTCGAAACAAACCGTGGGCACCATCCGCCAAAACCTTTTCTGGGCTTTTATTTATAATGTTATCGGCATTCCGGTTGCCGCAGGTATTTTGTACCCGGTGAATGGATTCCTCTTAAACCCGATGATTGCCGGAGCAGCCATGGCACTCAGCAGCGTAAGTGTGGTGAGCAACAGCCTGCGTTTAAAATGGAAACGCTGAGGGTATTAAACAAAAAGGTTATAATATTGTATTGAATATAACGTCTAAACTTTGGCAAAATGCCATTCTTGGACTATTTTCACGAACAAATTCTTAAAAATGGAAGACAATTATTCAAGAAGTACACCAGAAACTATCTTTTCAAGACAGGAAGCCGTAGGCTCCCGGTCCAGGTCTTTTTTATCGAACGTATTCAGCTACATGTTTGTAGCCCTGGGGATCACCGCAGCTGTGGCTTATTTTTTTGCAACTAACCAGCAATATCTGGACCCAATTAAAACCAATAAATTGCTTTTCTATGCAGTGATATTTGCTCCTATTGGTTTCGTTTTATTGATGTCTTTTGCCTTTAACCGGCTTTCTGCGCCGGTGCTGTTGGCATTGCTGGTATTATATTCAGCTATTAATGGCATCAGCTTCAGCTTTATATTCCTTGCCTACACAACCAGCTCTGTTTTCGGCTGTTTTCTTACCGCATCCTTAATGTTTGGAATAATGGCCGTAATGGGCTATACCACCAAGCAGGATCTTACCTCTATGGGCCGTTTGATGACCATGGGGCTGATCGGGATCGTTATCGCAATGATCGTAAACTGGTTCTTACAGAGCAAGCAATTCGATTATATCGTCAGCTTTATCGGGGTAATCGTATTCACGGGCTTAACCGCCTACGATGTGCAGAAATTAAAACGCATCGGTGAAGGTATTGATGAGCAAGGCAATGTTATGAGCGGCGATGTTAAGAAACTGGCGGTAATGGGCGCTTTAAGCCTCTACCTCGATTTCATTAACCTGTTCCTCATGCTGCTCCGTTTATTCGGCAGAAGAAACTAATTCGCGAAAGAAGGCCTTAATGTTCCTTAACTCCTTAATCCAAAATCTTAATGGTTTAGATTCAAACATACTTAAATTCTAAAGCCGGTTTATCGCCGGCTTTTTTTATCCTATGGAATTAAAAAGAATACTGGCCGGTGCTTCCCTTACTAAAGAACAGGTAGCCGCCATTGTAACCTGGATCGGGGCCGACCAGCAACGGTTTGATGAGCTGTTTTGCCTTTTTACAACCGGTTCCAATCGCATGGTGCAAAGAGTGGCATGGCCCCTTAGTTACTGTGTAATCCGGCACCCCGGCCTTATTGCGCCCCACTACAAAATCATTATAAAATTATTAACCGATCCTCTGCAGCCCGCAGCCGTTAAACGCAACATCCTGCGATTGATGGATCAGGGCGCCGTCTTTCCTAAAAAATTTCACGGGCAGATCATGGATTACTGTTTCAGGATCATGGAAGACCCCAAAGAGCCCATCGCCGCCAGGGCCTTTTCCATGGGCATTCTTTCGCAATTTGCCGATGTGTATCCCGAGATCCTCCCGGAACTAAAGACAATAGTGGAACTCATCCTGCCCAATGCATCGCCGGGCGTAAAAAGCAGGGCGCTTAAGGTGTTGAAGAAATAAAAAAGCGACCAACAAGTGATCGCTTTAAAAATAGTTAAAATTCTAACCATTATAGTTTCCTTATTTTGATATCGCGGAACCAGATATCATGCCCGTGATCCTGCAAGGCAATATGCCCGGATTTGAACTTTGCAAAATCCTTCCATTTAGAAAATTTACTGCCCGCCACCAGTTGGTCCCATTCAGGACTACCGATCTTGACCTTTGCTGTGGTAACCCCGTTCAATTTCAGTTCCAGGTTACCATCTTTTAGCCGGATCGTTGCAAGATTCCATTCCCCAACGGGTTTGGGTTTCGACGTACTTTTGGCATCAATCAGATCATACAAGGCTCCCGCGAGGTGTTTTGTATTTTTATTATCTTCCGCCTCTATGTTATCAAGTACCTGCATTTCAGGCCCGGTCAAATAAGTGGCGGGGTATTTGGCTTTATTATCCTGCACCAGGAAAATAATTCCGCTGTTTACGCCCGGAGAAGCCTTCCATTCCACTTCCAGTTCAAAATTTTCATAGGCATCATTGGAAACAAGGTCACCGCCGGAAGCACCGCCGGCTTTGGCTTTTGGATCAAATTGCAAAGAGCCATCAGCCGCTTTCCAGGAGCCCTCGGCATTTTGTTTACCATAAACGTGCCAGCCATCCAGTGTTTTTCCATCAAACAACAACTGCCATCCGGCTTTTTTTTCTTTTGCTGAAAGCGTATTGGGCTCGGAAGCTTTTTTCTGCGCCATGCAAGACGAAAAAGTAAGCCCGGCGGCCACAGCTGCTA
>JAGIAQ010000110.1:0-2360 GCA_017744795.1 Niabella sp. | reverse complement strand
TTATTCATGCCAAAAAATTTAAAGGACTACTATTTGTTCAATAACAAAACATATTTCACCATTGCTTTTGCATCTGCCTCTGATACATTCGGATGCGGGGTCATAGGCACTTCTCCCCAAACGCCGCTGCCACCGGAAATCACTTTGTTCGCCAGCTTGGTAATCGTAGCGTCATCAGCGCCTGCATATTTTTTAGCCACATCCCTGTAAGCAGGGCCTGTCAGCTTTTCATCAATTTTATGACAGGTAATACACTGGTACTGTCCCACCAGGGCCAGCCCTTTCTGATAATCCGGATTGCTGGAATTATCGTTTGCAGTGGTAGCAGCAGGTTTAGTTGCAGTGGTATCTCCTTCGGCTTTTTTCTCGCCGTCGCCTCCGCCACAGGCAGCTGCTATTGTTGCCAGTACTACTGCAGATAAAATAATTTTCTTCATTTTCTGTTATTTATATTTTATATAAAGATATTAATTCAATCCCAAAACGGTCCGGTTCAGCTCATCATCTTTTACCGTTGCCGCAAAATCATCAAAAGCCTTTTCTGTAACGCGGATGATATGATCCTGGATAAACTTAGCTCCTTCTTTAGCGCCGTCCTCCGCATTTTTCAAACAGCACTCCCACTCCATCACAGCCCAGCCCTTAAAATCATATTCGGCCAGTTTGGAGAAGATCGTTTTAAAATCTACCTGGCCATCGCCAGGACTACGGTAGCGGCCGGCCCTTTTCAGCCAGGGCTGATACCCTCCAAAGGCACCTTTCCTTCCTGTAGGATTAAACTCCGAATCCTTTACATGGAACGCCTTGATACGCTCATGAAAAATGTCGATATACTCAATATAATCCAGGCATTGCAATACAAAATGCGAGGGATCATACAATAAACAAGCCCTTGGATGGTTATTTACTTTTTCAAGGAACATCTCGTAAGTATCACCATCAAACAAGTCTTCACCCGGGTGGATCTCATAACAGGCATCCACGCCGCATTCATCGAACACATTTAAAATAGGCGTCCAGCGGCGTGCCAGCTCGGTAAAACCTTCTTCCACCAAACCTGCAGGACGCTGCGGCCAGGGATGAAGGGTATGCCATAACAACGAGCCACTGAAAGTAGCATGCGCATTCAATCCCAGGTTCTGAGAAGCTTTGGCAGCATATTTCATCTGCTGTATGGCCCACTCCGTGCGGGCTTTGGGGTTATTACGCACCGATTCGGGCGCAAAAGAATCGAATAACAGGTCATAGGCTGGGTTCACCGCAACCAACTGGCCTTGCAGGTGGGTAGACAGTTCAGTGATCTCCATCCCGCAATCATTTACCAACCCTTTCACTTCATCAGCATACGTTTTACTTTCTGCGGCCTTTTGCAGGTCTATAAACTGATCATTATTGGTGGGAATCTGCACACCTTTGAAACCGAGTGAATGCGCCCAGGTGCAAATAGACTTCAGATCATTAAACGGGGGCTGCTCACCGGCAAACTGTGCTAAAAAAATTCCAGGTCCCTTTAGCGTTGTCATAAAAAAACTTTCGTTATAAATAATAAGTGGCTAAATGTACAAAATCTTTGAAATAATCCGGTAGTGTTTAAAAAATTTTAAACACTATGGTTTACGATGCCCCGTCCTTTTAAACAACTCAAAAAATAAAAGATATATTTAATTGATAAGAACTAAAAAATAGTACATTTAACCCTTAATTATTATTTCATTTACTTAACGAAAGCATTGATATGAAGTCAGGTATTAAGATCCAACTATCGTTTATGATGTTCCTTGAATTTTTTATTTGGGGATCATGGTTTGTTACATTGGGAACCTTTTTAGGCAACAACCTGCAGGCCACCGGTGGTGAGAGCGCCAAAGTATTTGCCACACAATCCTGGGGAGCTATTATAGCCCCTTTTATTGTTGGATTGATCGCGGACCGTTTTTTTAATGCTGAGCGGATTCTTGGTATTTTACATTTGATTGGCGCCGCGCTCATGTATTTTATGTTCCGTTCAGAAAACATCAGCAGCTTCTACCCTTATGTATTTACGTATATGGCCTTGTTTATGCCTACCCTGGCACTGGTGAACTCCGTATCGTTCCGCCAGATGTCCAACCCTGAAAAAGAATTTTCTTTTATCCGTGTGTGGGGTACCATCGGCTGGATCATTGCAGGATTGCTGATCAGCTATGTTTTTCATTGGGACAGTAAAGAAAGTACTGCCGAAGGCGCCCTGCGCAATACATTCGCCATGGGAAGCGTAGCTTCATTGATACTGGGTATATTTAGTTTTGTATTACCGAAAACACCGCCCGTACAAATCGCCAAAGAAGACCGGTCGGTTAGTAAATTATTAGGACTGGATG
>JAGIAQ010000010.1:53472-64494 GCA_017744795.1 Niabella sp. | reverse complement strand
TTACTGAAATAATGCCCTTTTACATTTCTTATTCAATATTTCTTATTCTACATTCCCTGAAATCCTGCGCTTAAGTAAACGACATTGATCTATCATTGACTATGTTACTATGTGCCCGCCCGGACGGTCGGACGGGGTTAAATAGTTTAAACGGCTTCAATTACCGCTTAATCCCTTCTGTTTGTAAATATGGAAATATATTGAAATAAGGTTACCACTGCGGCCAGTGCTGCCACCACATAAGTGGTAGCCGCCCATTTTAGAGCGTCTTTTGCCAGGGGGTATTCGCTGCTGTTAGTAACATTTGTATGGTTCAGCCAGTTTAAGGCCCTCTTGCTTGCATCAAATTCTACAGGAAGCGTTATCAGGGAAAAAGCAACCGTTATTGCCATTAACACAATGCCTGCCAGCAGCAATAAATAACTGCCTGAAGCGGCCATGATCAGCCCCGCCAGCAGTACCCAGTTTACGATCGATGCACTAAACTGCACTGCCGGAACCAACCGGCTGCGCAATTGCAGCGGCGCGTACCCGGCGGCATGTTGTACGGCATGTCCGCATTCATGCGCGGCAACGGCTGCTGCAGCCACCGAACTTCCCTCATATACATCGGGGCTCAGGTTTACTGTTTTCTTTTCGGGATCATAATGGTCACTTAAAAATCCGTCTACACTGGTTACCTGTACATCATAAATGCCGTTTTCGCGCAGCATTTTTTCTGCCACTTCTTTTCCGCTGAGGCCGGAAGACAGCTGCACTTTGCTATACCGGCTGAATTTGCCTTTCAAAATAAGGGACACCAGCATACTAATGCCCATAAATAATAAGGAAACTAACCAGATCTCACTTGTCATATTTGCGTTTTAATGGTATCCCGCAATTCTGGAACCAAATTAAAAATTGCAATACCGGATAAGACTTTTTGTCATGTAGATAAGTTTTTTTAGGAATGTTTTAGTGTTTGATAAAACAGCAAGTATTTGATTGTTAATTTTTTATATAAATTTAAGAGAGTGCTTTTTTGTCTGTTTTTAATTTCTTAATCAAAGGTTCCCTTAATTTGATTTTTTATTTCTGTGGCAGATTTGTACCTTAGTATCAGAATTTAATGGGTTAGTAAGTATTAAGGTCAGTCGAAAGATTGGCCTTTTTACTTTTAAAACCACCGCTAAACACCGGCGTCTGCTTCCGAATACTTCATTCTGTTATCTTTACTTCATGGCTAAAATAAAAAAATCGTTTTTCTGTCAGCATTGCGGGTATGAAAGTGTAAAATGGTTGGGCCAATGCCCTTCCTGCGGACAATGGAATACGTTTGTGGAAGAAGTAATTGATAAAGGATCAGATAAAACCGACTGGAAAAATTATGCACCGGCAACAGGTCGCACTAACAAAGTAATTTCTCTGCAGGATATTGTAAGCAGTGAAGAGAAACGCCTGGCAACTCGTGATGCAGAACTGAACCGTGTATTGGGTGGCGGCATTGTAAGCGGCAGCCTGGTGCTTGTTGCCGGCGAGCCGGGCATAGGAAAGAGCACACTCTTTCTGCAATGCGGGTTACAGTTTACGGATACAAAAGTGTTATATATTAGTGGAGAAGAAAGCGAGCAGCAAATTAAAATGCGGGCCGACCGGCTGACTACCAATAGCAATATAACAACCAACGAAAATTTCTTTTTGCTTACTGAAACGTCAACACAAACTATTTTTCAGGAAATAAAAAAACTTAAACCGCAGTTAGTAATTGTAGATTCAGTTCAAACGCTGCAATCGCCCGTTATTGATGCTTCTGCGGGAAGCATCTCCCAGATAAAAGAATGTGCCGCAGAATTTCAGCGTTATGCCAAAGAAACCGGCACGCCTGTTTTTTTAATCGGTCATATTACTAAGGAGGGAAGCATTGCGGGGCCAAAGATCCTGGAGCATATGGTAGATGTGGTATTACAGTTTGAGGGAGACCGGCATTACGCCTATCGCATCCTGCGTACCTTTAAGAACCGCTTTGGAAGCACGTCGGAGCTGGGCATTTATGAAATGACCGATGCGGGCATGCGGGGCGTGGCCAATCCTTCTGAAATACTGATCACGCAAAAGGAAGAGCAACTGAGCGGAACGGCCATTGCGGCTACTATAGAAGGGGTGCGCCCATTGCTGATTGAAGTACAATCGCTGGTAACGCAGTCTGTTTACGGAACACCACAGCGAACGGCCTCTGGTTTTGATCTGAGAAGATTGCAGTTGCTGCTGGCCGTGCTGGAAAAAAGAGGCGGGTTTCATTTTGGTGTGAAAGATGTGTTTTTAAATATCGCCGGCGGTATAAAAGTAGAAGATCCATCGATAGACCTTGCCGTGCTTTGCTCGTTGCTATCGTCCTATGAAGATATTCCGTTAGGGCAGGCGATTTGCTTTGCCGGAGAAGTGGGCTTAAGTGGGGAGATCCGGGCGGTAAATAAAATTGATCAGCGTATTGCTGAAGCAGAAAAACTGGGATTTGAAAAGATCATCGTATCCAAATACAACCAGTCGCTGAAGAACCTCAGCCGCTTTAATATTGAAGTGATCTGCATGGGCAGGGTGGAAGAAGTGTATCAGTATTTGTTTTGATGCAGGGGATACAAATGTTTCATGAAGTAAACCGCGATTTATAAGTTTATACATCTTTGGGAATACTTCCTCCATTTATAGCTTACGCATTCGTCAGTCTTCGGGTGACCTGGAGACTGGTGGGACGGAGATACTACGTTACTGGTGCAACTTGCACCAGTCGCCCCGCATTTATGCGGGGTCCCACAAGTCCCACCAATAAACAAAAAATATTAACGTACCTTAGTAAAAACACCAACTATGAACGGCATCACCTCATTGAAAAATGCGTTGCTCCACTTATTCTACCCCCACGTTTGCGCCGGTTGTGGAAGTGATACGCTGCCGGTGGACAGTCAGCTTTGCCTGCTTTGTTTACAGGAACTTCCGGAAACCGGTTTTGAAAAGCATAGCAATAATCCCGTTGAAAAGATCTTTGCGGGCCGCTTACCTTTTGAAGCCGCTACAGCCTTTTATTATTTTTCCAAACAGGCTGCATTGCAGCATGTAATGCACCAGTTGAAATACGGCGGCAATAAAACGCTGGGGCAGCAACTGGGACGGACGTTTGGGGAGGCATTAAAAAGATCAGACCGTTTCAAAACCATTGATGCCATTGTGCCCATGCCGCTGCACAAGGCCCGCCAGCGCAAAAGGGGATATAACCAGGCCACCCTGCTTGCCGAAAGCATCGCCGGAGCGCTGGAAGTACCTGTTTGGGATGATATTGTACACAGGGTTGCTGCCACAGCCACGCAAACGAAAAAGAACCGGGTGGAGCGCTGGCAGAATATGCAGGGAATGTTTTTTATAGCTGATAATCAAAAAGCTGCCAGAAAACACCTCCTTTTAATAGATGATGTGGTTACAACCGGAGCAACCCTTGAAGCATGCGGAAGCGTCCTTCTGAATATACCCGGAGTGCGGCTGAGTATTGCGGCTTTGTGTTATGCAAATGATTGAAAGTGAGCTGAGCGGTGAACCGGACCCCGACGAGTGCGACGCAACAAATTTGATAGTAGTGCTGCAGCGGGGTACATAAAAAGAAAAAATCCATTTAACTTTAGGGTAAAATAAATCTGACATGAAAATATTATTAATAACGCTGGCGCTGATCACGGGCATTGCCGCCGGTTCCATCTATGATTTTAAAGTAGATGGGTTAACAGGAGGAACCATTAATCTTAAGGATTACAGAGGCAAGAAAATATTGATTGTAAATACGGCAAGTAAATGCGGCTTTACCCATCAATATGAAGGCCTGGAGCAGTTGTATGAAAAATATAAGGACAAACTGGTCATCATCGGTTTCCCGGCTAATAACTTTAAGGAGCAGGAGCCGGGTTCCAATGGCGAGATCGCCGAGTTCTGTAAAAAGAATTACGGAGTTTCCTTTCCGATGGCAAAAAAGATCTCCGTTAAAGGCGATGACACAGCGCCTATTTATAAATATTTAATTGCCGAAGCAGAAAAAAAAGGCATAAAAGACCCGATCAAATGGAATTTTACGAAGTTTTTGATTGATGAGAAGGGGAACCTGGTTACTGTATTCCCTTCTAAAGTAGAACCCATGAGTGAAGATCTTTTAAAATACCTGAACTAAGTTCTATATATATTTTTCCTGCAACAGGTAATTGATGGCCCCGGTTTAGTCGGGGCTGTTTTTTTATATTCGTGTAAATTTAATATATGAGCGGTTGGTTATTATTTATTTGTTGCGGGTTGCTGCTGACGGCTTGCACTTCAAAGAAAAACGCAGACCTGCTGGTCTATAACGCCACTATTTATACTGTCGATAGTAGTTTCTCCACAGCAGATGCGATGGTAATAAAAGACGGAAAGATCGTTGCCGTTGGTAAAAAAAGTAAGCTCGAAAAGGAGTATCAGTCCAAGAACAATCTGAACGCGGAAGGCAAGTATATTTATCCGGGTTTTATAGATGCGCATGCTCATTTTGTTGGATATGCAAAAGGTTTGGGAGCCGTGGATCTTGTTAATACCACCAGCTGGAATGCTGTACTGGCGCGGTTCTCCGATTTTAAAACGGATGGGGATACGACCTCCTGGATCATAGGGCGCGGCTGGGATCAGAACGACTGGCCGGTTAAAGAATTTCCGACAAATGAAGAACTGAATAAACGGTATCCCAACCGGCCGGTTTATTTAAGCCGTATTGACGGGCATGCAGCCCTTGCGAATAATAAAGCGTTGGAGCTGGCCGGAGTAAAAGCCGGCGATACCATTAGCGGCGGCATATACCAGGTAAAGAATGGCCGGCTTACCGGGCTCCTTATCGACAATGCCATGGATAAGGTTGCGGCCAAAATACCGGACCCCTCACTGACGGCAATGAAAACGCTGGTGCTGCAAGCACAAAAAAATTGTTTTGGCGTTGGGCTTACCGGTATTCATGATTGCGGACTGGATTATGAAACGGTTGAGAAAATTGCTGCGCTTCAACAATGCGGGGAGTTGAAAATGCGCCTTTATATTCTGCTTAGCGATGCGAAGAAAAATTATGAATACCTGGCAAAAAAAGGGATTATTAAAACCGACCGGTTAAATGTGAGAGGATTTAAATTATATGCAGATGGCGCCCTGGGTTCCAGAGGGGCTTGCTTGTTACATGACTATGCCGATAAGCCCGGCTGGAAGGGGTTTTTATTGAGCAACCCTGCACATTTTGATTCTATGGCTGCGCTTATAAAAAAGAACAACTGGCAAATGTGCACGCACGCTATTGGCGATAGCGGGAACCGGACGCTGTTAAAAATTTATGCAAAATACCTGGACGGTAAAAATGATCGCC
This sequence comes from Niabella sp., assembly GCA_017744795.1. GTDB lineage: Bacteria > Bacteroidota > Bacteroidia > Chitinophagales > Chitinophagaceae > Niabella. The sequence continues at coordinate 59,102 of JAGIAQ010000010.1, read as the reverse complement.
GCTGGCGGATTGAGCATGCACAGGTGATCAGCCCGGAAGACTTTCATTTATTCGGAGATAACAGCATTGTTCCTTCTGTTCAGCCCACACATGCTACTTCAGATATGTACTGGGCTGGAGACCGCCTGGGAAAAGAACGTTTGAAAGGCGCCTACGCGTATCAGCAATTATTGAAAGAGAACGGCTGGATCCCATTGGGCACTGATTTCCCGGTGGAAGACATTTCTCCCTTAAAAACATTTTATGCTGCTGTGGTAAGAAAAGATGCCAAAGGATTTCCAGCGAATGGGTTTCAAGTGGAGAATGCGCTTACGAGGGAACAAGCTTTGCGGGGCATGACCATTTGGGCGGCCCGTGCTGCTTTTGAAGAAAAAGAAAAAGGAAGCCTGGAGCCGGGCAAGTTTGCTGATTTTGTTATTCTGGACGGAGATCTGATGACTGAACCGGAAGCAGGAGTGCTTACGGCCAAAGTATTGAAAACCTATATTGGCGGGGAGCGCGTATTTTAAAATGGCATTAACTAATCGCCCAAGGCGATAGAATGGAGCTGCGAGGCTGCAAGCCTCGCAGAGCATAAAAAAGCCCCTCATTTCTGAAGGGCTTGCTATTATTTGAAACACCAAATTATACATCGTAGGTAGTGGATGCGGTGTCTCCGCCGCGCCCGGTCCAGTTGGTATGGAAGAACTGTCCGCGGGGTTTGTCGAGTCTTTCATAGGTATGTGCGCCAAAATAATCACGCTGCGCCTGAAGCAGGTTGGCCGGCAGTCTTTCACAGCGGTACCCGTCGTAATAATTAATGGCAGCGCCTAAACAGGGAGCCGGGATCCCGTTCAACATAGCTGTGGCGGTAACCTGGCGCAATCCTTCCTGGCAGGCCTGTATTTTTTCAGCAAAATAGGGGTCCAGCAGCAAATTCGACAGGTCGGGGTTTTTGTCAAAAGCCTCTTTAATGTTACCTAGGAAACGGGAGCGAATGATACAACCGCCTCTCCACATTAATGCGATATTGCCATAGCTAAGTTCCCATCCGTATTCTTTAGCAGCAGCTTTCATCATCTGGTACCCTTGCGCGTAGGAGATCACTTTTGCAGCATACAATGCATCGCGGAGTTGATTAATAAATTCTTTTTTATCGCCGCCAAAAGAGGGTTTAGGTCCTGCGGTAAGCACTTTCGATGCGGCAACCCGTTCGTCTTTCAGTGCAGACAAACATCTTGCAAAAACTGATTCTGTGATCAGCGTTAAGGGTATGCCCAGTTCCAGCGCAACGGTTCCGGTCCATTTACCTGTGCCTTTTTGCCCGGCTGTATCTAAAATTTTATCAATAATGGGCGCGCCATCTTCTTTATAAGCCAAAATATCGCGGGTGATCTCGATAAGGTAACTGTCCAGTTCGCCCTCGTTCCATTCTTTAAACACTTCGTGCATTTCATCGGCCGACAGGCCCAGCACTTCTTTCAGGATCTGGTATACTTCGCAGATCAGCTGCATATCGCCATATTCGATCCCGTTATGCACCATCTTTACAAAATGACCGGCGCCACCATTGCCTACCCAGTCGCAACAGGGGGAACCATCGTCAACTTTTGCAGCGATGCCCTGGAAAATGGGTTTTACATCTGTCCAGGCACTGGTAGAACCGCCCGGCATAATGGAGGGGCCTAATAAAGCGCCTTCTTCTCCACCCGAAACACCGGTGCCGATATAGCGCAGGCCTTTACTTTCCACGTATTTTACGCGCCGTTCGGTATCAGGAAAGTGGGAGTTACCTCCATCGATAATAATATCGCCTTTATCCAAATGGGGGATCAGCAGTTCAATGAAATCATCCACCGGTTTACCGGCCTTCACCATCAGCATTATTTTGCGCGGCGCTTTCAGCGAAGCTACCAGCTCCTCAATGGAATGAGCGCCGTAAATATTTTTGCCTTTGGCCCGTCCATTTACAAAATGCTCTACCTTATCAACCGTACGGTTGTAGGCCGTTACATGAAAGCCTTTGCTTTCCATGTTCAGGATCAGGTTCTCGCCCATAACCGCCAGTCCGATTACGCCGATATCAGAAATTTCATTCATAATTGTTCAAGATTAATAGTAGTTCAGAATTTAAGAAAGCCAAATTTAGCCTTCTGAGGGGTTAAAACCAATTCGATAATGCCAATAACGATTATTATTGGAAAATTTATAATTAAATACCCGTTTTTATAACGCTTTTTTAAGCAGAACGATATAGGTGGGGAAGTGGTCGCTGTAGCCCCCGCGATAGTTGTCGCCACTATAGGTACGCATCGGATACCCTCTATAAGCTCCGCTGTTTTCGATCATGTAGTCCTGCTTAAAAACAGTATTCTTATAAAAGAAAAAGCCCGGTAGTTTTTTATCCAGTAACCCTTCTGAAATTAATATCTGGTCAAACAAACTCCAGGCGTTCCGGTAAGCAAGGCTTCCGTTGCCCTTTTTGTACGGGGCGCACCAGGGGTTGTACAGCTCTCCCATTTTTATGCTCTGTATATTATCTGTAGATTTTAAGTTCTTTACGATACTGCTGCTTACGGGCTCATCATTAAAATCGCCCATTACGATAATTTTAGCCATTGGATCGTGATCGATGAGCGTATCGATAAAACTCCTAACGGTTAGTGCTGCAGCCACACGGCCCGGTTCCGATTTTTTTTCGCCGCCGTAGCGGCTGGGCCAGTGGTTCACAAAAATATGCACCCGCTCACCATCCAGCAGCCCGGTCACCCAAAGAATATCCCTGGTGTAGGGTGCTTCCTTGGCGCCTTCAGGTAAACGTACATAGAGGGGCCTGCTTTTAAGTACTTTGAAATACCTGGGATTATAGAGCAGCGCCACGTCAATACCCCGCACGTCCTTCGAGTCATAATGAACATACCGGTAACCCCGCCCGGCGAGGAGGGGGTGGTTGATCAGTGTGTCTAGAACGGCATCGTTTTCCACTTCCGCAACGCCAAGTATTGCCGGCCCGTGGGGGTTTACATCCCTTCCAATGGCTGCAATTACTGTGGCAAGATGTAGTACTTTATCGTTGAAAACAGTGCTGGTATAGGCTTTGGCGCCATTGGGGGTAAAACTTTCATCGTCATTTTTACCGTGAAATACGGTGTCGTAAAAATTTTCGAGGTTGTAAAAAGCGATGATGGCAGACTGATATTGGTTTTGCTGCGCTGCTATGTGCATCGTATAAAAACAAAAAAGCAGTGTGATGCAACAGGTGGTTATTTGTTTCATAGGTATGTGTATTTAGCTGCTATAAAGCTACAGCTTATTTTAATAGGTTGGGCTACAGGATGAACGCATAAATTTGCTTAATTGTCCGCTCGCTATTTTTAATCTTTACAATACTGTTGTCAATGCCACGAATACACGAATATGCGCCAAAGGCGCATGAGTTTCGTGTTCATTTTCTTTGAAAAAGCACAACAGACAATTAATTTGTGCATTCGTGGCAGCTCTTTTTTATTTATGCGCCCACCTTGGGTCAGGCTGCAGCCTACTGTTTTTATATAATAGTAAATACGACCTTTGCATAAATAGTTAAGCATGAAAGTTGAGCAAATATATACGGGGTGTTTGGCGCAGGGGGCTTATTATATATCTTCCAAAGGGGCGGCGGCGATCATAGATCCGCTGCGCGAGGTGCAACCCTATATTGACCGGGCAAAAAAAGATGGTGTTACGATCAAGTATATTTTTGAAACGCATTTTCATGCCGATTTTGTGAGCGGGCATATTGACCTGGCGGCAAAAACAGGGGCCCAGATCGTCCTGGGCCCAACGGATGCACACCTCGGCTACGAAGCGCATATCGCGAGGGATGGAGAAATTTTCACCATTGGTGCCGCCACCATTAAAGTGCTGCACACCCCGGGGCACACGCTGGAAAGCGCTGTTTATTTGTTGTCAGACGAGACCGGTGCGTCCAAAGCTATTTTTACCGGCGATACGTTGTTTATCGGGGATGTGGGCCGGCCGGACCTTGCACAAAAAACAACGCAGGAACTAACAAAGGAAAAATTGGCCGGGCTGCTTTTTGATTCACTCCGGAACAAAATAATGCCGCTGCCGGATGCCCTGATCGTTTATCCCGCGCATGGCGCCGGCAGCGCCTGTGGCAAAAATATGAGCCGTGAAACCTCCGATACACTGGGGCATCAGAAGCAAGTCAACTATGCGCTGAATCCTGCTTTAAGCCGGGAACAGTTCATCAGCGCGGTAACCGATGGCCTCACGGAGCCACCGCAATATTTTCCCAAGAATGTACAAATGAATATTGAAGGTTATGAAAGCATTAATGAAGTGCTGGAGCGCGGCAACCATGCCCTGGCGCCTGATGCTTTTGAAGCCGCTGCCAACCACACCGGCGCTGTTTTACTGGATACCCGTGCACCGGAGGATTTTGCAAAGGCTTTTGTTCCTAACTCGATTAATATCGGCATCGACGGCAGTTTCGCCGTTTGGGTGGGGAGCCTGATTCCCGATCTGAAACAGGAGCTCCTGATCATTGCGGACGAGGGGCGCGAGGAAGAAGTGGTTACCCGGCTGGCGCGGGTGGGTTATGATTACGCGATCGGCTACCTGGCCGGTGGTATGGAAGCCTGGATCAAAGCCGGCAAAGAAACCGATCATATTGAAAGCGTCACTGCCACTGCATTAGCGGCCATCGAAAACCCGCATATACTGGATGTGCGTAAGGAAAGCGAGTATACTGCGGAACATATTGAGGGCGCGGTGAACCGGCCGCTGGACCATATTAACCATCACCTTGCTGAAATCGACCGGCAGCATACGGTCTATGTTCATTGCGCCGGAGGTTATCGATCCATGATCTTTGCTTCCATCTTAAAATCCCGCGGTTTTGATAACCTTGTTAATGTAAAGGGTGGATTTAGCGCCATTAAAGAATCTGGTAAGTTTACAACCACTGATTTCGTCTGCCCGTCAACAAAAGGATGATCCCCGATTTCAGCGATTGCAAATCGCTTAAATCGGGCCTACATTTAGGTTGTTGAATTTGCCTTTTAAACATTGCAAAGCGGCAACAAAATGACTGATTATACTAAAATATCCAAATCGGATTGGCTTGCTCTGGCACGGACATTCTATGCGCACTTATTTGCTGAAATAGATGATTTTACGGATGCAGAATGGCAGTCGGAAACCCGTTATCTGGGGTGGAATTGTAAAGACCTGGTCAACCATATGACCAGCGCGGTCACTGTCAATTTTAAAACACTGATCCAGATGGCGCTGGACGGAAGCCCTGTTCCGCACCTGGGATTTAATTTATTTTTACGCAATGCCAATGAAGTGGCGCGCCGAAAAAATAAAACCATCCCCGAAACGCTTGCCGAATTCAAGAATGAAACCAACCAGATCCTGCAGCAACTGGAAGCACTAAGCGAAGAACAATGGCTGCTGCCGGCTTTCTTTTTTATCGGCGATATTGATGTGCGGATGCTGTTCCTGGTGCAGTTTGCAGACAACCTGGTGCATGAACGGGATCTGCTGATGGCCAATAAACGCTGGCAGGGATTTGATGCCCGGTTTGTAGACCCGCTCCTGGACTGGTTTATGCGGGTGTTTCATCCGGCCTCTTTCCGGCC
>JAGIAQ010000010.1:41392-53462 GCA_017744795.1 Niabella sp. | reverse complement strand
TCCGGCCTGAAAAAAATGACGGGGAGCCCGCCGTTATCCAATATCATATTACGGGAACCGGCGGTGGCGATTGGGTGCTGACGATAAAAAATTATACCGGATCGGTTACGCCCGGAATTGCTGTGCATGCCGATGCCACCGTAACTGTTTCGGTGGAAGATCTGATCTCCACTGCGCTGGCCCGCTCTGCACCATTTATCGGAAAACTGGCAAGGGCATTGGATTTCGTGGTTAAAAAAGAAAAGAAAGAAGATTTTACTGCAAAAATTACGGGAATTGTGGCCAGCCTTACCGCCCTGCTGGGAGGAAAAATAAAAATTACAGGAGACAAGAAGAAGGCGAATAAAGTAACCCTGAAATGGTTCTGGCATTTTTGGCAGCGGACCGAACAAACACAGGAAAATATTTTGAGATCCAAATATAAAAAGGAATAAGCATTTTTCCGGAGTAAAAAAAAGCGCTACCTTAAATAAAAAAATGAAGGTAGCAATACTTGCGGTGACGCTTCTGATAACGGCCTGCAATCAAAGCAGCTCCGCAAAAAAAAGTGCGGATACCCTTCCTCAACAATTAATTTCCGCAGATATACTACCCGGCCAGGCCGCCGTAAAAAAATTACAGGATAGTCTGGATACTGTAAACCGGATAACTGAAACCAGTAGTCTGAACAAAGCTTATGTTTCGCTACACAAGGGCGACAGTACTATCGTCCTCAAGGCTAATATCCGGCTGGACCACCGGATCTTCGGATATGCCCGGCCCGATACCAATGCGGAGCGCGTGCTGTTGTTATCCGTTTTTACCAATGACGTGCAGGGAAATCCTTTCCGGTGCCGGCTGGGGGCCTATTATGAAACCGACGAAATGAAGGATTTTTATCTGAAATACCTGGGATCCGAAGGTGCTTTTATAAAAGCAATTGCCATCGACTCATCCAATAACGGCGTTCCCGTTTATTTTGAAAAGAAGTGGGTCGATGTTAAATAAACGCTGCACATAAATATCAAAACATATGAACTGGAATTTAATTTTTAAGCTTTCGTTACTGGGCCTGGTGATGGCAATCGGCACTGTTTACTTTATCCCATCCAGTGTAGAACCTTTTTGCTGGTTGATTATTTTTATTGTTTGCGCTTATGTTATTGCCAAAAAATGTTCCGGCCGTTATTTTTTGCATGGGTTTATGGTGAGTGTTTTCAATTGCGTGTGGATCACGGCGGCTCATATTTTATTGTTCGATAAATATATTGCCAACCATCCCAGTGAAGCGGCAATGATGTCGAAAATGCCGCTGCCGGATAGTCCGAAACTGATGATGTTAATGACGGGGCCGGTTGTTGGGATCGCATCCGGGCTGGTACTGGGATTGTTTGCTTTCATTGCTTCAAAAATTATAAAAAAAGCTGCAGCATGACAGAAGCTGAATTATATTTTAACGCCCTTGTTGAACAGGTGCCGGATGCCAAACCCGGAAAAATGTTTGGTGCTTTGTGTATGAAAATGCCCAATGGAAAGTCGGGCGCCATGTTTTGGAAAGACCATCTGATTGTGCGGCTGCAAGGGAAGGAAATGGAAAAAGCCCTGGCGCTGAGCGGCGCCCATATATTTGAACCTATGGAAGGCCGGCCTATGAACGGCTGGGTACAAGTGCCTTTCACGCATAAAAGCAAATGGTCGGCATTTGCCAAACAATCGGCCGCCGCTGCGGCGCTATTGGAAAAAAAGCCGGCGAAGAAGAAAAAATGATATTGATTCATCAGGATATGGGCATCTGAATTTTTCAGCGTCATCGGCTCGTCCGTTTTTGTAATGCCGTGCTTTAGCGCTGCACGGTGCATTATGAGCCGAACCTATGGTTCTCCGTTCTTTTGAGCCGGTCATTAAACGGGTTGAAACCCGTTTTTGAAAAACCTTTTCGAGGCGATGCCTCTCCCGTTCTAATTTGGAGGCGTTTGTCGCGACTGACTTCCAAAATAGTTTATCATCTGCCACTGCGCACAGGGTTCTATTTCCCAAAAATGGCATCACCTGACATGCAGCAATTCATTATCTACCTACCGGGAGTCCTGATGGAGCAATGTCGTTAAGTTAAGGCCCATCGGGCCTGCTGGTTGGCTGCATCAAAGGAAATAGCTGTACGCCCCGGAGGGGCGTTTGGTGATTAACTCGCCAGTTTCTGGTTCAGCAGCAGATCCATGGCGTGTTCCAGCGTGCCTGCTGGCACTATTTCGCCTTCGTTTACGAAAAAGATCTCATCTGCATTTTCTATGGTATTCAGCCGATGTGCGATCACGATAAGGGTTGTGGTTGCCGGAAGTTTTTTCAGGGCGTCGTCCAAAAGTTTTTCTGTAACGGTATCAATATTTGCGGTTGCCTCATCCAGGATCATTATTTTGGGCGCACACAATACCGCGCGTATAAAAGCGATCAATTGCTTTTGACCAAGGCTCACTGTGTCAGCAGCTCCCAGGGGCGTGAGCAGGCCGGCGTCAAACCGCTGCAGCAGATCAGCCAAACCGCTGTCTGTTACGGCTTTCAGCAATTGATCATCCGTGAGTGCGTGCAGTTGCGGATTACCATAAACTATATTGTCTCTCAGACTTCCGGAAAATAAAAACGGTTCCTGCAGAATAAAGCCGATCTCTTTAGTGCGCTCTTCAGCGGTGTAGGAGCGGATATCGCGCCCGTTCAGCAATACAACTCCCTCCGTTGGATCGTATAAACGTGCTATGAGCGCGGCAGTGGTACTTTTTCCGCCGCCGGTGGGGCCTACCAGGGCATAGGTCTTCCCCGTTTGCATTTCAAAATTAATATGATGGAGCACCTTCTTTCCGTCGGGATATCGAAAAGAAACATTCTTAAATGTCATTACCGGACCTCGCGCGGTTACAGATGCCGCGGCACTTTCAATCACCGGCAGGTTCGATCGCAGTGAAAGGATGACTGCAATACGGTTCCATGCAGCCATTGCCGTTTGGAAACCGGCCCACAGCGCCGCAAGCTCCCGTAAGGGTTGATAAAAAAGCTGTACATAGCTGATGAAACTAATGAGCAGCCCCAGGGTAAACGACCCTTCCAGAATATAATAAATGCCCAGTGCCAAAACGATCAGCTGCGCGCTATTCGAAAAAAAGCCAAACACCGGCGTAAAAAGATTGTTGGCAATACCTGCGGTGACCGCCGTTTTATAATTTTCTTCATTAACCGTCGCAAATTTTTCTCTGAAATAATCTCTCCGGTTAAAGGCAATGATCGTTTTAAAATTATGCAGCCCTTCCTGTATATCGGCACTCAGGTTGCCATTGGCTTTCAGGCTTACGGCATTTTTCTTCTTTACCCATGGATTGATCAACAGCACGAATAACAAAATAAAGACGGCCGGTATCAGTGATGCGCCACCCAACTTCCAGTTAATAGACAATACAAAAACTGCGACGCCCACCATCGAAAAAATATTATCCATGAACCGCATCAACGATTGAGAGAAAAACTGATTAACGGTATCCGTGTCATTATTGATCCGGGAGATCAGGTCACCCGATCGGTTCTGGTTAAAAAAAGCGACCGGTAATTGCTGCAGCTTATTAAAGACCTCGTTACGCAACGCATACAGCAAGCGCTGTCCAACGCCGCCCATTAGCTTGGCCTGCAAATATTCAGTGCCTGCCCACACCATATATAGCCCAAGTAATACACCTGAATATTGCAACAAGGGTCCGTATTGCTTTTGCATAATAAAATGGTCCACTATGTACCCGATAAACCAGGGTGTCAGCATCGTAATGCCGGCATTCACCATCATTACAAAAAAAGCGATCAGCAGGCTGCGCTGTTCTTCTTTCATAAACCGGAATAACTTCCGCAGCGCCGCTCCCGCAGTACTTTTGACCTCATGCCCCAGGTTGTAATCGATAGTGCTGTTTTGCTCTTGCATAGGTTAGGCTTCAGTGGTTTGATAATTATTGAGGCTCTGCTGGCTTTGGTAGATCTGGTTGTATTCCGGGCTGGACTTTAGTAACTGCTCATGTGTTCCTTTGGCGACCAGGTCACCTTCCATCAGCAAAATGATCTGTTCATAATCCTTTACAGGAGCAAGGTTCTGGGTAATGGAGATGATCGTTATACCGGGATAATTTTCCGATACATTTTTCCAGATGCGTTGTTCTGTGCTGCGATCCACCCGCGCGGTAAACTCATCCAGCAATAAAACTTTGGGATTGCCGGCAAGTGCCCGTGCCAGCATCACCCGTTGTTTTTGTCCGCCGGAAAGGCTGGCGCCCCGTTCCGAAACCACGGTATCGAGTCCCTGGGGCAGCGCGGCAACAAATTCAGATAATTCCGCTGTGCGGATGGCCTTCTGCAGATCGTTATCTGTTACTTCTGCATTGAAGGCGATGTTCTCGCGCAAGCTCATATTAAAAATAATCGCATCCTGGAATACAAGGCCTGTCTGTCGCAACAATACCTGTTGATCATAGGTTTCAATCGGAACAGCATCATAACAAATGGTACCCTGCTGCGGTTTGGTCAGTGTGGTTAAGGCATAGAACAATTGCGTTTTTCCAGCTGCAGTGGGACCAATGATTGCCGTACGCGAACCGGGGGCTACCTCAAAAGAAATTCCGTTCAGCGCTTTCTTTTCTCCAAAAGCAACGGTCAGGTCCCGCACGTCAATAGCGCCTTCCAGTTCTTTTCTAAAGTTTCCGCCTTCCGCTGTATCGGGCGCCGTCAATACCTGCCGGATGCGGGCATAGGAGGCGGAAGCACGGGCGATCAAATTGCTCATAAATCCGATCAGTATAATAGGAAAGATCAGGATGGCGATATAACTGTTGAAAGCAGCAAATTCGCCCATGGTCATGGAACCTAAAATGGCATAGTGGCCACCCACGGCCACCACTGCCAGCCGGGCCAGATTGGCAGTAAAAACAATAATGGGGATCAGCGTGGCAAACAACCTCAAGATGGACAGCCCCAGGTTTTTTGCTTCGCCGCTGGCCTCCATAAACTTATTGTATTCCTGGAACTGAGCATTCAGCACCCGGATCAGGGCCGCGCCCAGGATCGATTCATTGATGATCTTATTGAGCTGATCGATTACTTCCTGCGAACGCCGGAATAAGTTTTTGATCTTTTTAAAAATCAGCATAAACGTAACGGCAATAACCGGAATGACGCACAATACCAGCAGTCCCAGCCTCCAGTTGATATTCAAAAGAAGGATCGCCGTACCAATGATTAAAATAACTGAAGAGATGATGTTAACGATTGCCTGTGAAACAAAGGTCTTTACTGCATTTACATCCGAAGTAATATTCGTCAATAATTTATGCGGACTGGTTTCCTGTATAAATACATTGGTTTGCCGGGATATTTTATCGGCCAGCTGCTGCCGCAGATCCCGTGCCACCCGCTCAGACGTATAGGTTTGAATGAGACTTTGCAAATAGGTGAAAATCAAAATTAAAACAGACGCTTCTAAAAAATACAATGCTACCTGTCGTACCTGAAACCGGCCTTTGGAAAAATCATCGATCGCCGATTGAAAGATCTTTGGGATGACCAGGGTAAGCCCATTGCTGGCCAACGCCAATAGCAAAAGGAAAAGTATCAGCCCCCGGTAGGGCTTCAACATAAGGAAAATAGAAGGCTTCGCTGTTGTTTTTGCCATAATGAATTTATATACGCACTATTAAAATTACCTGCTACTGCTATTCAATCAAGACGAATGCGTTCCTGTTATACTTTAAATAAATAATAAAACAATGCTGCAGGAACTGGTCTGCCGGTTGCAAAAGCTGTCCAAAGATAATTGACTTAAACAGTAATAACCCTACTGATACAGTTTTCAGCAGGGCGGGGCGTATAAATCCAAAGACTGCTATCCCGATATCGATCCTATCGTGTGGACACAAAATATTGCTTTTTATATTTTCTACTTTTTTCCCGAAAGCATTCGGGACCAAAAAGTAGCGCAAAAAGGGCAGGGTCAAACGAACGCCTCCGGCCGTTTGACCGCCCACGCACGCGAACATACATTACGAAAACTGGCAGCAAGGCCTTTTTGAAGGGGTTGACCGAAGCCCCCCGCTGTCTGATTGTTGTGCAGTCTTTTCTGCGCTGATTTTTTACCAGCATAATTTGTCTGAATACAAAACATACGTTGGGTAAAAAATAGGCGCCCGGGATCCGCTGATTCGCGAAGTTGCAATTACGTAAAAGAAAAAGATTTTTTGCTCCACTTTTTTATTCCCGATTGATCGGGAAAAAAAGTGGGAAATATGCAATTAAACAACGCTCTATTCATCTTTTTCGATGATTATTGGAAAGTGCGCACATCTAAATATCTCACCCGCAGGTCTTACTCTATTTATAAACTATTTGAAATGGGTCCACACGATAGGATAGCGATCGGGACACGAATGAATAAACAATTAGGGACAAAGAAAATAAACACGAATATCACGCGCCTTTGACGCACATTCGTGCATTAGTGGTATTCGACAATAACATTACAAACATTTAAAGATCAGCATAAGAACAACCGGGCCTGTTTTTGCGTACGGCTTATTGTTTTCAGGAACGTATTTCCCGGCGCATGAACAGGTAATAGGTCATTGCAAAACAAATAAGTGTTGCCGCCAGCAGTCCGCAAACCTGCGGTGCTACAATCATTAGGCTCATGGTTGGCGACAGGGGCGCGGGGATCGCTCCCGCCATCTGTTCCATACTCAGCGGCCCCAGGCTTCGCACGGAAGGCATCAGCAGCGTTGTGGTGGCATCCGAATACAGTCTGCTTGGAGCCAGGCGTTCCAGGTTCGCTATAATGGCGTTATAGTGGGTGATCTGCCCCGGGTCCATTAGCGCCGGGTCGGGAAGGAAGGCTTTTAAAATAATATTCAGCACAATCGGGTAAAAAACCGTAAAAAACAACCAAATGCCAATGGCAGTAAGTGCCGATGTTGCTGCCTGCCGGAAGAGCACTGATAACATTATAGACAGGCCCAGCCAAAATCCAATATATATAATCGTAAGCAGGATAAAAAGTAAAATGCGAAAGCACTCCTGGGCTTCCATATGAACCCCCGTCAGGATCAGTCCGTTGCCGATCATTAAGAGGGCGAGCGACAGAAACAGTGTACTGATCAATATAAGCGCGCCGGTAAATTTCGAAAGCAATATATTATCTCTGTATACCGGCTGTGCCATGAGGGTGGCTAAAGTGCCATTGTTCTGTTCCGCGTTAATAGCATCAAACCCCAGTCCGATGCCCAGCAGCGGACCCAGGAAACCTGCAAAAACATGAAAGGGAGGCAATGTGCCGTCGGTAATGGTGAGCAATTTCAGATAGAGGAACAAATGATCAGGATCCGAAAAATTTGTAACGGCTGATCTGATATTGCCGAGCGACACATACATTGACGCAAAAAAAGTAAGCACGATCAGCGCCAGCAGTATTATAAACCGCCAGCTGCGAATATGATCGGCAACTTCTTTGCGCACCATTACCCAAAACGGTGTAGGCGTATATCGTTTATTGCCTGCTGCGCTTCCTGAAAAAAGATCGGTGAAAAAAACCGCTGGACTTTTCATTAGAGAATTGTTCCTTTAAATTGTCTTCAAAATAACGTTGATAGATCTCATCCAGGTCGTACCGCTTTTTGTGCACGCCTGTAACTGCATAATTGTTTAACACCAGCTGCCGCACGATATCCGCCGTTACGTCCTGCGCACAGGACAGGGCCAGCTGCTGACCGGTTGCCTGTATTTTTTTTACAAACGGGACCTCTTTTAAAACGCTCATTAATGCTTCTGTATCAGTAACAGTACGATCCAGTTCCACTTCCACCAGGAACGGATCACTTGCAAAAAGATTATGGCTGAGTGTATCAATGCTTCCTGCTGCCAATAATTTTCCCCCAACAAAGATCCCCACCCGGTCGCAGACCTGTTGCACCTGGTGCAGATGATGGGAGGACAGTAATACTGTAAGACCCTGCTGACGACTTTGCTGCCGTATTAACAATAAGAACTCTTTTACACCGCTGGGATCGATGCCCAGGGTCGGCTCATCCAGGATGATGATCTCCGGTTCTTTAATTAGCACTTCTGCTAAACCCAGCCGTTGCTTCATGCCCCGGGAAAACGTACCGGCTTTTTTATGAATAACGGCTTCCAGACCTACCAGCGACAGCGTTTCTAAAGCCCGTTGCTGCAGCTGCCCCGCCGGAATGTTGTTCAGCCGCCCGGTATATAGCAGGTTTTCCAAAGCGGTAAGCTGGTTGTAAAAGCCAACACTATCGGGCATATACCCCACTTTGCGCTTCACATCGATCGGGTTTTTGGTGGCGTTGAACCCTAATACTGTAGCACTGCCCGATGTAGGCTCTGTAAGCCCCAGCATCATAAGAATAGTGGTGGATTTGCCGGCGCCATTGGGGCCCAGCAACCCAAACACTTCTCCTTTTGGGATCTGAAGTGATAATTCATTTACGGCTTTAAGCTTACCATAGCATTTGGTAAGTTTATGCAGCTCAATGACCGGGTCTTTCATATCGCTCACCTTCTTCCGTATTTTCGAACCAGGTAATAGATCATTCCAAGTGCTGCGAGGATTACCAGCAAGCCGATCCAGCCGGATAAAAGCGAAGTGGTTACTGTCATGCGGAATGTGGCAGCTGCTTTCGTATTAGCATTCTTTAAGTTAAATGTTGTTACGTAATCACCGGCAATGGTCTTGTCCGGAACCTTAAGCGATGCTATAACATCCTGGGTTGCGCCTGGTTCCAGCCTTTCGATCTTTGATGGTTGGAAACTGGCATCCCATTGCGAGGGCGTTTCCGCCGATAGCTCCAGTTGCTGCAGGGGAATGGTTCCTTTATTTTTCACAACGAGGTGGATCTCCTTTGTGCTGCCTTCCGTTACTTCATCGCTTAGCCGGCCTGTTGGCGTAGTCAGCTCTGCGGCATAAGCTCCTTTTACCACAGCCTCCAGGTTCAGCTTAAGACTGTCGCCCCCGGAGATTGCCATCACGGGAATACTATATTTACCGGGCTTTGCATTAAATACCGGGGCAATCTCTATGGATACGTCTTGTGTTTTACCGGAGTCCACCGTAAACGAGATCACTTCGCTGCCTTCAACTTTAAAGGCGATACTCCATCCTATTGGCAACACAGGCATTAACTGATAAGTGTGGGGCAGCAATGTGCCATTATGCAGCGCTGCATTGTACCGGAAGGTTTCGTTTACGGCGGCTTCAATGCTTTGCAGTCGTGCTGTAAAACTACTGCCCGGCGGTTTTGACAAGGAGGGGTGCTGCGCTGCCGCGCTGAAAGAAAAAAACAGAATAGACAAAAATACGCCGGCAACCCGGCAAAGGGATTGAACCATCCCGCATCGTTTGGAGACTAACATATATACTATATAATTAACTAAAACTGGTTTTTAATTAAATAATAGTTGAAGTAAAGGTTGTCAGAGTACGGAGCATGCCTGTTTGAGGCGACCGTTCCGCTAATGTATGAAACGTTTCGTATTTGATGGGCAGGGCCGGTTTATTTTTTTATAAACGGTAACCCGACAAATAATATAGTGTCGATTTTTTTATTTGAGCGGAGCCCTTCGATTTGTCCGGGTGTAACTGAGCGACAAGCCCGTCAGTACCAGGATAAGACCAATAACGGTGTATGCACTGATCACATCCTGCACCCAAAGAGCGGCAATAATAATTCCGAAAACAGGGCTTATAAACAGCCACATTCCTGCTTTTACGACATCCTGTTTCACTAAGGCCAGCCATAATGCAACAGCGCCAATAGAAACGGGTAACGCCAGCCAGATCGTGCCGCCCCAAAATTTAGCTGTAAAATGATTCATGGAGGAGTGATAAAGGGGCAGGGCAACGGGCAGCATCAGCAATCCGCCAAAAAAGGTTTGCCATCCATTAATAACAAATAAGTGCATCCCCTCCCAGTTCCGGGAAGAGAAATAGATCGTTCCTACAGAATAGGAAAGCATGCTGGCAATCAGCAATATCAGGCCGGGAACCGTTACAGAGGCACTGCCCAGCAAGGGCCAGGCCACAACAATTATTCCCACAAGGCAAATCGTTATTGCCAGAATAATCCGGGCGGATAAAGGTTTTTTTAAAAAGAAAACAGAAAGGAAGCTGATAAAAACCGGGCTGATGGCAACCGTCAATGCGCCGATGCTGGCGGTTACCTGCTGCATCGCAAAAACATAAAGCCCCAGGTAGATGGTAATATTCAATAAGCCATAAATAAGTAAGCGGTTCCATTCTTTCCCTTTGGGCAGTGGCTTTTTTAATAGGACATGGGCAATTAAGAGCATGGTCAGTGCAGCCACTCCAAACCGGGTAACTGCTATTACCAGGGGTTGCGCCACGCTAAGCGCTACCTTAGTAGCCGTTGAGGCCGATGACCACAAAATAGCAAAGACCAGACCCGAAAGGACCCATTTATACTTATTTCCAGACATGAGGCGCAAAATTAACGGTCGCCGGGTTAGCGGCAAAGCAGCATCAGAATAAACCATTACATTTGCCGGCAAAATAAATACCCATGAGTACTGTGGATACGTTAAAATCAAGAAGCAACAATGCCTGTGAACTTTGCAAAAGCGCTGATTCTCTTAATGTTTATGAAGTGGCGCCACAGGCACAAAACAGTACGGATAACACCATTTATATCTGCAGTAAATGCGAAGCACAAATTGAAAAAAGAGAAGAACTGGATAATGCGCATTGGCACTGCCTTACAGAAACCATTTGGAGTGAAGTACCTGCCATACAGGTGGCGGCCTGGCGGATGCTCAACCGGTTAAGAACGGAAAGCTGGGCAGCGGACAACCTGGATATGCTTTACCTGGATGAAGATACCCTGGCCTGGGCGAAGGCGACCGGTGATCATGAAAACGATGGCGCCGTGGAGCTGCACAAAGACAGCAACGGAAATATTCTTAAGAACGGAGACACGGTAGTGCTTACCAAAAGCCTGGATGTAAAAGGATCTACCTTAAATGCGAAAATGGGCACCGTGGTAAAAAATATCCGGCTGGTTGAAGACAATATAGAACAGATTGAAGGTAAAATCGAGGGCCAGACAATTGTAATTCTTACAAAATACCTGCGCAAGCAAGGAAGCTGATCCGGCATACATATAAAATATCGGATAAAGAATGTAAAATGAAAAAAGAGTATTCTTTTGGGGAGGCAACTTGTCGGCTTTAACCAGACACATTGCTGCATTTTTCATTCGATATTTCTTATTTTAAATTTCCACTCAGGGGCTGCATCGGTTCTCATTGAACAGGACATCACTGGTATCCCTGATGTACAATTGCTGTGCCCCGTTAAAAATATTGCTGATCCCCACAATACTTCCATTTCCCTGTGGCAGCTTCAGGGCGGCGAAACCGGCATAACTGCTGTTGCGTAGAACAACTGTTTTCTTATCACAATTTCGTAGTGTGAAATTGACGCTGCTTATTTTTTTTGAGGGATCGGCATAGGTTCTGGCGGTATCGCTCTCAGCAAACTGAAAATGATCCAGCTGCACCAGCATGCTTTGCAGTGGGCTAAGGATATTGGCGGAAAGATCAGCAGGTGTAATCACCTTTGGAACAACCGGATTTCCATAAGAGCCTTTTATGAGAAACAGGTCAAACTGCGCTGAAGGGATGCGGCCCAGGTTCAGATAGCCGGCACTGGACCGGGAGGAATCCAATCCCAGCTGGATGGTGCCGCCGTAATCCCCCAGCATCAATCCCTTCAGGCTCACAAAAACGCGGCGCCCTGCAGGGTAAGAAGTATAAATATTCGTTCCATCCAGCAAAACAGGTATCGCACCCGTTTCATCCTGAATAACGATCTGCTTATAAAAATTACCGGAACGGTCATCCGCCGTTACAATGCCGCTAATGGTTTTATCATCGTCTATTTTCTGAAAGAAGCCAACCCCCTGGTAACGGGATTTTAATTCAACGATAGTCATCGTTACCGCAACATCCGGGTCTTCATTAATGGGCGGTTCATCAAACTGCTTATTGC
>JAGIAQ010000010.1:29393-41382 GCA_017744795.1 Niabella sp. | reverse complement strand
TTGCAGGATAGTAAGCATAATATTCCTGCTAAGAAGAATCTTCCAATTGGACTATTAAAATTTTTCATGTGGTTGTTTTTATTCTGTTAGTTAAAACGAAGCAGGACGCTTGCATAATAATTCAGGCCGATGGCGTAATAGTATTTGGGCGGAAACTTATTGATGTCTTTACTCTCCATATCAAACCGCAATTGTTCAAACCCTCCGGAACGCATGCTTTTATTATTTAAAAGATTATTCACTCCCAGGTTAAAAACAAGATAAACGGGTTTATGATGCACAAACCATTTCCGGGATAACCGTTTCGACCAGCCGCCAAAAAAATCAAGCGTAAACTGAGCGGGCAATTTTTCCTGTGCGATCATGCTGCTAATAGCCTGCTGTATTTCGGATGCAGTGGGGTCGTCTGCTCCTATCGCCGCTGCCGTGCGCCGTATGGGGTTTACGGATAACCATGAGTTATCGAAATAATTACCAGTTATACTTATAAACCAATAGCGGGGCGAACGGTAGTATAATCCTGCACTGAAGGCAGTTTGCGGGGTGGAAGGCACTCTGAAATTTTTAAGATATACCGTTTGTGAGGCAAGCGCTGCCGCACTATTATCGATGGTGACCACTGCATTGGGGCGGCTGTTGTAATAATACCGGCCCACCGCCGCGGCTCCGTTAAAACTAAGACTCGGCGTAAGTTTTATAGCAGCGCCCAGTTCTCCTCCAAAATACAAGGTATTCATTCCGCTAAGGGCGTAGTTCACAAAGTTCTGATACTGGTCATGATAAAAGGTTAGCACGTCATAGGTGTTTTTAATAGTGGTATAATAGCCCGTTATGCTCAACTGCACGCGCGGACTGTTTAATTTATAACCGCCCTCAAAGCTTTGGGTAGTTTCGCTTTTGAGCGTATCACTTTGCAATGTATTTCTTGTTCTGGGCGCAATAAATACATTGTCAAAGAAGGGAGCCCTGCTGAAATAGCCGCCATTAACAAAAAAATAGTTGCGGCCATTCAGTTTATAAACAACACCGGCCTTTGCCTCCGGATTTAAGAAAGTGACTTTTTTGGAAGCGCCGGAAGAATTGTCGGGGAACAGGCCATTCCGGTTCAATCCAACCCTGTGAAATTTTGTATGAGAAAGCCTTCCTGCAACGAAGAGATCAAAATGGTTCAGTGTTATAAGGGTTTGCGCCCAGACGCCCAGCCGGTCTACGATCATTTTATAACTGTATCCGTAGGCATCGCCTTTCTTTTTCAGCTGGTTGGGGTGGGCCAGGTCATACTGCTGCGCCCGGGGATCATTGGGAAAATCCCGCTCTGCAAATTGATTGACGTTTAGCCAGAACGCCCCGCCCAGCAGGTCGTTTACTTCCTGGTAGTAATGATTGCTTTGATGCTGGTAATCCGCTCCGGCAGTAAAGGCAATCCTTTTATTTATTTTGGTAGTATAAACGCTGCTGGCCATGATCCGGTGCAGTTCATTTACGCGGTTGGATAAGATATATAAAGAGCGCGCCCCGCTGATATCGTTCCCTGTTACCCCATCCACATTATGTACCGTTACCCTGTTACCCCGGTTCACTTCATAAAGCTGCGGCCAGTTTACCTGCAACCGGTCCGGGTTATCTGATAATAATTGGCTTAGGGTGGCCGCCATTGCGGGTTGCTCCGCAGCATAATATCCGGGCAGATACCGGTAATAATCCGGCCGGGGATCCGGCGCATTATACCAATCGAATGACGAGTTTTTTTTCTTTCCCAAAACAGCGCCCACCGTTGTGGTCCAGTTCGTCTGATTATTGGGCTTATACTCATATACTCCCATAAACGCCGGTTGAAAAGCAGCAGCTACATTTGAATTGCGTTTCTTACCGTTTTGATATCCCCACGAAGGATTGTAAAAATTAGTACCGGCCAGGTCCATGGCTTCCTGTACGCTTGCCGCCTGGCGGCCATTTTCAGTAGGAGCCCCCAAAGCGATCAATGACAAGGTATTTTTTAAATCCAACTTTTTATCTGCGGCTGCATAATAGCTTAACCCGCGGTAATAGGTTCCCGGAACGTATCCTTCGCCGGCATAGCGGGTGCTTAGCATAAAGCTGTAAGCCCATCCCTTTCTGTTGAATCCCGATCCGTGGGTAAGCAAAAACCGGTGCCGGTAATTGCGGTTCGAAAGGGCGTATCCCACCTGTGTTTGCGCACGCTGTCCCCCTGCGCGCAGATCAATATTCGTGTTGAGGCCGGTGCTGCCCAGGGCGAACTCCGTTGGACTTAGCCCGTAGCCGTCCTGTCGGGCGTGCATCATATTGGTAAGGCCCGACCACAGACTGAAAGGAATAAATCCATTGGCCAGCCCTGTAAGATCCAATCCGTTCAGGTAAAGGGCATCCCCGTTATTGTATCCTCTCAGCCGGAAACGCATGGGGGAAAAGTTAAATGCGGCGGCGGATAAAAAAGGGTCCCGGCCAGACGAAAGGATCGATGAAACGCCGGGGCCTTCCCCGTCTTCCGTATCGCCAGCAATTGTGATTACCGGCAAAATATCTTCCCGGTCTTCTTTGGAATCAGGAATAAGGGAATCCTGGCTGGGAATAGTGTCTGTTACAATTGTTGGGAGCATTTGTGCTTTTGCGAAAAACCAGGCACAAAGGCCCAGTAAGGTCAAAGTGGTTTTCATGTAGCGTGGTTTTTTAGGTTAGCTTAAAGTTAGGGAAGTTTTTTTACTATCGGTCGTTTTATTTTTTCTACTTTTTGCTCGCCCAAAAAGTAGAGCAAAAAGGGCAGGGTCAAACGAACGCCTCCGGCCGTTTGACCGCTCACGCACACGGAGACCCAGATCGAAAAGCAACTTCAAGACCTTGTCGAAGGGAAGGTAGAAGTTGCTTTTACCCCAATCAAGTAGTTTCACTACTGCGCTGATTTTTTCCGGGAGTAATCTATTAAAAAGAAACTGTCCTTTCGTAAAAAATAGGCGCTCCCGAACCATCTGATTAGTTTAGCTTCTATTGTATTCAGGAATGGTCAGGATAAAGAGTTTCCCGATGAAAATGAAAGATAAATTACTTGAGATCTATCTTAGAAGAAACAAAATAGTTCGAATCTGTCAATAGAGAATAAAAACTATAGTAACAATCGATTCTTTGCAGGGGCTATTAATGGCACCTCCTTAAAAGCTTAAAAGCAACGACATCGAATCGAGCCCCCGGCACCAAAGAATCCGAAAATAGCTACATTTGTTTCCTATGCAATTTAAGGATGTCATTGGGCAGGAAATACTAAAGCAGGAATTACCAGAATTGATGCAGGAAAACCGCCTGGCGCATGCCCTTTTGTTTTTGGGCAAGGAGGGAAGCGGGGCCTTATTGCTGGCGCTTTCCTTTGCACAATATATAGTATGTGAAAGAGTGAATGGGCAAAAGTCAATGGTGAATGCTGGGCCATCCTTGTTTGGAGACGAGCCTGCTCCTGCTGAGCAAACAGCGCTAACTGATTCTTGCGGCGCATGCCCGGCTTGTTTAAAAGCGGCCGCATTTGCGCATCCCGATATCCATTTCAGCTACCCTGTGGTGACCAAAAAATCAGGCACCCCGCCCATCAGCACCGATTATATAGTGGAATGGCGGGAATTTTTAAAGGGCTACCCCTATGGAAATGCCTACGACTGGCTGCAATTTATCGGGGCCGAAAACAAGCAAGGGAATATCACAGCCCAGGAATGTAATGATATTATCAAAAAACTGAATCTGAAAAGCTTTGAGAGTGAATATAAAATATTGATACTCTGGCTTCCGGAATACCTGGGCAATGAGGGCAACAAATTGTTGAAACTGATTGAAGAGCCCCCGCCGAATACCGTTTTTTTGTTTGTGGCGGAAAATGAAAGCCAGATCTTAGGCACTATTCTCAGCCGGGTACAACTCATAAAAGTGCCGCTTTTGGAGGACAAGGATATCGAAAATGCACTTATTGAACGAAATAAGACCAGCCCGGAAACAGCAGCCCGCATCGCGGCCGTTAGCCAGGGCAATTATCATACAGCGCTGCAAATGGCGCAGCACGCGGATGAAGACTGGCAGGAGCTGCTGCGCGACTGGCTGAACGCGATTATGAAAACCGGGCCGGTGGCCCAGGCAAAGTGGGTAGACGAGATCAGTAAACTGGGCAGGGAGAAACAAAAACAGTTCTTATTGTATTTCAATCATTTATTGCAGCTGGCCATTAAAATACAGGTTTTTGAAAAAGCAGATGCCGGTTATCCCGATAAAGACGTGGATTTTGCTACCCGTTTAAACCGGATCAGTTCTTTGGAACAGCAGCAGGCCATTATTGAGGAACTGGACAATGCCGCCTATTACATTGAACGGAATGCCAACAGCAAGATGTTGTTTATGGCATTAACCATCAAAATTTATCATGTCATTAGAGACAAAATCGTATTTTTGAATGAATGAGCTGTTGAGTAAGAGGAGGAAATGATTTTTTAATTGAGGCAGGGTGTTGGTATTTTGTGCGTTTGGGGAGCATGTTTTTTATCGTTTATTAGCCAGATATACTTTGACCGGTTTAAATTCCCGGTTATGCTTTTGTAAGACCAATCTTTTTTGTTTGGCCTGGTATAATATTCACTAAAACAGTCTGCCAGGGCACGGCACCTTCCATATAATTGATTTATAATGGGTTGTTCAGGTTGTGGTACAGCCACCGGCGGAAAGCCAAACGGTTGTAAAAGCAATGGAGGTTGTAGTACGGGTGGTTGTAACCGGATGAATGCATATGATTGGCTGCGCAATTTGCCTGTAGCCAACATTGATGATGCCTGTAATGTAGTGGAAGTAAGCTTCAGCAAGGGCACACGAAAAGATTTTTTCCGAAATACCACGTTGCAATTATTTGAGAAGGGAGACCTGATCACCGTTGAAGGCGTCAGCGGCTTCGATGTAGGCGAAATTTCCCTGACGGGCGAAATTGTGCGCCTCCAGATGAAAAAATACGGGGTTAAGGAAGAGAATCCTGATATGAAAAAAGTGCTGCGCCTGGCCACAGACAGAGATCTGGACCAGCGCCGGGTTAATAAAGAACGGGAGCCGGAAGCGGTGATCCGCAGCCGGGCCATTGCCAAGCAGCTGAACCTGAATATGAAGATCAGCCAGGTGGAAATGCAGGCCGACGGCAGAAAAGCCACCTTTTTTTATATTGCTGATGGCAGGGTTGATTTCAGGGAACTGATCAAAGTGTACGCCCAGGAATTCAAGGTAAAGGTGGAAATGCGCCAGATCGGTGCGCGCCAGGAAGCAGGTAAAGTGGGCGGAATCGGAAGTTGCGGAAGAGAACTGTGCTGTTCTACCTGGTTAACCGATTTTAAATCTGTAAATACCACTGTCGCTCGCTATCAGAATTTGTCCATCAATCAGACCAAATTAAGCGGACAATGCGGCCGTTTAAAATGCTGCCTGAACTATGAACTGGATACCTACCTGGATGCCTTGCAGGGATTCCCCAATGACTGCGATCAGATCCAGGTGGCAAAAGGTAATGCATACCTCATTAAGAAAGATATTTTTAAAAACCTGATGTGGTATACGCTGCCAGATAGTAACAAGCAATACCCGCTGACGATTGAACGGGTACGCAAAATAAAAGCGCTGAACCGCCAGAATATTATTCCTGAAGAACTGGAACCGGTGGAAGTGGTGAGCAATAAGCCGGTGGAAGCC
Source organism: Niabella sp. (assembly GCA_017744795.1). Lineage (GTDB taxonomy): Bacteria > Bacteroidota > Bacteroidia > Chitinophagales > Chitinophagaceae > Niabella. Next base: position 35,670 of record JAGIAQ010000010.1, on the reverse strand, counting down.
GAGCCCGAATTTGTGGATGTGGTGGGGCAGATAAGCCTGCGCAGCCTGGAACGTGCCGATAAAAAGAAACGCCAGAAGCAAAAACAACAGCAACAGGGGCAGAAACCACAACCCGGACAACGGCCACAGCAGCAAAGTCAGCGCCCGCAACAGTCCCAGCAGAAACAGCAGCAGCAGGGACAACGACCCGACAACCGGCAGGGCCGCCCCGACCAGCAAAAGAAAGGAGAAGGTCAGCGCCCGCAACAGCAGCATAAGCACAAACCCAATCCCAACCGTAACAGGCAGGAAGCGGGGAAACCTAAAGAGCAGTAAGGAGATTTGGACGTTGTTTAGACTTTCAGACTCCTTTGCATTTCCCGCGGATCATCGCAGATTTTTTGCGCAGATTTTCGCAGAAAATCAATCTGCGGATATCAGCGTTGTATTAGATCTGCCTAAAATTTACGGGAGAGTTATATCAAAATTGGGTAAAATCACTCACACCTTTTCCCGAGTTGTACTAAATTAGAGGAAAACTATGCTTAAACCCACATTATTTTCGCTGTTGTTAGCAGCTGCGGTTATTTTATTGGCTGCCGGCATTTTTTCCAGAAAAAAAATCATTGATTTTCACCTGCACGATACAATGTTTGTTATTGGTTTGCGCGATCTTTTTTTCAAACTGTCGTTGCTTCTTTTTTTGATATGGGCGATTAAAAAACTTTTTCTCAGATAAAGGTTGCGATCGCTTTATGTTGCAGCTAATTTTCAGCGCTTAGAACAGCAGCTGTATATTTGCGCTTTAAACAAAAAGACATAATGTTAGACAGAACCGTAGCGCCGCCGATCGTGGATGCAGTTAATTTTCAGCTGCAATTACAACCCTACCAGAAATACCTTCTTAAAAACGGCGTGGAAGTATATGCGGTAAACGCAGGTACAGAAGAAGTGCTGCAAATAGAATGGGTATTTGATGCCGGCAACTGGCAGGAGCAAAAAAACCTGCAGGCAGCGGTTACCAACAATCTGTTGAAGAACGGCACTGAAACAAAAACGGCTTTTGAGATCAATGAATATTTTGATTATTACGGCGCTTATTTAAACCGGAACTGTTATGCAGAAACAGCATTGTTATCCTTACACTGTTTAACCAAACACGTTAATGAATTATTGCCTGCGGTAAAGGATCTAATTGCCCACAGCACTTTTCCGCAAAAGGAAATGGACATCGCCATACAAAACATGAAACAAAAGCTGGAGGTGAACCTTAAAAAAAGCAGTTTTGTTGCGGGGAGATTGATCGATGTGTATTTATTTGGCGAAGCCCATCCCTACGGGCGTTTCAGCCGGCAGGAGGATTTTGATCAGCTTACCCGGGAAGACCTGGTTGCTTTTTATGAGAAGCAATATAAAAAAGGGACATTTAAGATTTTTATTGCGGGAAAACTGCCTGCAAATATTGATCAGCTATTAGATACCTGGTTTGGTGACCTGCCGAATGGAAAGTCTTTTGACCAGACCTTTGCAATCCATCCCGCGGAACAGAGAAAATACAATGTTATCAATGATGAAAAAAATAACCAGGGTTCCATACGCATTGCCCGGCCTTTTGTGAACCGGCATCACCCCGATTTTTTAAAATGCCAGGTGCTGAACGTCGTATTCGGCGGCTATTTCGGCAGCCGCCTGATGGCCAATATCCGCGAAGAGAAGGGCTATACCTATGGCATTCATAGTTACCTGCTGAACAACCGGTACGATAATGGCTGGATGATCGCTTCAGAAGTGGGGCGCGATGTGAGTGCCGCTGCGATCGCTGAAGTGTACCGGGAAATGGAAATCCTCAGAAAGGAACCAATCGATGCGGAAGAATTGCTGCTGGTAAAGAATTTTATGATGGGCTCTATTTTGGGAGATCTGGATGGCCCTTTTCAGATCATTGCCCGCTGGAAGAATATTGTTTTAAACGGACTGGAAGATACTTTCTTCGATCGCTCTATTCAGAATATAAAAACTATTACAGCGGAAAACCTGCAGGAAATGGCAGATAAATACTTACATCCGGAAGCATTTTATGAACTGACGGTGATTTAGTTTTTCGAATTAATCAATTTGAAAATTTGAGAATGTGAAAATATTCGAATGATCAGCACCTCTTAATCGTAGGGAAATATTTTGACGAACAGAGATAATAGATCTCTACTGTTTCTGGTTACCTGCCTTGACAAAATACATTCTGGGTGCCGGAATGTATACGTTGCTCCCTGTAATACCGACGGATATAGAATTACATAGATTCTGGTTGCTCCTTTTTTTGTTACTACAGAATATAAATCTACCAGGCTACTAACAACTGTTTCTCCAAAACTATCGTCTCCCCAGACCTTTTTTTCAGACATATTTGGCAACACGGGATAATTTTCGTTTTCAATGACCGATAGAATCTTCCTGGCATTATCTCCATCAGCATTCAAACTTTTTGGGAATTTATAGATCTCATCAATTAATTCTATTGTTAAATCAGCCGTATATTCAAGAATAGCTGAAGTCCATAACTTTTTATCAGTCCATGAGTATTTTTTTGATGGATTGAGTCTTTTCAGCCATTTTAGTATTTTATTGGTAAAGGGCATTTTATGTTTCATAAAATTAAGAAATTGCCTGCTTTGCAAATCGATTTCTCACTTTTCAAGCAGGGCGGACGCATAAATTTAAAAGATTGCCACAAATACACGAATGAACTAGTTGTTGGCCCTGTTCAAAGAAAATAAACACGAATCCCATGCGCCGCCGGCGCTATTTGTGTACATTGTTTTACGGGGAGATTAATCATTTTATTCGTGCATTCGTGGCTTAGCCAATTTATGCGTTCGCTCTGACTTTTCACGTTTGACTAATGTGAAAATGACTCGACATTCAACCCAGAACCCCTTCTAATCTATCAACCCCCCAAATCCCAAGGTTTCAATAATTTTCCTTCCCCAGTTCATAACAGAGGGGATCGTTTTTCCTGCGTTAATGCGCCGGATATAGGCCAGCCGGAACTGATCGCTGTACTGCTGGTAATGGATATCTTTTTCGTTGGCGCCAATAAAAAAGCGGTTAGAAACGGCGGAAGCCACCAGCTCCCAGTTTTGGGTATTATAGCCCAAAGCCCCGCGCATGCTGAGGTTGGGCGTAAAATACCATCGGTTGTTTTTATCTCCGGCAGTAGTTTGCTCGGTTGTTTGGGCAATATCCCCGTTGGCAGACGCCACCAGGGTAACAAAAAAATGGTTTCTTAGAACAAAGCTATGCGCATAGGCAAGGGTTGGACCAGCCATCATATAACGCAGTTGATTAATGCCCGCACCCGGAAACCCGGCGGAAAGACCGGAAGGTACAAAAGCACTGTCGCCCCGGGCGCTTCCATAGATCAGCTCCCCGCCCAGCATAAAAGAGCCGGCGGATCGTTTTTGCCAGGCATCATACAAAAATGGCGGTTTTACTGAAAATTTCCGGCTGTTTAATATTTTCCTGACAGTAACGCCGAAGATCTGGGTTTGAATATCCGGTCGCACATAATAGGAACCACTGCCAAAGGAAGGGGCCGGTTGGTCGCGCAAATAAAGACCTTTATTGATCTGGAAATGCAGGTCGGCCAACAGGGACTGGCCGTTCAATGCCCATTGAAAGTTGATCGATTTTGTTTTACCCTTTTCTTTTTTATAATCGGGGTCCAGGGTTCCCAATCCTACCGACGCGCTTACGGAAAGCCAGTCGTAACCAACAGAAACGCCGAGTTTTGTGGGCGTATTGGTGGAGTATCGTAATGGCCCCGCCTGGGTTTTGGGGTCGATGGCAAATACAGTATTCTTTTTTGACAGGAGCGGCCCGATGGCTAGCTTATGCGGGTAGCGATGGTAATAGCTGGTGTCATTTTTTGCGCCGTCCTGTGCGGATGAAGGGATAAAAAACAGAGAAAAGGAGAATAAAAATAAAAGCTGCTTCATTACTATTATCAGGTTAATCGTGAAATGTCAAAAGTGAAATGTGAGAGCCGTTTCACGTTTATCGTTTCACGTACACTATTTTACGATTGATATAACGTTATATGTTTTTGACGGCAGTAACAGGGGTGACATCAAATAAAAAATTAAAAATAATATTTTATAGCACTGCGAAAAATTCTTTATTAGTTTTATAGCATGACAATGGACCGAAAAGACCTGGGTAACGAACAATTAAAGGAATGGTACCGGCAATTACTGTATCCCCGTCTGGTGGAGGAAAAAATGCTCATCCTGCTGCGGCAGGGAAAAATAAGTAAATGGTTCAGCGGTATTGGACAGGAGGCTATTGCCGTGGGAGCCACGCTGGCCATGCAGCCCAATGAATGGGTGCTGCCACTGCACCGGAACCTGGGCGTATTTACCACGCGCAATATGCCCTTAAGTAAACTGTTTATGCAGTGGCAAGGCATGCAGGAAGGCTATTCCAATGGCCGGGAACGCAGTTTTCATTTTGGCAGTAAAGAGGATCATATCTGTGGCATGATCTCACATCTGGGCGCGCAGCTGGCAGTTGCAGATGGTGTGGCCCTTGCTCATAAACTAAAACAGGAAGAAAAAGCGGTTCTTGTTTTTAGCGGGGAAGGCGGCACCAGCGAGGGCGATTTTCATGAAGCGCTGAATGTAGCCGCAGTCTGGGACCTGCCGGTTATTTTTTTAGTGGAAAATAATGGCTACGCTTTAAGTACCCCTACAGACGAGCAATACCGTTGTATTGCGATTGCTGATAAAGCAAAAGGGTATGGTATGGAAGGCATAACTATAGATGGCAACGATCTGCTGGCCGTATATGACACGATCAAAGGCGTACGGGAATATTGTATCCGCAATCAGAAGCCTTACCTGGTAGAATGCACCACCTTCCGGATGCGCGGGCATGAGGAAGCCAGTGGGGTAAAATATGTGCCGCCGGAATTATTTGAATTGTGGCAGCAGCGCGACCCTGTATTACTTTATGAACAATTTTTGTTACGGGAGCAGGTAATGGAAGCAGAAGAAATGGAGGCAGCAAGGGAAGATATAAAACAACATATCGAAAGCGAGCTGGAGCAGGCGCATACCGGAAGTACACTTGTTATTAATTCTACCGCTGAACTGGAAGCGGTTTACGCGGCACGCGAACCTTCGGGTTTGCCGGTGACGGCGGCGGGGTTAGCTGCAACAGAAAAGCGGTTTGTGGAAGCCATACAGGAAGGCCTGCAGCAAAGTCTGGAGGCGCATTCCAGCCTGGTGCTGATGGGGCAGGATATTGCTGAATATGGCGGTGCCTTTAAAGTTACGGAAGGCCTGGCGGCTGTTTTTGGCAAAGAGCGTATCCGCAATACGCCCATTTGTGAAAGTGCGATCCTGGGCGCTGCATTGGGGTTGAGCCTGGAAGGAGGAAAGGCGGTGGTGGAAATGCAGTTTGCCGATTTTGTTTCAATGGGTTTTAACCAGATCGTAAATAACCTCGCAAAAATTCATTATCGCTGGGGACAAAATGCTGATGTGGTTATTCGCATGCCCACAGGTGGCGGTGTGGGGGCGGGGCCGTTTCACAGTCAGAGCAATGAAGCCTGGTTTGTACATACGCCCGGACTAAAAGTAGTATATCCTTCCACTCCTGCTGATGCCAAGGGTTTATTGATCGCCGCCGTTAATGATCCCAACCCGGTTTTATTTTTTGAGCACAAAGCATTGTACCGAAGCGTAAGCGGGCCGGTGCCGCCGGAACCCTTTGAAGTGGAGATCGGGAAGGCGCGGGAAGTTATGTCAGGCGATGATATTACTATAATAACCTATGGCGTGGGTGTCATCTGGGCGGAGGAGTACGCTGCCGCCCACCCCGAAACGTCGCTGAATATTCTGGATCTTCGTACCTTATTGCCGCTGGATTACGAAGCCATTGATGCGGCGGTGAAGAAAACCGGGAAGGTATTGGTACTGCATGAAGATACGCTGACGGGTGGCGTGGGTGCGGAAATAGCAGCCTGGGTAGGAGCGCATTGTTTTAACAGTCTGGACGCTCCGGTATTGCGCTGCGCTTCGTTGGATACACCCATTCCCTTTAATACGGAATTGGAGCAAAATTTTATGGCCGAAAAGCGGCTGGACGCCTGCATACAGGAGCTGATGACCTACTAGCGGAAACGGATGCTGGTTGCCGGTTTCTCGCGTATTTCGCGGAGTCTGTGTGTACCCGTTATTAAAAAAATAGTTCCTGCCGGCCTGTTGGTGTTGCGCCGGGGATCCGGATGAGCAAGAAC
>JAGIAQ010000010.1:0-29383 GCA_017744795.1 Niabella sp. | reverse complement strand
CTGTTGGTGTTCTTGCTCATCCGGATCCCCGGCGCAACACCAACAGCGGCGTTAAAGACCTTATTACCAGGGGGACTAAAAAGCATTTTTCGCCGGCACGGCGGTAAATTTTAAAAGATTGAAAAACAGCCCTTCCCGTTTTTCCGAATTCCCGGCTAACCATTTGTTTGCGCCTTTTTGGTCAGCCCCAACCGTAAGAAATGGTGTTGCTCCGTCAGGAGCGATGTGTTTATAGCTTTGTTAAATAAAGAGCGTTTGGCTCCGCCAGGAGCCTCAAGTTTATAGCCAGTTTTTATATTTAATATTCCATATTTTTTGTTTCCTATTCCACATTTCTTTCGTTAAAATGCAAAATGCCTATTTTTATACTCTATGAGTGAGATCCTGATCAATAACATCAAGAAACTGGTGCCACTGACGGCGGAAGATGAACGACAGCTGGCGGACGTTTGCAAATACAAAACCATTAAGAAAAAGGATTTTTTCCTGCAGGAAGGAGAGGTGCAGCGTTCGATCGCATTTGTTGCTGAGGGATGCCTGAGGAGTTATTCGATTGATGAAAATGGGTTTGAACATATTTTACAATTTGCGCCGCCGGGCTGGTGGATGGGTGACATGCGCAGCATGCTGGAGCAAACCCCCGCCTCATTAAATATAGATGCCGTTGATGAAAGCGAGGTAGTGCTGATCGCCGTTAAAGACCTGGAAAAACTGTATGATACCATTCCAACACTTGACCGCTTTTTCCGCATCCTTTCCGAGCGGTCGCTGGCCGCCCAGCAGCATCGTGTTATTGATGCATTAAGCCTTAGCGCTAAAGAACGGTATAATAATTTCTGCAGGCAATATCCATCGCTGATCACTTGTCTGCCGCAAAAATATGTGGCTTCTTATATTGGCATAACGCCAGAGTTTTTAAGCAAGATGCTGAAGCAGCCGGTGAAGAAATAAAATAATAGCCGGGAAGGCGGTAATACGGGAAATCTAAACGCAACTTTCCGCCTTTTCGACTTCCCGGCTATTGATTATCACTTCCAGCACTATATACCTGATAACAGCGGATCACTAAAAGATTCTCTCCCGTTCTCCACCCTTCCGGCAAATTTTCGCTCAAAGTGCTGATCAGCGTTTAAGAATACTGAAAAATCATACCAGCCGAAACTTTTTTCCAGTGAAAGCACCACGGTTACAGAAGCATTTGCCCCAATATTTTTTTGAATGGGTTGCTGCCCGTAACTATTGTCTTTCAATGTTACCTGCTGCGGTTTTGCGGAATGATTCCGGATGATTACTTCCGCTTGTCCGAATTTTTTATCCGGGCTAATCCGGTATCTGCAATTTACCGTAACAAGTTCTTCCCCGGCCTGCCCTTTCAGCTCCCGGTAAAACCCGTTGGGTCCGAATAGCGCCAGATGGTAAGCGGGTCCTTCAAAGCCGTTTAAAGGGATCTTATATTCCAGTTGCTCACCGGCGGCCACGGTAAGCGACCAGTTGCGGTTAATGATTTTCTGACCATTAACATCCGCATAAGGAAGATAAGCGTATAAGGAAAACGGACTGCCTATCGACCGGTCCTTAAATAATGTAGTGTTTGCTTCGAGCCTGATGAGCATATTGTGCCGGTCTTCGTCCAGATTGCCATCGGCATATAACTCATACGGCAGCGCGTTTGAGGGCCTGGCGCCCGGTTCCTGTTTGAAGTAATCGCCGGTTTTTTTAAAGTCTGATTGCAGGGTCTGAATTTCACTTGCGGTAAGCGGCCGGATATCTTTTGGAATGGGCCGGTATTGCGCCTCATCAATGCGTTGCAAATAGGCATTGCGGTTTAAAAATTCCGGTTGGCGGATCGGTTCGCCGTTATAAGGCCTGAAAACGGAAGACAGGTCTCCGCAAACCGCCCGGCGCCATTCAGAAACATTGGAGATCTGTACTTTTCTGCCCTTTTTTCGGGAAGCAAAGTTTTCGATAAACTGCACTACAGAAGTATGATCAAATATCTGGGAATTTACATACCCTCCCCTTGTCCAGGGGCTGGCCACTACAAAGGGCACGCGATAGCCCAATCCAATGGACCCTTCGCGGGCATTATTTTTTGGGATGTTCTTTTGCCGGATTTCATCATCCATGGTCACAAATTCCTTATCGATGTTTTTAATACCTGCGGATACGGCGCCGGTAGCGGCATTGCGATAATCCGGTGCCGTAAAAGGAGGCACATGATCAAAATAACCATCGTTTTCATCATAAGTAAGAATGAAGACCGTTTTTTTCCATATTTCTTCATTGTGGGTTAATATATCCAACACTTCTGAAACATACCAGGCACCAAACCAGGGCGCAGAAGGGTGATCAGAAAAGTACTGCGGCGCCACCAGCCAGGATACAGCGGGCAGTTTTCCTTCTTTTACATCTTTGCGGAAATTGGCCAGCACATCCGATTTGGGCACCTGCATTTTACGCTGCTGGCCGTGGTCGTTGTATTCGAATGTTTCTGTGCGGCGGTAATCCGGATCAAAATCGTTGGTAGCAAAAGCGTTGTTCCGCAGGGCCTGATCATAATCGCTGAGGGGCGTCGCCAATTCCTTGCGACAGCGCTCCAGTTCAGCTTCCTCCTTCTTTTTTTGTTGGCGCATTTCATCAAGCGCCTTTTGTAGTTTTTTGTCCTCAGGACGTTGTGCGGTCTGTTGTTCCAGCTCGCCAAGCTTTTTACCAAGCAGGGCCAGGTGTTGCACCAGGTAGCTTTCGTATTTGGGAGTGCGACGTACTTTAAATTGGGTAAACCATTCCAGCGGGTTATCGGTGAAATTGCTCAGCCAGGCATCCTCATCGCCATTGAGGCCGGAGGGGAGGCTGATCTCATTTTGATACACCTTCCAGCTGATGCCATTGTCCTGCAATAATTCCGGCATTGTTTTCCATTCCGATTCAGCCCCATAATCTGACTCTTCATTACGCACGAGCGCCGGGTTTTGCGCGGCTCCGTCCTTCCGCAATGCGCCGGTCCAAAAGTAAAGGCGGTTGGGCGTGGTGCCTGTCTGCGAGGAACAGAAATGCTGATCGCAAACGGTAAAGGCATCCGCCAGGGCATAGTTAAAAGGAATGTCTTCGCGGGTATAATAGCCCATCGTCATGGGTTGTCCTTCAAAGCCTTTGTACCCTGTTTTTTTGGCGATGAGCCATTGATCATATTGTCCTTTATTACGCGCATCCACCTGGTCTTTCCAGGAGTGGGGAAGCCCGCCCATCCAGGTGATCTTTGTTTGCTGCATATCGAGCCGGAAAGGGGCGTACGTATTTTTTTTCTGATCCGTCTGCAGCCATACGGGGCTGCCGTTTGCCAGTTTCAACACCCGCGGGTCGTTAAAACCTCTTACTCCTTTTAAGGAACCGAAACAATGGTCGAAAGAGCGGTTCTCCTGCATCAGGAGCACAATATGCTCCGCATCTTCAAAACTGGATCCTTTAGGGGGATTGATGGCCAGGGCTTTTTGTATGGATGCCGGGAGTGTGGAAAAAACGCCTGCTCCGCCGGCAAGCAGTCCGGTCTTTTTTAAAAAATCCCTTCGGGAAAAATCTATCGGCATGGTATAGGAGATTTAATGATTTAGTAATGTCTGACTTATGATGTATGATGTTGGATGTACGGTGTACGGCACCTGCTACTCGCTATTAGCCGCGTACATCGTACAACTTACACCGTATATATCATAATAGCGTACAATGTACGATAATCACAACGTACATCACATACCGTATATAAAAAACGGGCGGCGACTTTTTGATCACCGCCCGTAAAAGAACTTATTTGTGGTCAGATGGCGTTATTTCAACAACCACATTACCTGGTTGGCGTCATCCGTGCCTCCGTATTGAGACTGAATGGCGGCGGCAACATTGGCTCCATTGTTATCCAGTTCCAATTGCGGATACATCCAGCGCACCGGGAATTGCGTTGCCGGGGTATTCCGATTGGTGGCTGCATTTAACACAAAAGCGGGATAGCCGGTGCGCCTGTTTTCATACCAGGCATTATAATCTGACCCCTGTAAAAATCCCGCAAGGTATTTTTGAGTGATGATCTGTTTGATCTGATTGTCCGAGGTGCCGGTAAGTGCTACAGCGGCCGTGGCAGGGTAACCTGTGATATAGGCAGCGTCCATAGTTACACCATGATTATAAGTTGCAGGAGTGTAATTCATTAAAAAGTTCATAGAGCTTTGAATGCCTGCTGCATAGTAGGACTGTGCACTTGCTCCCGTGATCCAGCCTCTCACTGTGGCCTCGGCCAGAATAAACTGGATATCCCAGTAATTTAAAAGTCCTACAGGCTCTGCATTATACAGATTCGTATATCGTTGATTAAAGTCGCAGAACTTACCTGTAGATCTTGCTGAGGAGGTGGTGGCAAACAGATCAGAGGCTTCTACGCCCAAATAAGCATCCCAATCTGAAGGTAATTTACCCGCAGTGATCTGTGCCGGTGCCGGCTCTGCATAATAGAACAATCGTCTGTCCTGCAGCGTTTTCAACGGCGTAATTAACGTGGCGCCGACCATGGGATAAATAATAAATGAATTGAGCTGTATAGGCGTACTGCTCCAGGGGTAAGCGTATCCGGCGGTATTGACGTATTTTACGGCGAAATTATCATTGTAATCACGCATCAGCGGCCGGTTGGCCACAATATCCTTAAAGCGGTTCACTACATTCAGATCCGCATCACCGGTTTTTTTATACAATTGCATCAATACATGCAACTCAAAACTGTTGGTAAGTCTGCGCCATTTATCAACGCTTCCGTTGTATATAAAGTCGCCCGAAAAATCGGTACCACCGGCAAACAGCGTATTGGCGCTGTCCAGTTCATTCAGGATACCGGTGAACACCGCTTTCTGGTTATCGTATTTAGGTCTTATATTGCCTGTACTTTCACCTTTAAGCGCGTCGGAGTAAGGAATATCGCCTACCTGCATCGTTAGTTGAAAAAATTGCCAGGCCCGTATAAAATGCGCCAACGCCGAATAAGCGTTTTTTAAGCCTGCCGGCTCGCTTGCTGCGTAGCCCAGCATGGGCGCTACATTGCGCAATACGGACAAACGGCCAAAGGTGGTGCGTGCTATTTTATTGTACTGCAGATCTTCCCCTCTTTCCGTCCAAAGCACATATTTCGACAACATAAAAGGACCACAAAACCCCTTTGTAGTGGCAATATCACTTGATGTAATAGAGGTGAGCATATTGGTAGCCAGCCAGGCATCAGTGGAGGAGGTGGATTTATCAGGGTTGGTATTGATCTGATCAAATTTTTGCGTGCAGGATGCCAGCGCCGTGGCGGTAATCAGCCCTGCCATTATATATTTTTGAATTCGTTTCATTACAATTTTTTTAATTCTTACAATCTCATTCATTCTTATAATCCCAGCTTAATGTTCAATCCCAGCATCCGCTGTGAAGGAGCATTCAGGTTTTCATTTCCCAGATCCGGATCAGAGAAAGTGAACTTTGTCCACAGGAATACGTTTTGCGCAGTTAAAGACACCGAGGCATTTTTAATCCCGGTTTTGCTATATAATCTTGAAGGGATCTTATATCCTAAGGCAATCTCTCTTAGTTTAACAAAGGACTGGCTTTTTAATCCATGTTCATAACTGTCGGTGTTATTCAATTCCTGCATATATGCCTGGTAGCCTACTGCCACATCATTTTTGGCAAATACGCGGGTATCTGTAAGAATACGGCCGTATTTATCATAAGTGGCCGCTCCGGAAACTACCTTTACGCCCTCACCTACATAATTGGTGAGGCCCTTTACCACCTGGTCATACCGCCATTTGGTATCGGTTTCAGGGTTGGTGCCGGTATCAAACATCTTGTTCCAGATATAATCGTACATAACACCGCCAATACGTCCGTCAATGCTGATGCCGATGATAAAGTTGTTGATGGTGAAATTGTTTACGAACCCGAAAGAGAATTTAGGATCAGTATAACCCATGGCTGCCTGGTACGGGCTTGAGGCCACCAGCCCGCCTACGAGGATGAGGTTACCCTGTGGGTCTCTTAGCAGGGGCTGAGAAACATATACGTCTTTCCTTAACCCTTTTTTGATCCAGAGTTTATCGGCTGTATAAACAGAGTCCAGATTAACATAGTAATTGTGATTAAAGGAATAGTTGATCAAAGAGTGCCATTCGAAATTTTTCCGCTTTATAACAGATCCGTCCACCGTTACTTCAATACCTTTTCGTACATACGTTTCGTTGGTATTAATTAAAGCCTTATCGAAGCCCGAAGCCTGGGATATATTTGGGCTAAACTGCTGCGAATAATAATACTTGTTAAAATAAGCCATATCTACATGCAGGCGGCCTTTCAGGAAATACGCCTCCGTACCTATTTCCCAGCTTCTTGTTGCGGATGCATACAGGGAGGTACTTAAGATAGTGGCGGGGTAACTGGTACTGGGCATACCCCATGAAGTTGTGGGGGTATAGTTGCGATTGTAATCGTATATGCCTGCCGGTGTTTTAGCTTGCGTCCAGGCGCCGCGCACTTTCCACATATCTACGGCCTGTGGCAGTTTGATAAATTGGGAAAGGATGACGCTTCCGGCAAAGGACGGGTAAAAATAGGACCGTTGTGCAGCAGGCTGGGTAGAGCTCCAGTCGTTACGGCCGGTAATATCTAAATAGGCGATCCGGTTCCAGCTAATGGAAGCCTTACCGTACAAGCTGTTCATCTGTTTCCTCCAGGTACCAAAAGTCGATTTGATTTTATCAACGCCTACAGCGGTAGATGCTACTGCGTTAGCTAAAGAATACCATCCGGGGATGGCAAGGCCGTTAACGGTTTGCGCACCCTGCTCCCGGTCAATATTATAAACAATACTTCCACCGCCCAGCAGGTTAATGTCAAAGTTGCCGACCTTTTTATCGTAGGTTAATATCAGGTCGTTGTTGGTACTGAAGCCCCACATCTGGTTCATGCCAAACATGCCTTTACCGCCGTAGTTCCAGCCGAAGGTGGAATTAATGCCGGTTGATCCAACAGTAGGGCTTGATCCGCCGCGCGTGGAATTGATACCCGCCGGGCTTTGCACCACTTCCTCATTTTTGTAAAAGTCATACCCGGTACGGAACATCAGCTTCAGGTTCTTGGTGAAATTATAGTTTGCGGTAAGTGCGGCATTGAGCTTGTTATTTTGAATGCCGTCTAATTTTTGATACGCAATCATATAAGGATTGTCGTACCAGGCATTATATAACCAGTTTTGTTTTAGATTGGGGGTTACCCAGTAGTCCTTGTACTGACGAATATCATAGTCGGGGCCTGTCCACATCTGCAGTTGGTAAATATATCCCTGCGCGCCATAGCCCTGTCCCCAGATCTGGGGCGATTGCTGCCAGGTATAGCCCATGCTGCTTTCCAGGTTGAATTTCTTTCCTATTTTCAGCGCACCGCTCATGGTATAATTAATGATGTTCAGCTTTTCATTAGGGAATTGTCCTTTGTTATAAATGTGGTTGACACCCGCCCTGAAGTACCCATTTTCACCGTTTTGGGTAATGGAGATATTGTTGTTGGTAATGAGACCGGTTTGTAGGAAATTTTTCAGGTTATTTTTTCCGCTTGACACGAGCGGCAGCATTTCACTTTTCTTGGCAACGGGGTTCCATTGCATGGCGCTGTCGCCAATATCCAGTTTCGGACCCCATACGTAATCGGTAGATATTTTCCCGTCGATACCATGGCCGTAGGAAGTTTGCACTTTGGGTATGGCCAGGAACCCGGAGGCAACCATGGTGTTGCTGTTAATATCGATAGACAAACCGCTGCCTTTCCCTTTTTTGGTAGTGATCATAATCGCACCTCCCTGGCCTCTGGAACCATATAAGGCTGTTGCAGTAGCTCCTTTCAGCACACTAATATCATCTATATTGTCAGATGGTACATCGCGTAGCGTCATGTTATTATAAGGAACCCCGTCAATTACCAACAAGGGTGTTTCCCCGCGCAGCTCAATGGTAGGGGTTGCATTAAATTCGGTTGAGTTTTTTATAACCAAACCTGATATTTTACCTGTAAGCGAAGTGGCGGCATCAACGCCTTTTACTGTCTGGATCTGATTGCCGTTCACTTTCTGCACCGCATAACCCAATGCTTTGGCTTCACGGGTAATACCAAGGGCTGTTACCACTACTTCATCCAGTGCACGATTCGCTTCTTCAAAAACAACGTTGATGATTTGCCGGCTGTTTATTTTTACAGTTTGGGTTGTGTAGCCTATGAAGCTGAATGTCAGCTCCGCATACTCATCTGTTTCTATACTGTACTCACCAGCGTTGTTGGTTATGGTTGCCTGCCCTTTGCTGGAAGATACGGTTGCTCCGGCCACCGATTCCCCATTTTTATTGGTCACCTTTCCTGTTACCCGAATATTTTTTCTGGCTCCGGCTTTCTCCCGTATGATGATCAGTTTATTATTATCCATCTGCTGGAATTCCAGACCAGTGCCGTTTAAAATCCTTGATACCAGATCTAACACAGGAGTATTCACTACTTTGATGTTTATAGTACCGATTTCATCAACAAGTTTATTGCTGTACACAAAACGATAATCACTCTTCTTTTGGATCGTTTTTAAAACTGCAGACAGTGAGGCATCCTCTATTTTCAAACTGATGGACTCCTGGCTGTAACCCGTGCGCGCTGCCACCTGCGAGGCGGTGATGAGCACCAGGGCAATACATAATTTCATAAACAACAGTTTTTTAAGCAGCCATCCCGGCCACTTTTTTACGTAAACGCTTTTTTTCATACTTTTAATTGGTTTTATTAAATCAAGTGGAAGACATGTAATTTTCTTCCATTTACTGTGGGGGAAATGGCTGCAATCCGTTTCTCCCTTTTTTGTTGCATTGGGGGTACTTCTTTTCTTTACATATCTTTTATTTAGTGATGATGATTTTTGTTCCGTCTTTTTTATAAGAGAAGGGATAAGAAAGCTGCAAGGCTTTTAGCACTTCGTCGATATTTTCGTTTTGGAAGCTTGCAGTATAACGGTATTGTGCTACATCATTATTGGCAATAACGATAGCAGTGTTGTATTTCCGCTCCAGCACATTCTTAATTTCAGCAAGAGAAGTATTGTCAAAAGCCAGGAAATGGTCTACCCAGGCGGTTTCAATATTTTGGTTGGCATCATCATAAGATAGCGGCACAACTTCCTGCTTTTTCGGCTGCGTTGTCTCGGCTGTTGTCGAATCGTTCAGCACAAATTTTTGATTTACCTGTAAGGTTTTGTATACCTGATCCTGTCCGCCGTTCGTAACAAGGATCTGTACTTTTCCTTCCAGTAATGAGGTTTCACTGTATGTATCGTTAGAATAAGCTTTTACATTGAACTTGGTTCCCACCGCTTTTATTTTATATTTAGCTACCTGTACAATAAAAGGCAGCTGCCGGTTATGCGCTACTTCAAAAAAGCCTTCGCCCGTTAGCCGCACGTTGCGGTCTTTAGTTCCAAATCCGTCCGAAACCGACAATTCCGATTGTGCGTTAAGCGTCACTTTTGTTCCGTCCGCCAGTATCAACGTTTTGTATTCGCCGTTTTTAGAGCGGATATTATCCCCGGGCGCGGGCACGGAGAGCGCCGCAGGGGCGCTGGTGACGGCCGAATTCTGGTGCATGGGGTGCTGGTACAAAAAACCGACACCTGCGCCTAGCAGCAGGATAACAGCGGCGGCAGCTACCCATACTTTTTTCCTTCGCGGAAATTTAACAGGATGTTCTTTGGTAAAAGGATCCGTATGTGTTTTTCCGGGAACCACGTATAGCCCATGTTTGGGCTGAAAACTATCAGCAGAAAGCTCGTGCTGCTTCTTTTGAAGCATAAATGTTAACCCCAGTACTATTTTGCGTGCTTCTTCAAGCGTAAGCAGTTGTTCCGGATGCTGTTGGAGGTAGTCATTCCAAAAGGAGATATCCGCTTCGTTCTGCCCCGTACACCAGGCAATAAACGAATCATTTATGGCAAGTTCCTCTACTGTATAGATCATATCCGGATATCCTTTTTTTATTATAGACGGATAACCGAAAAAAATCTAACCGCTTTTTTTAACTTTTTTTTAAATAAAGGGTAAAAAAATGAAATGGGCCAGTTTTGTCAAGAGCCGCTCCTTTTTCAGATGTTGCCGAAGGTGCTGAATGCCTTTTGAAAGATTATTGTAAACGGTTTGGTGGGTGAAGCCGGTTAGGGAAACAATTTTTTCAGTGGAATACCCCTGATAGTATTTCATGTAAATAACCTGGCGGTATCGCGCCGGCAATTTTTTATAAGCTTCTGCAATACGGTTCGTCAGCACCTCGTCCGTTTCCAGCTGTTCAATAATATCCTGGGCGGAAGGCAGGTAAAAATTTTCGATGTCCAATACATTTTCCTTTCGCTTGCCGGCCCGGTGCAGGTCAATCAGTCTTCTTTTGAAAGCGGTTACCAGGTAGGCCTCCGGGTTTTTAATGGCGTCGGAAAGGTTCTTTTGCAGGAGGTCCAAAAAAAACTGGTGCACAATATCCTCGGCCTCTTCGGTGGTGTAACCGAAGTGGCAGGCAATGGCAAACAGCCTTGCTTTGTAGTTGGTATACCATGAATCTGCCGGGCCCATCGGGGTCAAACTTACACGAATAAATTATAATACAGGATGGATTCAGGGGCTTTTGATAAAAACGGCGTTCGGTCAATTGCATGCAAACGATTGCCTGAGGTGTTCTATGGCAATTGGGTGGGTCAAGCCGCTTTCTTATAAGGAGGAAACAGAAGTGTCAATTTAAATTCATTTTTCGTAAAGAGTGAAACGATAAATGCGAGCTGCTTTCGTCTCACTTTTGACGTTTCACGATTGATTGAATATTCCCGTCTTAAGTTTACTCAATACTCCGTATCCTCATTCTTATACAACCCCTCCCGCCACATAGGTGAGGGAAGCAGGCCCTGGCTGTAGCGCTCATAAGATCTTTTAATGTATTCCTGGAAGGTATATTCACTTACCCGGGAGGTGAAAAGATAGCTGGGCGAGTAGGCCATAATAAAATCGTTGATCAGGCTGTCGTTCGTCATGCCCGTGATCCGGCGGATCAGCGCCTTGTTGAAGCGGTACTTCACATAACCCTCCTGTTCATCGTTGATGAGTTTGTTCCGGAAGTTGACCAGTTTCTTCGTTCGCTTAAAGCGGAAGGCATTGATGAGCTCATCCAGGTCAAAAGCAGCGCCAAACGCGTCGTTGGTAGTGGTAGTGGCTAACCCGGGTTTTTGAAAATCAAAATATTTCCGGTAATTCTCCCGGTTCTCCAGCGAATCGAGATGGTAATCGCGCGACCGCACTTTTACCATCGGCAGATCGGGGATACTGATCCGCAATGAAATGTCGAAGGCGAAGGGCGTATTTATTTTGTCGACCGGAAATTTATGCGTAGGCTTGTTCAGGTAACTGAACCAGATGGAGTCCTTCGGATTTACCATAATACTATAACTACCGTCCAGCGCGGTAATGGTGCCCCGCCCGGAGCTGGTGAGCACCGATACGGAAGGTACCGGGGTTCTTCCCAAACTATCGTACACATTACCTTTGATCCGGATCTGCGCCGCTGCGCTAAAACAGAGTATAAGCAGAGGGATGGTTAATATAGACCTGAAAAACTTCAAATTTTTACGATTTCCAACTATTTGGACGACAAAGCAATGAAACAATTTGTAAAAACTATGGTAAAGTAAATGATTTGTAGCCGGGAAGGCGTAAAGACGGTCAGATTTTGTTCTGTAATCGGTTATAGCCTGCTGCTTTCATTCCCTACCGGCGATAAATACTTTTCGGGATGAATCGTGAAAGGTGAAACGAGAGCAACTCAGGTTTATCGTCTCACGATCCTATAAGCTGCTATATATTAACTACCGGATGCTTCGTCCGCCACCAACCGTTCAATCACCGGTGCAAAATGCTGATGTTCAAGCAAATGAATCTTATGTGCCAGGGAATCAGGGGTGTCTGCGGGCGTAACCGCACAGGTCGCCTGAAAAATGGTAGCACCGTGGTCATATTGCTCATCAACATAATGAATCGTTATGCCGCTTTCGGCCTCTTTGGCGTTGATAACGGCTTCGTGCACAAAATGTCCGTACATGCCCTTGCCGCCATATTTCGGTAACAGTGCGGGGTGAATATTAATAATGCGTCTGGGGAAAGCCTCCACCAGGCTTGCGGGTATTTTTAATAAAAAACCGGCCAAAATAATAAAATCGATCCCTTTTCCCTTCAAAACTGATGAAAAATCGGGGGATTGCAGTGTTGCTTTGTCAGTCAACAGTAGTTCAATACCTTCGGTTGCTGCAATTTTGGTAACTCCTGCGCCAGGCTTGTTACAAACAATAAGTGCAACGGAAATAAATGCATGCCGGCGGAAATGATCAATGATCTTCTGGGCGTTGGACCCTGCGCCGCTGGCAAATACAGCTATATTTTTCTTGTTCATAATAATAAGGCATCAAAGATTTTATAAAATAACCAACCCGCCAAAAAGTTTTTGGCGCGTAACGCCCAATGCTGAACGCATAATGCTTAAGGCATAACGCGAGGCATTTAGCCAACGACGGATGACAGCCTTAAGCATTATGCGTTTAGCCTTTAGCATTAGCGGCGTTCCGCCTCGCTAAACCACTTGTTAACAACTATCAGCGTCATGAAAATCAATGACTTTTTAATGACAAACAATTTTGACAAAAAAATATTTAGCTATCAAAATCGGCTGTAATGCAGTCTGGGAGCGGGTTTAAAAAATTTTTAAAATGTTGCTGATTTGTTAAGCCCGAGCCTTATTTTTGCAGTCGATCAGAGACATTTATCCACATTTTTAGATTTAATGCGTTTATGACTATTTCTAAGTATATAAGTAACCGGCTTTTCTTAATCATACTAACGCTTTTTACCTTTTCCCAGTTTAATAGTACAATAGCGCAGGACGATGCGGAAGGTAAGCAGTTGTTTATCAGTAAGTGTCAGAGTTGTCACGCCGGCGACATGAAAACAATGGCCACCGGTCCGGGTCTTTATGGCGTACAGGCACAGTGGCCTGACCAGGGAAAGCTGCACGAGTGGATCCGCAATAACCAGAAGCTGATCGCTTCCGGTTACCCCCAGGCGGTGGAAACGTCGAAGTTGACGCCCAACGTAATGTCTGTTTTTCAGGACCTTACGGATGCCCAGATTGATGCCGTACTAAAATATATTGACGATAAAGGAAGTGGCAAACTGGATGCCGGAAAAGGAGGCGCAGCGGCTGCAGCCGGACAAGGCGCGGAAGAAGACAGCACCAAACAACATCCTTTATTATATGGTATCATTACGCTGATCCTGGCCCTGGGTGCCGTGATCCTTCTTTATGTAAACAGCAGTCTGAAAAAAATAGCTAATGAGGCCGATGGCAAAAAAACGCCGGATGGGGTTCCGTTCCTGAGGAATAAGGTATACCTGGCAACCATCGCGATCCTTTTATTTATTGTGAGCGGGTATTTTAATACCAAGGCCATGATCAATATGAACCGCCAGAAAAACTACGAGCCCCGGCAGCCTATCTTCTACTCGCACCGGGTGCATGCAGGCATTAACCAGATCAACTGTTTGTATTGTCATGGCAATGCCTGGGAAAGCAAAACTGCGGCCATCCCTTCTGTAAATGTTTGTATGAACTGTCATAAGAACATCCAGAAATACGGCGGCCCCGAACTGAAAGACCAGGAAGGCAATGTAATTGACGGTACAGCAGAAATTGCAAAACTATACAAATACGCAGGGTTTAACCCCCAGGCGCCTGAAACCTGGAATCCTAACGATGCTAAACCCATCGAATGGACCAAAATCCACAACCTGCCCGACCACGTATATTTCAACCACAGCCAACACATCCGCGTAGGGAATGTACAGTGCCAGACCTGTCATGGTGAAATTACTTCAATGGATGAAGTGCACCAGTTTGCAGAGCTGAGCATGGGATGGTGCGTAAACTGTCACAGAAATACGAAAGTGAACTTTAATGTGGATTCTACCCATGGTAATAAATTTTACAGCATATATGAGAAATTCCATGACGATATCAAGTCTGGAAAAATGGATAGCGTAACGGTAAAAGACATTGGTGGAACAGAGTGTCAGAAATGTCACTATTAAACAATCAGCAAATCAGCCAATGTGGGATGCGGTAAAACCATCAATACATTGTGAAAATCAGCATATTAGCAAAATATCGAATTAGCACATTATGAATAATAAATACTGGCAGGGTTTCGGCGAGTTTAATAAATCCGAAAAATTTCAAAAGCGGGTTCAGGATGAGTTTCGTGATGAGCTCCCCTTTGAAGATTTCGACAATACCAGCTTACTGGATGCAAAAGCTCCCCGGAGGGATTTCTTAAAATATTTAGGTTTCAGTACGGCTGCGGCTACCCTGGCTGCCAGCTGTAAAACAAGACTTCGGGAGGCGATCCCTTACGGCAATAAGCCCGAAAATCTGATCCCCGGAGAAGCTAAATATTATGCAACTACTTTTGTTGAGGGCGGCGATGCGATGCCCGTTGTTGCTAAAGTACGGGACGGACGTCCGATCAAAATAGAAGGAAACGATTATCTGTCTAACACCAATGGCGGTACATCCGCAAGGGCACAGGCTTCTGTGCTGGATCTGTATGATACCCACCGCCTGCGTTTTCCGCAAAGACAGGTAGCGGGTAAGTTTGAAGAAAGCACTTTTGATTTTATTGATAAAGCGATAGCTGCTGAATTGGCTGGCGCGGGTTCCATCGTATTATTGACCAGCACCATCAATTCTCCCACAACACTGGATATTATTGCTAAAAACCCCAAGATCCGCCACGTACAATACGACGCGATCAGCTATAACGGGATGCTTTTAGCCAATGAAGCTTCTGGTTTTGGAAGAAAGATACCTACGTATAAATTTGATCAGGCTTCAGTGATCGTAAGCCTTGGCGCCGATTTCCTGGGTACCTGGCTGAATGGCGAGCAAAATGCCGCCGGCTATGCTGTAGGCAGAAGAATTAACGAAGCCAGCCCGGCCATGAGCAAACACTACCAGTTTGAATCATTCCTGAGCCTTACCGGTTCAAATGCTGATGAGCGTTTCACACATCGCCCGTCAGAAACCGGCGCGGTGGCCCTGGCCCTGTTAGCAGCTTTAGGTGGCGGCGTTACTGCCCCTGCTCTTAAGGACGCCAAACTGAATGCCGGCGTTACCAAAGTTGCTGGTGAGCTGAAAGCCGCATCGGGCAAGGCCCTGGTGGTTTGTGGCAGCAATGATGTGAACATACAGATCATTGTAAACGCGATCAATGCCGCCATTGGCGCAAATGGTACTACCATCGATTGGTCGCGCACTGATAACGCCCATAAAGCAACGGATAAAGAATTTGCAGACCTGCTGACCCAAATGGAAGGCGGACAGGTAGGTGCTTTACTGGTGCATGATGCCAACCCCGTTTATAATTATTTTGATGGCGCGCGTTTCGCCAATGCATTGAAAAATGTAAAAACAACGGTGTCTTTTGGATACCGGATGGACGAAACCACCCAACTGTGCAAATATATTATCCCTTCTCATCACTACCTGGAAAGCTGGGGTGATGCAGAGCCCAGAACCGGTGTATACAGTTTTATACAGCCTACTATTTTCCCGCTATTCAAGACCCGCGATTACCAAACTTCTTTACTGAAATGGTTTGGCAACGCGCAGGATTATGAAGCGTACACAAGAGCCTACTGGAGCCAGAAAACAGGCAACGAAACGGCTTACCACAAAGCGCTGGAAAACGGCGTTCTCGAAGATGCGGCTTCCGGTACCGGCGCTTATAATGGCGGCGCGGTAGCAGCAGCGGTAACAGCTATTGCAAGCGCACCTGTTGGAGGTAAAGACGAATTGGCGTTGTATCAAACGGTTGCAATTGGCGCAGGTTCCGGGGCGGTGAACCCCTGGCTGATGGAGCTTCCTGATTCCATTTCAAAAGCCTGCTGGGGCAGCTACGCATTAATTTCCATACCCAAAGCAAAAGAACTGGGAATTGATACAGGGGTGGATTACGAATATTATCCTGATAAACCGGTGATCAGGGTCAGCAATGGCAAAACAACTATTGAATTGCCGATACTGGTGATCCCGGGTATGAATGCTAATACCATCGCGATTGCGGTGGGTTACGGAAGAAACGAAAAATTAGGAAGAACTGCGGCAGGTGTTGGTAAAAACGTCTTCCCCTTCACTTCCTTATCACAAAGCGGCAGCATCAGCTATTTTGTGCCGAACATCACTATCGAAAGTGCCGGCAGAAAAGAGAAGATTGCGCAAATGCAGATCCACAATTCTTATGAAGGACGGGTGGAAGTACTGCGTGAAACTACGCTGGCGACTTACCGCAAAACGCCTAACGAGGTGTTGGATTTCAGGAAAAACCTTGCAGCAACCTATGCCCGCACCACCGGTGATTTCAGAAGAGAGGGAACGCTGTATGGTGAGCATGATAAACCCGGCATTAAGTGGGGTATGAATATCGACATGAATGCCTGCACCGGCTGTAATGCCTGTGTGGTGGCCTGTCATGCTGAAAATAATGTTCCTGTTGTGGGTAAAAGCGAGGTATTACGTTTCCACGATATGCACTGGCTGCGCATCGACCGCTATTTCGTAAGCGAGGATGCCAATCCGGATAATTTAAAAGGTGTGGTGTTCCAGCCCATGCTTTGTCAGCATTGCGATAATGCCCCCTGTGAGAACGTTTGCCCGGTAGCCGCTACCAACCATAGCTCTGAAGGGCTGAACCAGATGGCTTATAACCGTTGTATCGGTACAAGATATTGCGCTAATAACTGTCCGTTTAAAGTACGTCGCTTTAACTGGGCCGATTATACAGGAGCGGATTCCTTCCCCAACAACCAGGATCAAAAGCTGGTAGGGGTGCTGGATCCCGTGGTGCACCAAATGAATGATGCGGTAAGCCGAATGGTGTTAAATCCTGATGTTACCGTTCGTTCAAGAGGGGTAATGGAAAAATGTTCCTTCTGTGTGCAGCGTTTGCAGCATGCGAAACTGGAAGCGAAGAAAGCCGACCGTCCGCTTAAAGATGGCGAAGCAAGAACGGCTTGTCAGCAGGCATGTTCTACCAACGCGATCGTTTTTGGTGATGTACGGGATAAAGAAAGCGCTATTGCCCAGGTACGGTTGAACAATCCGCAGCGTTTGTTCTATTCTTTAGAGCAATTGCACGTATTGCCTAACGTGAGCTATTTCTCCAAAATAAGAAATACAGATGAAATTGTTCCTGAGGGAGAAGATGATGTAGTGGATCCGGAAGACAGGAAGAAAGGATTGATGGAACCGGCTAAAGAAAATGCACATCATTAATAAAATAGTTGCAGGTTACAGGTTACAAGTTTTAGGTTTGAAGCCGTAACAAGGAAGCAAAAAAAGTATTAAAAGTTAATAGGTTGAAAGGTTTACAGGGCGTTAACAGCAAACTGTAAATAACAAACCAAAAACATATAAATAAGTATGTCATTAAACAGATACGAATCGCAAGTACGGGGACCGCTGGTTGAAGGAGGTAAGGACTACCATCAGATCACAGAAGATATTTGCCGCCCGGTAGAAGACAAGCCAAGCAAACTTTGGTGGATCGGGTTTATTATCTCTGTCTGCCTTTTAATATTCGGCGTGGTTTCTATTTACATGGATGTTACGTACGGTATTGGTCAGTGGAACCTGAATAAGACGATCGGTTGGGGCTGGGATATCACCAACTTCGTATGGTGGGTGGGTATCGGTCACGCCGGAACGCTGATCTCGGCTATCCTGTTGCTCTTCCGCCAGGGATGGAGAACGGGGGTAAACCGTGCTGCGGAAGCGATGACGATCTTTGCGGTAATGTGCGCGGGCCAGTTCCCGATCTGGCACATGGGCCGTGTTTGGAACGCCTTCTTCGTGATGCCTTATCCCAATACCCGCGGTCCGTTGTGGGTAAACTTTAACTCTCCGCTGCTTTGGGACGTATTTGCGATTTCTACTTATTTTACCGTTTCCTTATTGTTCTGGTATTCCGGTTTATTACCTGATCTGGCTTCACTGCGCGACCGGGCCAAACTGAAATGGCGGAAATTCTTTTACGGGGTTGCCTCCTTCGGTTGGACGGGCAGCACCAAACACTGGCAACGTCACGAGGCCTTATCACTGGTATTGGCCGGTTTGGCTACTCCGCTGGTACTTTCTGTACACACGATCGTATCCTTCGACTTTGCCACTTCAGTAATTCCCGGATGGCACACCACTATCTTCCCTCCTTACTTTGTGGCGGGTGCGGTATTCTCCGGTTTCGCAATGGTGCAAACGCTGTTGCTGGTAACCCGGAAGGTGTTAGGGCTTGAAGAATACATCACCATCGAGCATATCGATGTAATGAATAAGGTTATTGTACTGACCGGATCCATTGTGGGTATTGCTTATTTAACAGAATTATTTATTGCCTGGTACAGCCACGTGGAATTTGAATGGTTTGCTTTTAAAGAGAACAGGGTAAACCTGTCGAGCCCCTACGGTTGGGCGTACTATTTGATGATGGGTTGTAACGTATTATCTCCGCAGATCTTCTGGTTCCGCAAAATGCGCCGGAACCTGCTGGTAACCTTCTTTATGAGTATCCTGGTAAACGTGGGTATGTGGTTCGAGCGTTTTGTGATCATCGTTACCTCTATTTACCGCGATTATATTCCCAGTTCCTGGAGTACCTATTACTCTCCGTCAATTTGGGAAATCGGGTTCTACCTGGGTACTTTCGGATTGTTCTTTACCTGTTACTTCCTGTTCTCGAAATTCTTCCCGGTTATCGCCATGGCAGAGATCAAGCATATTCTGAAACGCAGCGGGGATACCTTTAAGGATAATATGACAAAGGACGAGAACGAGACCCTGGATGAATTTGAGCACGAAAACGCACATCATCATTAATCCCGATAGCGATCTGGGCCAGGGTTTGATATAGGACCCCGGACGATAGTAAGAAAAATAAAATATTCAAAGAGAAGCCTGGTCTTTGGCAACGGATAAAACCTGAAACCAGCAACTTCAAACTAAAAAGCAGATATGGCAATCAAGAAGTTTATAACAGGCAATTTTTACGATGAAGCAGTATTGTTTCCTGCAGTAAAAAAAGTACGCCGTGCCGGTTACAAAATACAGGATGTGTACACGCCTTTTCCGATACACGGTCTGGATAAGGAGTTGGGAATGAAAGATACGGATCTGCACATTGCCGGGTTCATTTACGGGATCACCGGGACAACTGTAGCCATCAGCTTTATTGGCTGGATGCTGGCGATAGACTGGCAGATCAATTTCGGTGGCAAGCCTTTCTTTTCATTGCCTGCCTGGATTCCCATTATGTTTGAGCTGACCGTGCTTTTTTCAGCAGTTGGGATGACGCTTACATTTTGCTGGCTGTGTCAGTTGGCGCCTTTTGTGAAAAAAGACCACTTTAACCCCCGCAGCACAGACGATACTTTTGTAATGGCGGTGGAATGTACTGATAAGACGAATGAAGCAGAAGCAATTGCTTTTCTGGAAAACGCAGGAGCGAAGGATGTGCAGGTGCAGGAGCGGGAAACCGGATGGTGGTTTGGCCGGTACGACAGGGAATCTGTTGTTTTTGGTAAAAAAGTAGCTGCCGTTTAATTAAAGTTTTGTATTTATTATTAATAAAGAATATGAAGAAATATTTGATCATAAGTGTTATAGCGGCAGGGGTACTGACTGGTTGCGGTGCCGACAAAAAGCCCGGGTATTCCTATATGCCGGATATGACCTATAGCCAGGCTTATGAAACCTACGCTTCTACAAGTGATCTTACAAAAGAAGGTGTTTTCTATAACAGGAAGCCGGTTCCCGGTACGGTAGCAAGAGGTGAAGATGCGGAGTTTGTCTTTACCCTGGCACACGATTCGGCCGGTTATGCCCAGGCGGCACAGTTGAAAAACCCGCTGGATTCTGCCGGTGCTGCTATTGATATGAAAGAGGCAGAACGCCTGTACCTGGTAAACTGTGGTATTTGTCACGGCGCCAAACTGGATGGTAACGGTCCTTTATTTAATGGCGGCGATGGTCCTTTTTCTGCAGCGCCCAAGAATTTTATGGCCGCAGATATGAAGGCAATGGCTGAAGGAACTATGTTCTACTCTGTTACTTACGGTAAAGGGCAAATGGGTAGCTATGCTTCGCAGATAAGCCCCAAACAACGCTGGGAGATCATTGCGTTCATTAAATCGAAGCAAGGTCCGGCAACTCCCGCAGCAGGAGGCGCTAAAACAGACAGTGCGGCAGCAAAAACAGTAACGAAGGTTGATGCAAAAGCGACAGCTAAAAAGTAAGAAATAATAAATTCTCAGAACTATTAATAAAAGATTCGAATGTCAACTACGGAAAAATTCATACCTACACAAAAGTATAACAGAATAGCCCTGGCGTTAATGGTAGTGGGTGTTATTGCCGCTATTTCGTTATTTGTAGTTACAGGCGGTGAAGGCAATCATGATAATCGCGCGCGTTTTTGGGCCAGCCTGTTACAAAACAGTGTTTACTTTTTATTAGTAGTGAACGCGGCTATGTTCTTTATGTGTGCTACTACACTGGCCTGGGGCGGCTTTCAGATCGCTTTTACCCGTGTTACAGAAGCCATCGCTTCCTGCGTTCCGGTAGTTGGGTTCATAACCGTTGTAATTTTATTGGCGCTGTGCTTCGGTGATCATCACACCATTTATCACTGGACAGACGCTGAGCATGTGGCGCACGACCCGGCATTAAAGCACAAAAGCGGCTTTTTAAGCAAAGGCTTTTTCGCTACGGTAACGATTCTAACCTATATCTTATGGTCGTTCCTGGGTTGGAAGATGCGCCAGATGTCGCTGCAAACAGATGAAGGCGATGTGGTAAGCACACTTGAAAAAAGAAAGAAATTTGTTTGGAACAATACAGTAATAGCAGCTTTGTTCATTGTAGTATTTGCTTTAACAGTAGCGTCTTCTATTCCCTGGTTGTGGGTAATGAGCATTGATGCACACTGGTACAGCACCATGTTCAGCTGGTATAACTTCGCCAGTACTTTTGTGGCCGGTTTGTCGCTGATTGCCCTGTATGTGGTATTCCTTAAAAATAACGGGGCATTGCCGCTGGTTAATAAAGAGCACCTGCATGACCTGGGTAAATTCATTTTTGCCTTCTCCATCTTCTGGACGTATTTGTGGTTTGCGCAGTTTATGCTGATCTGGTATAGTAACCAGCCGGAGGAGACCATTTATTTTATCAATCGTATCGGTAACGACTATCATTTTAGTCCTTATGCCGGCGTATTCTGGGTGATGCTGACCATCAACTTTGTGGCGCCCATCCTGATTTTCATGAGCCGTGATTCCAAAAGAAATTATACTACGGTTACGGTTGTATCAGTGATCGTATTATTTGGTCACTGGCTGGATTATTTTCAGATGGTATTCCCGGGGGTTTCACCTGATAAAATGCCCATGATGCTGTTTGATATGGGCGTGGGCCTGGGTTTTGTTGGAATCATCATGTATGTTACCGGAAGAACATTGAGTAAATATCCGATAACAGCCAAAAACCATCCTTTTGTAAAAGAAGCGGTAATACACCACACATAGCATTTGCGGTTTGTTCCGATTAGCTATCGGAATTATGTTGGAGGTTACTCCCGCATCGGATCCCAGGCCGCACATGTTGAACTTTAAAACTTTGAACTGAAAAATAGAACAATAGCGTATGCAAAACTTTTTAATATTCGCCATTCTGATTTTAGGGTTTATCATCACCTTTCAGATTGCAAGGGCAAGTGAATTTGTGTCAGTAATCAGGGGCGAGGAAAAAACCAGGAAGCAATCCAATAAGATCAATGGCGCCCTGTTGCTGGTTTTTTTAATACTGGGCCTGTTTGGTGTTTACTGGACCCATCATACCCTTGGTGACAAGATCCTTAAAATAGGTAGCTCTGCCTCTGATCATGGCCGGCTGGTGGATAATATGATGCTATACACGATTATCGCAACCGGGATTGTATTTTTTGCAACGCAGATCTTATTATTCTGGTATTCATTCAAATACCAGGAGTCTGATAAACGAACCGCCTATTATTTCCCGCACAATAACAAACTGGAGTTGCTGTGGACCGTGGTTCCCGCCATTGTGTTGACCATCCTGATCGGCTTTGGCCTGGTGTACTGGTACCGGATCACCGGCGCAGCTCCTAAAGATGCAATGCAGGTGGAAATTACCGCCAGCCAGTTCAAATGGGAATTCCGCTACCCTGGAAAGGACGGCATTTTCGGTAAAAAATATTATAAGAATATCGATGAAGCGCATGATAATCCGTTAGGTCAGATCTGGGATGATGAAGCGAATCATGACGATATTTTCCTTCCCGCCGGCCAGGCCTTGCACCTGGTAGTGAACAAACCCGTGAAATTGATCATTGGTTCTAAGGATGTTATACATAGTGTGGGCTTACCCCATTTCCGTCTGAAGATGGATGCGGTGCCGGGCACTCCAACAACTTTGTGGTTTACGCCTATTAAAACCACAAAGCAAATGGCGGAAGAAACAGGAAATAGTAAATTTGTGTATGAAATAGCCTGTGACCAGATGTGCGGACAGGGGCATACGGGAATGCGCGGCGAGATTATTGTGGAAACCCAGGAAGAGTTTGACCAGTGGATGGCGTCTCAAAAGCCTAAATATGCGCAGATGAAGGAAAATGAAGCGCCTGCTGCACCAGCTGCCGCTGCAAAAGATTCTACAGGTACAGTTGCCAAGGATTCAGCGAAAGTTACAGGAGCAAAAAAGGATTCTACAGCAAAATAGTGTTGAACGGGTATAATTGAAATAAGCAGGTTTTTAAAAAAATTATTATGAGCGATACGTTACATATACAGCATGAAGTTGCCAGCCACGGCCATTCAGGAGAGCCGCATGTGCATCATCATAAAGAAACATTTATTTCTAAGTACATCTTTAGTATGGACCACAAAATGATTGCCAAGCAGTTCCTGGTAACGGGGATTATCTGGGCGATCATCGGCGGTTTGTTTTCGGTACTTTTTCGTTTGCAATTGGGTTTTCCTGATCAAAACTTTCCGATCCTGGAAACGATCTTTGGCCGCTGGGCCGAAGGCGGGAAAATTAAACCCGAGTTTTACTATGCCTTAACGACCATGCACGGAACAGTGCTGATCTTTTTCGTATTGACTGCCGGTTTGAGCGGAACCTTTGCCAACCTGCTGATTCCTTTGCAGGTGGGCGCCCGCGATATGGCTTCGCCTTTTATGAACATGCTTTCCTACTGGTTCTTTTTTGCGGGAAGTATTGTAATGATCTCTTCTTTGTTTACACAAACAGGACCTGCCGCAGGAGGCTGGACGGTTTATCCGCCACTGAGCGCACTGTCGCAGGCATCGCAGGGATCTAAAAGCGGTATGGACTTGTGGATCATCGCTATGACCCTCTTTGTAGCTTCGCAGTTACTGGGTGGTCTGAACTATATTTCAACGATCCTGAATATGCGTACCAAGGGTATGTCTATGACCCGCTTGCCGCTTACCATCTGGGCGCTTCTGTTTACTGCAATTCTTGGGGTATTGTCTTTCCCGGTATTGTTGTCTGGTTTAGTGCTGCTGATGTTTGATCGTCACCTGGGTACCAGTTTCTATTTAAGCGATATTTATATAGCGGGACAGGCATTGCCCAATGAGGGCGGCAGCGCTATTTTGTACCAGCACTTGTTCTGGTTCCTGGGGCACCCCGAAGTGTACATTATTATCTTGCCCACGATGGGACTTGTTTCCGAGATACTGGCCATCAATGCCCGGAAACCCATTTTCGGTTATATGGCGATGATCGCATCACTGATGGCGATTTGCGTACTGGCCTTCCTGGTATGGGCGCACCACATGTTTGTAACCGGATTGAATCCGTTCCTGGGCTCTGTATTCGTATTATTAACTTTATTGATCGCCATTCCGTCGGCCATTAAAGTATTTAACTGGATCACCACCATCTGGAGGGGGAACCTCCGCTTTACTCCGGCCATGCTTTTTGCCATCGGCTTTGTAAGCATCTTTATCTCCGGTGGTTTAACAGGTATCTGGCTGGGTAACTCCACTATTGATATTCACCTGCATGATACCATGTTCGTGATCGCTCACTTCCACATTGTAATGGGGGTATCGGCTTTCTTCGGGATGTTTGCGGGAATTTATCACTGGTATCCCAAAATGTTCGGCCGTTATATGAACAATACGCTGGGCTATATCCACTTCTGGGTAACCCTTGCAAGTGCTTATCTGATCTTCTGGCCGATGCACTACCAGGGATTGGCAGGTATGCCAAGACGTTATCTGGATAAAAGCAGCTGGGCAAGTTTCAGCCAGTTTCACGGGCTGGATGCAATGATCAGCGTGGTTACCATTATCGCATTTTCAGTGCAGTTAATGTTTGTGTTTAACTATTTTTATTCCATGTACAAAGGCAGAAGAGTGCGGAGTCAGAACCCCTGGGATGCCACTACATTGGAGTGGACTACACCCATTCACCCGGGACATGGCAACTGGGAAGGAGAGATTCCTGAGGTGCATCGCTGGGCATACGACTATGGTAAGGATGGCAGGGATTTTATTCCTCAAACCGAGCCTATCGGTGAAAATGAAAGCGAACATTAGAGGTGAATGGTAAATAGTCAATAGTGAATGCCATTGACCATTGACCATTGACTATTGACTAAATAAAACGAATTGAAAAGAACAGAAGGGGGGGGAGTTAAGGATTTTCTCCAGTTAATGAAGCCCTCATTAAGTATTATGGTGGTTTTCAGCAGCGTGATCAGTTACCTGCTGGTACCCGATGTGATGTATGACTGGTGGCGGATCGTTTTGCTCTTTGCAGGTGGCATGTTGGTAACAGGCAGTGCTAACACCATCAATCAGGTAGTAGAAAAGGACACAGATGCGCAGATGAAACGGACGGCCAAACGCCCGATCGCTTCCGGAAGAATGAGCCCGGAGCAGGGCTGGGGGTTTGCCATTTTTACCGGCGCTTTGGGGGTGTTTATACTGGGCTATTATTTCAACTGGACGGCAGCGTTGCTGGCGGCTTTTAGCTTGTTTTTATATGCTTTCGTGTACACGCCTTTAAAAAAGGTAAATTCTATCGCCGTATTGGTGGGGGCATTTCCCGGGGCCTTACCCTGTTTAATTGGCTGGGTGGCCGGCTTTGTTCCGGGGCAGCCTATTAACTGGTTGGGCGGGGCGGTGTTGTTCGGCATCCAGTTTCTTTGGCAGTTTCCCCATTTTTGGGCGATTGCCTGGGTGGCACATAAAGACTACAGCAGTGTAGGTTTTAAACTGTTGCCCAGTGAAAAGGGGCCTACCAAATTTACGGCATTGCAAACTGTGATCTATTCGTTGCTGATGCTGCCCATTACAATTGCTCCGTTTTTTGTGGGCATCTGTAATTACAGCAATGTGAAGGGGATCGTTGGATTAGTTCTTATTGTTTTGGCAAATATTTTTTTAATAGGGAGATCAATAGCTCTTTATTCAAAAATGGATGTGCCGTCCGCAAGAAAAGTGATGTTTGGCAGTTATATTCACCTTCCGGTAGTGCTGCTGGCGCTATTGCTGGCAAAAGCATAATCCGGAAACGAGTTTTTTTAGTATGAGTACAAGTATAGTGAGCACACAGCAACATAATAAGTTACACCCGCACAAATTTGCTTTGTGGGTAGCAATAGCCAGTATCTTAATGATGTTTGCAGGCCTTACCAGTGCTTATGTTGTTAAGAGCAATCAGACCGGGTGGCGCAGTTTTGTGATGCCCAAAATATTCTGGGTGTCAACGGTAGTAATTATGGTAAGCAGCATCACCATGCAAATGGCGGTAAAGGCTTTTAAAAACCGTAATATGCAGCAATACCGGGCGATGCTGGGCGTAACATTTGTGTTGGGTATTGCTTTCGTGATTTCGCAGGTCTTTGGTTTTGAAGCCTTGTGGGAGAATAACGTACGCTTTAAAGGGGCTTCCGGCGCCGGTCAGTTCTTCTGGCCCATAACCGGGCTGCACGCCTTACACGTTATCGGCGGTGTGGTGGCCCTGTTAATTATTTTCTTCAGATCGGTGATCGGGAAAACTAAAACATACAATCCTGTGCCCGTGGAAGTGATGAGCACTTACTGGCATTTCGTAGACGGGCTATGGCTCTATTTAATGATCTTTTTCTTAATTCTGGGATAAACAACTTTATAAATTGATTGAATCAATATGGAACAAACAGTAACTCATAAAACCAAGTGGTGGAGCGGTGGAAAAAGCCCATTTAATATCGAGTATGGGAAGATAATGATGTGGTATTTCTTATTGAGCGACTCCTTTACTTTTGGAGCTTTCCTGATCTCATTAGGTACCGTTCGTTTTGGTTTGAACTACTGGCCGGAACCCAGTATTGTATTTAGTACCTTCCCATTTGCGGGGCATGCCAACTTACCGCTTGCCTTTGTGAGTGTGATGACCTTTGTGCTGATCATCAGTTCCGTTACCATGGTGCTGGCGGTACATGCAGGGCATAACCGGGATAAAAAGGGCGTAGAAAAGTACCTGATCCTGACCATCATCGGAGGTTTGATCTTTTTGAGCTGCCAGGCCTGGGAGTGGCATCACCTGCTTACCGAGGGGCACCCGGCTTTGGTTGGTGATCATATTGAATTATTAACACAGGGCAATGGATCTAATCCCTGGGGTGAATTAGTACTGCCACAGGAAGTAACGCCGGCCTTATTAAAATCTTCTCCTGAAACGCTCGCCAAATTGGTTCAGGATGAACATGCCTCTCATCTTTCTTTTGCTCAATTATTGCAAACGCCTAAGGAGCAGCTGGTTCAAATGTTGTCCAATAGTGAAATGGTGGTGCGTAAGGCCGGACCTACGGCATTTGGCGGCTTCTTCTACGGAATTACCGGTTTCCACGGTTTCCACGTAACTGTGGGGGTTATCCTTTTGATTATCATGTTAATACAAACCAAAATGGGTGTATTTGAGCGCAGAGGCCATTACCTGATGATCGAAAAAATTGGTTTGTACTGGCACTTTGTGGATCTGGTATGGGTATTTGTATTCCTTGCCTTTTACCTTATCTGATCTTTAACCCTAACTTTAACCGAATTATAAAGCTATAATAATGAGTCACGATACACACACAGCAACGTCATCCGAGATCACTTTTGTACATCATATGGATGATGCCAGTTTTAACCGCCGCATACTTAAAACCACCATTATTCTGTCGGTATTTACCCTGATAGAACTGGCACTAGGGTTTACGATCTATGTGCTGCATAAAGGAGTACCCAGCCAGGGTTTTTTATTATTGATAAAGGGAGTGATCTGTATTCTGACCCTGGGTAAAGCATTCTATATCGTTTCTATATTTATGCACCTGGGCGATGAGATCCGCAATTTTACCATGACCATTTTAATACCCCTGATGTTGTTCATCTGGTTTATTATCGCCTTCCTGGCAGATGGTAGTTCCTATAAGAACTTAAGGAATAAATATGATCCTTACTTTAAGGAATCAACAACGCCTGCCGGGCATCCGGATATCCCTTCTGATGCGCACCGGTATAACACGATTCAGAAAGGCGAACGGCAATAAAGAATAAGAATATTTTTTTGAAAGGGCTGCTCCGGTTATGGGGCGGCCTTTTTTTTTGGTTCGTTTTATCTTTGGAGCACCAAGAAGCATTGAGGTGCTTTTGGGAGTTCGTACAGCAGGAAGGACTTTCGCAGTGGAACAAGAGCTGAACATGACTGCGGGGCTGACCAAAAAAAGCCGCGTGCTGATCATTGGCCGGGAATGCGGAAAGACGGGAAGAATTGTTCAAAGCTTATCGGCTCACCGCCTTACCGGCGTAAATATTTTCTAATGCTTCTTCGTACGTACTCTCTTATAAATACGGATCGCGATCATCAGTACAAAGATCAGCAGGATCATTCCTGCCAGGCCCCAGATCACACTGATCTCCTTCTTTACTACAACGAGCAGTACAATGGCTACCAGGAAAATGGTGGCCACTTCGTTCCACATGCGCAATTGATCAGATGTGTATTTATAAATGCCCGCCATTTGTTGTTTAAAAATGCGGTGAAGGGAATAATGGTAGCCGTAAAGGAAAACCACCAGTAACAATTTTAAAAGCAGCCAGAAGCCTTCCGGCTTAAAGAGTATGGCATAAAGGCCACTGGTATAAAGTACCGAGAGGCCCATAATAAGGGTGATGATTGCCGAAGGCCAGGTGATGCCATACCAAAGGGGTTTCATCATTTTTTTAAACTGAGCATGCAGCAACTCCTGTTCCGGTTGTGGTTTGCTGTTGGCTTCTACGTTATAAATAAAAAGCCGGGGCATATAAAACAGACCCGCAAACCAGGTGACCACGAAAATAATATGAACTGCTTTTAAATATAAGTATGCCAAAATTGTTGCTTTACTTTAGAAATGGGGAGATAAGAATAGATATTCCGGTTTCAAAAGTAATAAAATTTCATTTGCCTGCATAGCAGCGAGAACGTTAGTAAGCCATTTTTTATTGATTGGAAGAAATCGCCAAAGGCGATAGAATAATCATGCGCGGCTGTAAACCACGCATAGCTGGGCGATTAGTCTACCCACACCTCATCACAGGCGATAATAGGTTTCTTGGTTTTATGAAAGCGCCAGTCGGGTAATGTGCTATAGTTTTGTGCGGTTACTTTAATATACCGGGTTTTTGTGTTGGCCGGAAAGGTAAAAGGAACGCGTTTTACATCGTAATCTTCTTTCAGCGCCGGCGCCGTTATATTTTTTACTGCTTGATAAGTATTACCATCTCCGGAGCTGCTTACCGTTACACTTTTCGGTGGAAAGATCCAGTGCCGTTGATCCTGCAGGAAATTGATCTCGATGGAATGAATGTCTTTCTCGTTTCCTAAATCAATCACACATTCCATAGACGTACCATCAAAACAAAGCCAGTTATAGCTGAAATCATTATAGCCCCTGGTGCCATCCGTAAGCGTGCGTTCCCGCTTTGCCGGATAATCTTCAATAAATGGGAATTTCAACGTGCAGGCAGCTCCCAACGCCTTAGAGGGCCGCACCCCTTCAGTAAAAATTGTTTGCCATTCTTTTTGATAAGCGGCAGGTGCTATGCCGCCCTCCGACAATTCTTTTACGCCATTGGCCTCGGCCTGT
>JAGIAQ010000109.1 GCA_017744795.1 Niabella sp. | reverse complement strand
GATTTGAATAATGCGAATGCTACATTGGTGTTCAGCTCTGTAGGGTATGCTACGCTTGAAGAGCGCGTCAATGGGCGCCCGGATCTGGGAACGATTGTGTTAAAAGATGCCGGCGGCTCCAAATTGGATGAGGTAGTGGTGATCGGTTATGGTACGGCACGAAAATCAGATTTGGCAGGTGCTATCACCGTTTTGAAATCGGATAAACTGATGGATGCTCCGGCTCCTAATCTGACGCAGGCGCTGCAGGGAAAAGTACCGGGGGTGGATGTTAGCATTAATAGCAATGCACCGGGTGCGGGAGCGAAAGTTCGTATCCGGGGCTTGGGTTCCATTAATTCAACAATGGATCCGACGTATGTTGTGGACGGTGTAATAGGTGTGGATCCGAACAGTATCAACCCCAATGACATTGCTTCAATGGAAGTGCTGAAAGATGCTTCTGCTACCGCAATTTACGGCTCCAAGGCTGCCAATGGTGTTATTATGATTACCACCAAGCGGGGCCGTAAGGGACCCACACAGGTTTCTTATGAAGGGAATGTAAATGTAGGAGAGCTTTCCCGGCATCTGCCTGCATTGAATTCAACAGAGTTTGTCAACATGTACAATCAGGCTTACGCCAATTCTGCCAAATGGAACAACGGGGTAGCGCTTGCTCCTCCTAAAGCATTAAATCATCAGAATTATCCACTGTTATTTGATGCAAACGATAAGCCGCTGTACAACACCAATTGGGAAAAAGAAGTGTATAAACCAGCGGTCTCCACCAATCATCAGTTAAATTTCCGGGGAGGTAATGACAAAACGCTCTTCAGCTTATCAATGGGATACCTGGATCAGAACGGTATTATGGCGAACTCTTGGTTTAAACGCTATTCTACCCGTTTTACACTGGATAATGAAGTGAATAAATGGCTGAAAGTGGGCGGTAGTATTGCCTTTTCCAAGGGCCTGCAGCGAATGGTATCCGACAATAATGGCGGCTTGAACGTGCCCCGAATGGTAACCGAAGAATTGCCGATCATCCCTGTTAAATATCCTGATGGTTCATGGGGCGGCAACAGTGATGTGGCCGGCATGGAAGGAGGAGCAAATCCGGTGCACATTGCCAATAGCCGTTATACTTTAAATAATAATCTCCAGCTTCAGGGGAACACGTACCTGCAGTTTAAGATCACAAAAGATTTAGACTTTAAATCCGATTTCGGATATAATGTAAACACCCAGAAGAATGACTTTTTTTCTTCCAATGATCTTCATAACCTGTCGCAGGACCAGGGCGGTATAGCCAATATCCGGTCCTCTCAATTTGTTTATTGGCAATCTGAAAATTACCTCACCTGGAACAAACAATTTGATAACGGGCACCGGATGACCTCCATGCTGGGGGCTTCCTGGAATAAACAGAATACAGAAACCGTATTTGCTGAAACACAAAACTTCATCGATAATTATTTTCAGTGGTATAACCTGAATGCGGGCTCGCTCAGAAGCAGTACAACCTCCGGAACAGGAGACCAGGCAATGAATTCTTTTTATGGGCGGGTGATGTACAATATGAATGATAAGTATATGTTTACCGCCACCGGCCGCGCGGATGGATCTTCAAAATTTGGTAAGAATAATAAATATGCATTTTTCCCGTCCCTGGGCGCTGCCTGGAGGATTTCAAATGAAGACTTCATGAAGGGTAATTCCCTGATCAGCGATTTAAAAATAAGGGCAAGTTACGGCGCCTCCGGTAACCAGGAAATAGGCAGCTATATGTCGATTCCCCAGATCTCGTCTTCAACAACAGTATTGGCCGGGGCAAACCAGTCTACCTTGCTACCCGCTTATTTGGGAAACCCAGATCTGAAATGGGAAGTGAGTTGGCAGGGGGATGCCGGTTTGGAACTGGGGCTATGGAATAACCGGGT
This sequence comes from Niabella sp., assembly GCA_017744795.1. Classification (GTDB taxonomy): domain Bacteria; phylum Bacteroidota; class Bacteroidia; order Chitinophagales; family Chitinophagaceae; genus Niabella. The sequence goes on along the minus strand of JAGIAQ010000109.1, from coordinate 11,472 downwards.
ATATCTTACCGCTGATGTGTACAACAGAACCACGAAAAATCTGTTGTTACAAGCACCTCTTGCGTGGAGCAACGGTCTTCAGCAAAGTTACGTTATGAGAAATGTGGGCTCTGTAAGAAACACCGGTCTTGAAATCGGATTAACTACCGAAAATATTCAAACGGAAAACCTCAAATGGACAACTAATTTCGTTTTTGCCACTAATAAAAACCGGATCCTGAAATTGAATGATGGGAACGCCGATATATTTCCCGGCCCTAACTTTTTGGGTCAGACCAATATCTTACGGGTGGGAGAGGCTATCGGGTCCTTCTGGGGCAGAACCCGTTTAGGAACCTATAGTACGGATGAAGCAGCATTGGCCGCTACCCAGGGGCTTTTGCCGGGTGACCGTAAGTACCTCCTGGATGCGAATGGTAAAGAAGTGTACGGCATTATCGGACGCTCAGTGCCCAAATGGACCGGCACTTTTTCCAGTACCTTAAATTATAAGAATTTTGATTTTTCTTTTGATATCCGCTTTGTACAGGGGATTAATACGGCTGCAACCTTTAAACATTCAACAGAAGACCGTCAAACCATCGCTAACAGCCTGGCAACAGTGTTGAATGCCTGGACGCCCGATCATCAAAATACAATGATCTCCCAGGTGCGCCCTTATAAATGGGCACAGGATTCTAAGTTTGATACCTGGTGGGTTGAGGACGGATCCTATATCCGCGGCCAAAACTTTATCCTGGGCTATTCCATCCCCAAAGCGACTATTGACCGTTGGAAGATCCAGAAATTAAGGATCTATGCCAGCGTTCAGAATTTATTCATCAGCACAAAGTATACCGGCTACGATCCTGAAGTGGATACCTATAATAGTTCTTTTGGTAGTAATTCAAACTTTTCTCAAAACATGGACTTCTTCTCCTATCCCCGTCCGAGGGTCTGGAACCTGGGTGTTAGTCTTGTATTTTAAAAATCAAAGTTTCAGAATATGAAAAAGTATATATACATTATTGGTGCAGTTATAGCATTGGTGACTGCATCGTGCACTAAATTCCTGCAGGAAAAACCAACGGGTTTTATTACGCCCGATGCGCAGTTGTCGAGCTACAAAGTGGCCCGGGCCTTTGCCAATGGCTGTTATCAAAGTTTGCCGGATGCAACGTTGGGCGGACAGCCCTCCTCCTACGGGGGCCGCACCTGGAACCTGATGGAGTTCATGACCGGAAAGTCCGGTAGTGACCTGGGGCAAACCGGATACACCACTTTTCAAAAGCTTACGTATACCAACGAAGCATTTTATGTGGATACCTGGTGGCAGAATTTATATAAGGGCATTGGTGCCTGTAACCAGGCGATCGCCTCGATACCTGGTATCAATGCAGCTGACATGACAGCCGATCAAAAAACAAATATGCTGGCTGAAGCACATACGATGCGTGCCTTGTATTACTTTTACCTGGTGCGCCTATATGGCGCTGTGCCGAAGATCACTGCAGTGCCAAAAGATTTAAACTCATTAAAACCATCAAGAACCCCGGCAAAGAGTATTTATGATAGCATCATCATACCCGATCTTTTGCTGGCAGAGCAATCTACTTTACCCTGGAAGGATGGCACCGGCCTGGTTTCAATGGGGGCAGTAAAATCAATTTTGGCTGATGTGTATCTTACCTATGCGGGCGCTGCTATTAACGGGGGCAACCAGTATTATGCAGAGTCGGCAAAGCGCTCGCTCGATGTTATTAATAAAGGAGGCTATTCGTTGTTTACGGAGTATACGGATATGATCAATCCTGCTAATAAGAATACAAAGGAATTTATTTTCCAGGTGCAATATGCGGCGGCCGCCAATGTGAATAACCCGCTCACGCCGCTTACGATTCCCAACTATAGCGGCATCTCGCTTTATTCGGATGAATATGGATCTGTGTTTCCAACCACTCAGTTTATTGCTTCATTTCCCGCAGGTGACAAAAGGGTGAAAGAGCAACAGTTTATTTATAGCAGTTACCCCAATGCAAAAACGGGGGTAACAGTTAATTTTGGTCACCCTTATATTTTTAAATGGTTTGATAAAAATGCGGTTACCAGCACATTAAAATCAGATCTTAATTATACGCTGTACCGCCTGGCGGATGTAGAGCTGCTTTACGCAGAGGCATCTAACAGGGCAGAAGGGGCGCCCAATACGCTGGCGCAAAAATGTGTAAATGACATCCGCGCCAGGGCGCAATTAGCTCCCTTCAGCAATACCAACCAGGATGCCTTTGAAAAAGAAGTGTGGCTGGAACGTTATTTTGAGCTGTGCTTTGAAAACAAGACCTGGTTCGATATGGTGCGCACCCGCAAGATCCACAATGACGTAACCGGCAACTGGGATAATTTTGTCGGACATACAACGGTGTTCGGATCAACCTATGCAGAAAAGCAATTGTTGTTCCCTGTACCTAAACAGGAAACGGATATAAATCCTAACCTGCTGCCCAATAACACCGGGTTCTAAGCAATAGACTAACAAAACAATAAAGGCCGCATTTTTGCGGCCTTTATTGTTTTATAAACAAGATATTATAAATAACTCAGCTCCGTTTTTGGCGTTAATGCCAGCAACGTTTCATACATTAAGCGGATGGTATTTTCGATATCATTCCTGTGGATCATTTCCACTGTAGTGTGCATATAGCGCAGCGGCATGGAAATAAGAACAGACGGACAGCCATCGTTGGCATAAGCAAAGGAGTCTGTATCCGTTCCGGTACTACGGCTCAGCGCCCGCCATTGAACCGGTATCTTGTTTTTTTCAGCAATGTTTTCGACAAAAGACAAAAGTTTGTTGTGTACTGCCGGGGCATAGGCCAGTGAAGGGCCGCTGCCGCATAAGATATCGCCCTCAATATTTTTATTGATCATGGGCGTGTTGGTATCATGCGTTACGTCGGTTACAATGGCAATATTCGGTTTAATGCGCCGGGCGATCATCTCCGCACCCCGCAGTCCGATTTCTTCCTGAACGGCATTCACAATATATAAGCCATAGGGCAATGATTTTTTATTTTCTTTTAGCAGCCGCGCTACTTCGGCAATCATAAAGCCTCCGATGCGGTTATCAAAAGCTCTTCCCACAAAATGATCGTTAGATAATTCATCAAAACCATCCTGGTAGGTTACCACGGCTCCCACATGAATCCCCAGCTCTTCAATTTCTTTTTTACTGCGGGCGCCACAGTCCAGCCAGATGTTTTCCGTTTTGGGTTGGGTTTCGCTTTCTTTGCCGATCCGGGTATGGATAGCCGGCCAGCCGAACACAGCCTTAACTGCACCTTTTTTCCCATGAATGAACACCCGTTGTGCCGGAGCGATCTGGTGATCGGCGCCGCCGTTGCGTTTTACATAGATCAGTCCTTTGTCTGTAATATAATTTACAAACCAGCTGATCTCATCTGCATGCGCTTCAATAACTACTTTAAACGGAGCCTCAGGGTTAATTACACCCACTGCGGTGCCGTAAGGATCCATAAAATGGGTATCGATATAAGGCTTCAGGTAATCCAGCCACAGTCGCTGCCCTGAACTTTCGAAGCCTACCGGCGAGGGGTTGTTGATATAGGTCTTTAAAAAATTAAGCGAAGAGTCGTTCAATATGCTTTTCGGCGCTTTTACTTTTTTGTTTTTTGATTTTGTATCTGCTTTAGCCATAATGAAATTTTAATGACCTCAAACGTACAGAATTTTTTTGATGCAGGTTGCAGGTTTTAAGGGTTGAAAGTTTAAGGTTCAAGGTTGGCTTGCATTAGGCATTGCGCGTTCAGCGTTCCGCCTGTTACGTTTCTGGTTTCTCGTCTCCCGATTCTCGTTACATTCGAGCATCCGGTATCCAGCATCGCGCGTCCAGCTTTAAGCATTATGCCTTTAGCGTTCCTTAAGGAACATTAATATACTTATGCAGCTGCAGGCTCAGTTCCCATTCAGGGTTTTGCTTAATATAATCCACAATCAGCGGGGTCATGGCGTCGGCTTTGCTCCATTCCGGCTGCAGGTATAATTTGCACTGCGAAGCAACGCTGGCGGCAAACTGTTCGCCCCAGGCAAAATCTGTTTTGTTATAAACGATAACCTTTAGTTCGTTAGCCCTGGGAAGTATTTCGGCAAGCGGTTGTTTAAATTTTTTGGGGGAGAGACAGATCCAGTCCCAGGTTCCGGAGAGGGGAGAAGAGCCGGAGGTTTCAATATTTGTTTCAATGTTGTTCTCCCGCAAAGCAGTGGTGAGCGCGTCCAGATTATGCAGTAAGGGCTCGCCGCCGGTAATGACGGCCATTTTTGCATTCGTCTTTTTTACAGCGGCAACAATGGCTTCAGTTGTCAACAGGGGATGCGCATCAAACGGCCAGCTCTCTTTAACATCGCACCAGGTACATCCCACATCACAGCCCCCCAGTCTTATAAAATAAGCCGCCCGTCCCTGGTGAAATCCTTCACCCTGGATCGTATAAAAATGCTCCATTACCGGATAAGCCATGTTTGATGTGCGATGTTTGATGTACGATACTGGATACTGGTTTCTGGAAGTGATTAGGCATTAGCTTAATTTCCACATTTCCACATTCTCAAATTTTCAAATTAATTAATTCCTGTTGTCACACGCCTTAAACGTATTCTTCATCAATGCCGCAATGGTCATAGGCCCCACGCCACCGGGAACCGGGGTGATATAGCTTGTTTTAGGCGCTACATTGGTAAAATCCACATCGCCCACCAAGCGGTGCCCCGATTTTTTAGAGGCATCTTTGATCCGCGTGATACCCACGTCAATTACAACGGCACCTTCTTTAACCATATCCGCTTTTACAAACTCAGGGATGCCGATAGCGGCAACAATGATATCGGCCTGTAAACAAATTTCTTTAAGGTTGGTGGTTTTGGAATGGCACAGGGTTACAGTACAATTACCGGGGTTGGTATTATTGCTCAGTAAAATACTCATCGGGCGGCCAACGATGTGGCTCCGGCCAATGACAACAGCATGTTTGCCTTTGGTTTCTATTTTATAATGTTCCAGCAGCAGCATAATGCCATAAGGAGTGGCGGAAACGAACGTATCCTTTTCGCCCAGGGTCATTTTCCCAATGTTGATCGGGTGAAACCCATCCACATCTTTCGCCGGATCAATAGACTCGATCACCTTTTTTTCCGAAATGTGGGCAGGCAGGGGCAGCTGCACCAGTATGCCATCCACATCCATATCGTCATTTAACGATTCTATTTTTTCCAGGAGTTTGATTTCTGTTACATCGTCCTCAAACTGGATCAGGGTAGAAACAAATCCCAGTTCATTACAGGTTCTTACTTTGGAGGCCACATATGTTTCGCTGGCGCCATTGTTACCAACAAGGATGGCTGCCAGGTGGGGTACTTTTTTTCCGGATGCAGCGCGCTGGGCCACATCAATTTCAAGAGAATCAAGGATCGCTTTGGCTGTTTCCTTTCCGTTCAGTAGTTGCATAGGCCGGCAAAGGTAGCTAAAGTTGAGAAGGAGCGATGTTTTTAGGATAATTTATTTAGCCTCCGGAACTATGAAAGAAAACAGCGCCCGGTAAACTGTTTTGTTTTGTTGAAAATGCAAAGAATGCCTTCTGTATTTTGATTTTGTTTATTTTTTAATTGATTTAAATCAATTTTTTTACTTTTATCTAAAAAACGGGGTGCTTAAATATTTCGTAATTAGTTGAAACGGTTGCGTTTGTAACTGATATTGTATTCATGAACGGTTGTAAGTGGTAGAGATAAGTTAAAATAGTATCAATTCTTTGTTAAAAAAACATATTTTCGCCGCTGCCATACGAAAAGAGGGAACCAACCCTTTTTAAAAATTGACTGGTAAATCTTTATTAACAAAACCAATTAAATGAGACAAATTGTATTGCTATTTACAATGCTGATGGCATTTTCGTTTGCGGCATTTGCACAAAAAAAACAAGCAAGTGGAAAAATAGTGGATGAAGCCGGAAACGCCGTGCCTTTTGCGACAGTTTCCGAAAAAGGAACGCATAATGCGATTTCAGCTGATGCAACCGGTACTTTTTCGATTAATGTTGCACCCAAGGCAACATTAGTTATTTCCGCAACCGGGTTTACTTCAATTGAGGTAACGGCTGATGATAATCTTGGCACCATTACTCTGGGTGCGGGAAAAGCGACAAATATCGACGAAGTGGTGGTAACCGCGTTGGGTATTTCCAAAAACAGGAGGACCCTGGGTTATGCCACACAAACGCTGAAAAGTGATGTGCTGCAGGACAAAGGAGACGGTAGTTTGTTGAATGCGCTGCAAGGAAAATTAGCCGGTGCGGATATTACAAGCGCCGGCGGCGCTGCAGGAGCTTCAACAAGTATAATACTTCGTGGTATTACATCTTTTACGGGAAGTCAATCCCCATTAATGGTAGTAGACGGAGTACCAGTGTCAGACGCTACAGATGAAAGTACGGTAGGTCTTTACTCCAATCAGTCTTCAAACAGGCTTGCAGACTTGAATATCAACAATATTGAAAAGGTAGATGTGTTATCAGGACCAGCTGCTGCTGCGTTATATGGTTCGCGGGCGGGTCATGGTGCTATCATGATTACTACAAAAAAAGGAAGCGGGAAAAAAGGGGTAGCCAATGTGGTCCTCTCTTCTTCTTATACTCAACAAAAAGTATATGGATTTCCCGAATTGCAAAACAGGTTTGGACAAGGCGCCAATGGTGTGTTTAGTGCTATTTCAGGAAACTCTCTTGGCCCTGCGTTTGGAAGCAAACCTTCAATTGTAAATGGATTGGTGGTTGCGGCTCCGGCATATGTAAACGGAACCTGGTATAAAGCCGGCGATACAATTCGTCAATATCAGGCTTATCCGGATAATATCATGAGCTATTTTAAAACAGGGTATGTTTTTGACCAGAACCTGTCTATCAATTCCGGCGATGAAAAAAATAATTATGGTGTTTCTTTTGGTAATTCCAAGCAGGAAGGGATCTTGCCAAACTCTGGCTTCAACAAAACGAATGTAGGATTTAATTTTGCATCGCAAATGACTGAAAAGCTGAGTGTAAGAGCGTCAGCAGGTTATTTTTCCACCATACAACAGGGACCAACGCAGGGATCCAACGGTACGTATAGTGCCTATGCGAACGTTTACAGGATGCCAAGGAGTTTAGATTTTGAGTACTATAAAAATAATTATACCACCCAACCAGGCGGTTATAATAACTGGTATGTCCCCAATATTTACAACCCTGCGATTCAGGATTCCTCAAGCGCTTCAGACAACCCTTATTTTGCAGCATACAAAAATCCGATAGTGGGTAAAGTATCGAGGGTAATGGGTAATGCTACCGTTGGTTACGATGTTTTAAAATGGCTGAATGTAAGCTACCGGGCTGGTGTAGACGCTTATACCGACAGAAGAACAAGAACGGTGGCCATTGGATCGGCACAAGTTGTACGAAGCGCTTTTACCGGAGCGCCCGGAACAACGACCGGTGGTATCATGGAAGACGTTATTTATCGCAATGAATTTAACGGCGACTTCATGATCAACGCCAAAAAAACAAATCTTTTTGTAAACGGGTTAAATGCCACCTTGCTGCTCGGCGAGGGCGTTAACCAGCAACGGGTAAAACAGGTAAACCAAACAGGATACGGATTGGTTATTCCCGATTTCTACAATATTACCAATGCAACCAATCTTAGCCTTACCAATGAATCGGAGGGGTATAAAAGATTATGGGGGGTATACGGACAGTTATCATTAGCGTATAACAATTATCTGTTCCTTGAATTAACCGGCAGACAGGATCATTCGTCAACACTTCCGGTTTCGAAAAATTCCTATTTTTATCCATCGGTGTCCGGTTCTTTTATTGTTACCGATGCGTTAAAAATACAGTCGCCGATTCTTTCCTTTGCTAAAGTACGGGCGGCCTATGCAAAAGTGGGTAATGATGCGCCGATGTATTCACTTCTGAACACCTATTCTTCAACATCAGTGGGTAACAACGTATCTAACTTTTCTTTCCCCTTCGGTACCATTGCAGGATTTTCTCCAAGTTCAACATTAGCTAATGCCAAGCTTAAGCCTGAATTTACAAGTACATTGGATTTGGGTGTAAATATTGGATTGTTTAAAAACCGGTTGAATTTTGACCTTACTGTGTATAATTCAAAAAGCACCGATCAGATAGTGTCAGTTGCTTTACCGGCTTCTTCAGGCTACCTGTCCAGAATTATTAACATTGGCGAAATGACAAATAAGGGCGTGGAACTGACCGTTAATGCAACACCGGTTCAGGGACCAAATTTTAGCTGGAATATTTCAGGTAATTTTTCAAAGAACAAGAATAAGGTTACAAAACTTGCAGACGGCGTTCAATCTTTTGCCTTTGGGGGCATTTCGTTCAGCGGGCTTATACCTACTATAGCTGTTGGTGAACCCTACGGAATTATCAGGGGTAGCAAGTTCGTAACGAACGATAAAGGCCAGCGGTTGGTAGATTCTACAACGGGCTTATACCTGAATTATAAGTCTGATCAAACCGTTCTGAATCCGAACAGGGACTGGATCGCGGGCCTTACCAATACATTCCAGTATAAACGGTTTGGACTTTCCGTATTAGTAGACTACAAACAGGGCGGCCAGTTTGAATCCTTTACTGTTGCTACACTAAGAGCGAACGGTTCTTTAAAAGTAACAGAAGATCGGGAACAGCCCTATGTTCTTCCCGGTGTAATTGATATGGGCGGTGGAAAATATAGACCTAATAATATCCAAATCAACGGGCAAACATTTTATAACGCTGCCTTGGGGAGCACTACAGGATCGTCAACATCAAATGAGTTTGCTGTTTTCGATGCAACTACTTTCAGGTTAAGGGAGGTGTCATTAAGTTATGATTTATTAGGAACACTGATACATACACATATTATTAAAAGCATGAAGTTCACTGTTTACGGACGTAACCTGTATTTCTATGCACCTAATTCTCCGATTGACCCGGAGTTGAGTACTCAGGGTGCGGGCACCGGCACTTCCGGCTCAATTGTTAGAGGGTTAGAGCTTGGCAGTGCACCGGCAACAAGAAATTATGGAGCCAGTATCAGAATTACATTTTAATTACCTTAACGTATATATAATGAAAAAGAATTTTGTAAGCATATTATTTATAGTCCCGATTTTATTAATGACATCCTGTACAAAAGGTTTTCTGGATGTAAATAAAAATCCGAACGCAGCAACAGACGTTCCTCCAAAAGTATTGTTGTCTTCCTCTACTGTTGGTATTGGATTTGTGAACAGTAATGAACTCGGAAAAATCGCTGCCTTATTGATGCAGTATAATTCGGGAATAGCTGGTTTGTCTGCCTCTTATGACCAATGGAATATAGCAAGCCTGGATAATCAGTGGAGCAATGAATTGTACAATCCAACGGCTACCAATCTGGGGATCCTGATCCAGAAAACACAAGGTACATCACCGTTTTATTCTGGTATTGGAAAGCTTGAGCTGGCGTATTTAATCTCAATAGCAACGGATCTTTGGGGCGATGTGCCTTACTCACAGGCGGCGCAGGGATTAAATGATAACGGAAGCCCTAAGTTTGCTCAACCGGTATTTGATGCACAATCTGATATTTATTTAGGAAATCAGTCCAAAGGAATAAAAAGCCTGTTCAATTTGGTTCGGGAAGGTATTGCTGATGTGAACGCTGCCGCCAGTGTATTAAGGCCTGCAGGTGATGACATGGTTTATGGTGGAAATATGTCTAAGTGGAACCGGTTTGGGAACTCTCTTTTGTTGAAGCTGGCTTTACAGGTTTCAAATAAAGCACCTGATACAACCAAAGCGGTTATCCGGGATATTGTGAGCAATAATAAACCCATTATAGATGCTCTTGATGGTAGTCTTGACTTTAAAGTCCCCTTTAATTCAGCAAATCCCAACGCCTATTATTTACAGGATATCGGAGGGTCAATACCCAATACCGAAATGCTGAGCTCCCGCTTCCTGGCCCTGGAAAGAAGTTTAAGAGATTCCGTAAGATTGTCTAAATTCTATTCCAAGCCCGCGGCAACCTTTGTGGGTTATGATAATGGTTCGCCTGTGGCAGCGCCCGCTGCGTCTACCAGATCAGTATACGGTATATATGTTTTAGGTTATTCATCTACCGGACCAGATGGATCGGCTCCCGTTCGCCTGATGACAGCTTTCCGGAATAATTTTATACTGGCTGAATATGCGTTAAGATTTGCAGCAGATACCACAAATCTTTCAACGTATTACCGCAACGGGATCACGGCTTCGATGCTGTCAACCGGGTTATCGCAGGCTGATGTAAACGCTTACTTTGCTGCTAATCCTGCCGTATACACTTTAAGCGGTACAAAGGATCAGATGCTCCAGCAGATCATTACTCAAAAATACGTTGCGTCTGTAGGTAATGCCATTGAAAGTTATAATGATTACCGCCGCGTAGGCTATCCGGTGCTTACAGCGCCCTTAACCACCGCAGGTGATGATCCTAACACAATGCCGCAACGATATCCTTATACGATAAGTGAAGGGACATCAAATCCTAATCAACCGAACCCAAGACCCAAGACCAACGTAAAAGTGTGGTGGCAATAATTCTATAAACCTTTATTAAAAAAAATGATTATGAATAAATTAATTTTAATAATCGCATTCGGTTTTGCAATCGGCTTCGCTGGTTGTAAAAAAGATAACATGGATTTTGCTAATTCTACTGGCACACACCCGGATGTTCCTGTAACAGTATCTGATGTTTCTGGATATTATAATGGTGTTCCTTACGTATCTACATCTTTATCGGGCGGTGGGGCTATAACGATCAAATTAAATATTCCGGCTGGTAGCGGAAGATCTATTAAAGAGATTACGAGAGTGGCATTAGGGACCACCACTTCTAATTATGTTGTGGTGCAAAGAACAACAGGGTTGTATAATACTGCTGCAATTGCGGGCAACGGTACTTCAGCTACCTTTACCACAACACTTGCTGAGTATACTTCAAAAACCGGGTTAGCTGTTACAACCAGCGGTGGCGCTACAACTTTTCTGGCCCGGTATTTTTATTTTTTGATAACGCTTGATGATGGAACACCACTAATACCGGTGCCTGTCAGGGTTTACGTAAATTCATAAAAACATTTTTGCTCAAGGTATTTGTTAAAAGAGGCCGTCTTCGATTGTAGAAGACGGCCTCTTTCTTATTTTAAAAGGGGGCGCCCTTTTTAACAATTTTTATTGGGGTTGCAAAAAACGGCGACATAAAAGAGGAAACCGGCCCTTTTGTGAGAGCATAAAAAAGACGCTTTTTTTTGTATTTTTTTTAATTATACCATTGATCTGGATCAATTTTTTATTTTTTGTCTAAAAATAATTGGCAGGTGTAAAGATTTGGTAATCAAATAAAATG
>JAGIAQ010000108.1 GCA_017744795.1 Niabella sp. | reverse complement strand
GCCGGATCCCAGCGTTGCGATATAAGGATAAAAAAGAGGGCTTAGCGGCCCCTGCGTTGAGTAGGGATTGATCGCCGAGTTACCGGTAACACCTACACCCAAACGCAGCTTCAGATCATTGACCCAGCTGGTATTGCTCATAAAATGCTCCTGGCTTATTTTCCAGGCAAGGGCTGCAGAGGGGAACCAGGAATATTTATGCCCTTCAGCAAGCTGTGAAGCACCGTCGCGGCGGGCAGATGCTGTCACTAAATATTTACCGTCATAGCTATAGTTAATACGGGCCATATAGGACTGCAGCTGGCTCTGGATCAATCCCGATGAGTAATCGGTCAGGTTGGCGGCGGGAATATTGTCTTTTGACAGGGCATTCCATTTCTGGCTGGCAAAAGGAATACCTGTTGCAGCGATGGTACTGCTGTCTTTCTTATACTTTGTTTGGCTCCCCAGTAGGGTTAATCCAAAATCATGCAAGCCGATCGTTTTATTATAATAGATCAAATGATCCAGCGTATAGGACAGGGTTTGGGTTTTGCCCAGCGAAGCCGCGCTCGTACCGCTGCTGCGCACGGAAGTGGCATCGATATAGGTGCCGTCCCGGTAGCTGGAAAGATCAGGTCCGAAGTTGACCCGGTATTTCAGATTTTTCAATGCGGGAATGATCGCCCCAAGATCCACCTGCCCGTAAAGGCTTCCAAAAGCCCGCAGCGTGGTGCGCTGATCCTGGTTCAGGTTCCATTCATTGGCCACATTTTTCACCCCGATATCACCTCCGGGGGTTAGTATCCGGTTACCGGCAGAATCGTAGGGCACCGCATAAGGGAACAACGTCCGCGCCTGCTCATAAAGAGATCCCTGTGCAGAAAGCGGGTTACTACCTGCAGTAGACTGACCGTATTCCTGTATACTGTAAGAAAGCTGCAGGCTGCTACCAAAAGTGAACCATTTGGTCGCATTAATATCCACGTTAACATTGGCTGAAAAACGTTTAAAAGCCTGCCCCTTCTGTGTTCCCGTGTTGTCCAGGTAACCGAAGGACGCGTAGGATTTTACTTTTTCGCTACCGCCGCTAACACTCAGGTTCAGGTTTTTTGTAATCCCCTTTTGGGTAACCATTCCAAACCAATCTGTCGTAGCCACTTTAGAGCCATCCCAGGTTCCGGAAGCCCAGCCTTTTGCAATGTTTGCCCAGGCCGACGGATCGCCCGTGGCAAGAAAGATCCGCTGGTCATTAGCAACAGTGGGCTGATCACCGCGGGGGAATGTTTTAGGATCTTTGTAATAATACGCCCATCGGCGGAAGGTGATATAATCCGCCGCATTGAACATTTTTTCTTTATCTACCAGGTTTTCCACCGTGGTAGATAGATCCAGGTTCAGCGTAGTTCTGCCCGTTTTTCCTTTTTTTGTGGTAACGATCACCACTCCATTAGCGCCGCGGGAACCATAAATGGCCGTTGCCGACGCATCTTTCAAAACATCGATCGTCTCAATGTCAGTAGGATTGATATACTCAATACCACCGGAGCTCAGCGGAATTCCATCTACTACAAAAAGCGGCGAATTGGAAGCTGTCAAAGAACGTACCCCGCGGATATTGATACTGGCCACCGTACCGGGCCGCTGCGTGGTGGAAATATCCACGCCGGCTACTTTTCCCTGCATTGCGTCCAGCGCGTTGGCTACGGGTCGGGATTTGATATCTTTTTCACTGATGCCGGTTACAGCGCCGGTGAGGTCTTTTTTCTTCACGGTACCATACCCTACTACCACTACCTGGTCCAGATCAGAAGCCGTTTGTTTTAAGGTGATCTTCATACGCCCCTGCGTCACCGTTACTTCCTGCGAAGCATAGCCCACATTCGATATAACCAGGACTGCAGTTGCAGGAGCCCTGAAGCTAAAAGCTCCCGTTGCACTGGTGGCAACGGCGTTATTCGTCCCCTTCACCTGGACCGATGCCCCCACCACGGGTTTGGAAGCTTCATCCACTACAGTACCGGCCACTTCGATGAGTTTGCTTTCCTGGGCCGTTGCTTTATCCGGCAGCAGTATAAAAACAGCCGAACAAACAAACAGCATCCAAAGAGCTAAAGCGCATTTTTTTTTCATACGACATTATAATTTAATTGAACTATTAATTTTATTGGCATTCGCTTTCGTCAGCTATTGCCCCATTTGCACAGAGCTATCGTTAAGCTTAAAGGGATGTAATTGTAACAGCCGGTAGATCTCCGCGCCGGCCAACAATACCGGACCGTAACCATGCGCCGCATAATTATTTACCGGGCGGTAATAGTAGAACGCAGGGTCAAATCCCATCCCGGTACCTACACAAACGTCCTCCACCTGCCCGCGGGCTGTAACCTTTGTGGCTACCGCATTCCAGGCCAGGAGCGCCATCGGGCCAAAAGCTTTGGCATCGAGCCAGCCCTTGTTAATTGCCCGCGCAATGCAATAGGCGTAGATGGCGGTAGCCGAGGTTTCCAGATAGGAATCATTCTTATCGATCAATTGATGCCAGAAACCGGTTTTATCCTGGTATTTCGCCAGACCGGCGGCATGCTTTTTCAATTGTTCAAGAATAAATTGCCTGCCGGGATATGCTTCGGGCAATGCATCGAGCAATTCTATTTTGGTAAGTAGCGCCCAGCCATTGGCCCTGCCCCAGTGAAATTGGGGATGCGGGTCCATACCCTGTACCCATCCGTGCATATACAGGTTGTTCCCGGTATTAAACATTCTTTCTTCAAACTGGCGATACTGTTTCAACGCTTCATCAAAATACGTTTTATCCTGCGTCAGCTTGCCCATTTGCACCAGCGCCGGAAGACTCATATAAAGATCATCCAGCCAAAGTGTATTGGGTTGTGGCCGGTTGCGGGCGAAAGTGCCATCCTTCAACCGGAATTCTTTGGTCATGATATAGCTGATATAATTGTCTACGATCGGCCGAACAACGGCAGTGTTAGCACCGGCATTCATCGCCTTTATCATTGCGGCAGCCATTGCGCCGGCATCATCCAGCGCATGCGGTTCCAGCACAGAGCGCACCGGTATTGCTTCATCTATTTTCCCCTTCATCGCCGCTTTATAGCCTTTAACCACCTCTCCTATAAAATTGACGCGATCGATCGTATATCGCTTGTAGCGATTATCGCCGGTTGCCGCTGCAGCCTCCAGCATTCCTGTGTAGGTAACACCCCATTCATAACTAATGAGCCGGAAATCCCCCGGCTTGAAGATACAGGCACCATCTACTTTTGAAAGATCTGTTACCAGAGCCCTGGTATCCTTGCTGATCAGCTGCATGGGCGTAACACTGTCCAGATATAGGAACACCCGGTCCAGCACGGCTTTCACACTTTTCCCCGTCGTTTCTCCATAGGGCGTAACATAATCAGGTTTCATCAGGTGCAACGGGGTTGATGCATCATTACCCCCGCCCTGCACATACTGCGCCAGCGCTCCTAACGGAAGTAAAAAAAATAATATAACAAAGCAATTGCCGTACTTTTTAATTTCTGGTTTATAATTCATTTTTCCTTGTTTGGTTTATAAGAAAATGAAACAATCTGGGGCAAAAGAGCTACCGTTATCCGGCTCTGTTAACTTTATACTTGTTAAGCGAGGCAAGGCGATGTCGCAAAGCCAATCGTCAGCACGAACCTAACGCTAATGTAGGACGAACCTTTTTATTAGCCATCCTGATCCATCCTGCACCAGGCAATAGCCTCCAAAAAATGTAACGGGCGGATTATTTGATCAACGGGAAGTCAGGTGTTTCCGCATGATCCTGTTTCATGATACGATCCATTTCTTTCACGATCTCCGGATGCTGCGCCGCAATATTTTTCGTTTCCGCAGGATCCTTTTCCAGATCGCATAATTCAATAAGGGCATTTTTATTTGCTGAAACATTAAGCCGCACGCCTTTCCAGTGCTTTAAAAGCACTGCTTGTTTTCCGCCTTGCTCGTGAAATTCCCAGTAAAGATGATCATGTTGCTGTTGCGTTCCTTTGCCCAGCAGGGTGGGCAGTATTGAAATACCATCGCTTTTTACAGGTGCAGCTACACCTGCCAGCGCAGCAAAAGTGGGCATCAGATCCCAGAAGGCGCCTACCTGGCTGGATTGGGTACCGGCCTTAATTGTACCTGGCCACCAGGCAATAAAAGGCGTGCGGACACCACCTTCATACAGATCCCTTTTTATCCCCCGCAGGCCTCCGTTGCTGTTAAAAAAATCCGGTTCGTTACCCCCTTCCTTGTGCGGACCGTTATCACTTGCAAACAAAACAATTGTATTCTTGTCTAGCCCCAGGGCTTTCAATTGCCGCTTAACCTGCCCCACATAAACATCCAGTTTTCCTACCATTGCGGCATATGCGGCATGCGGATAAGCCTGCGGTTGGTAGCCTTTGCCGTTCCAATGATCAGGAACGGTTACCGGCTTTTCATCAAATACTTTTTTATAGTAATTATAAAGCGAATCATCTTTAGGCAGCTGCAGGGCCGCGTGCGGCAGTGTATACGCCAGCAGCAGAAAAAAAGGCTCCTGCCGGTGTTGGCGGATAAATTGCAACGCCTGCTCATGAATTAATTGCGCCGAATATACTGTTTGCTCATCAAGCGTATTGGTCAATGTAACCCGCTGCGCATTATTCCATAAATGATCCGGGAAATAATCATGCGCCAGCGTCTGGCAGTTATACCCGTAAAACTGATCGAATCCCTGCTTATTAGGGTCCCCCGTAGTGCCAATATAGCCCAGTCCCCATTTGCCAAAACAACCCGTGCTGTACCCTGCTGATTTTAACAATTTTGCAATGGTGATGGCGCTATCCGGCAGCGGCCACTGTCCTTCTGGTTTTACACCGATATTGCCGCGTATGGGCGTATGCCCCGTATGCTGGCCGGTAAGCAATGATGATCGTGAAGGTGCACAGACTGCCGTACCGCAATAAAAGCGGGTAAACCGCAAGCCTTCTTTTGCCAGCGCATCTATATTGGGCGTTTTAATTTTTTGCTGGCCGTACACGCCGGCGTCTCCATAACCCAAATCATCGGCAAGGATCAAAACAATATTAGGTCTTGATTGCACCTGTGCCGCCGACCTGATGGGCGCACTACCGATCAGTATACAAAATATTATCCACGGAAGGAGAAAATGCCGCATACCAATATATTTATTTTTTAAAGTAAACTATTATCTTGTTTTTGAAAGATACTCCTTCAGGCTGCACCGTGCAAGGTCCTGAACGCCTGCAGCAACCAACCGGGCATTTATCACCGCACCGTCTTTATTGGTATGCGTATGGTCTTTCGGGAAAAATTTATTTACAGCGTCAGCACCCATCTGGTCGTACACATCCGCTATCCGGCTATTCAGGTCAATAAAAAAAGCATCGGTTTGTCCGGCCACCTGTTTTGCCCACAACCCATAATCCTTATCGCCTCTTGCTACTTTGCCCTCCTTAAAATTATCACGCGGAACCGGAGAACAAATAATCGGAATGGCTCCTTTGGCCTTTGCCTCGTTCACAAACTGGCGCATATAATGCCCGTAGGTATATACCGTTTCATTTACTTTCCGGATCGGGTTGTAAATATCTTTGTGTTCTTCACCAATGCCCTTGATCGTACCCCTGGCCCGGGCGGTGTCATCCAGCGGACTGCTGTCGTTATGCCCAAATTGCATCAGTACATAGTCTCCTTTTTTCAGCGTTTTTAAAATTTCCTCCCAGCGGCCTTCCGTTATAAAAGTACGGCTGCTACGACCTCCAATCGCTTTGTTGATAACGCTGATCCGGGACGTATCAAAATAAGCATCTACCACGCTTCCCCAGCCCCATAGCTGATCCGCTCCTTTTCCGCTCCCGTTCTTAACTGTTGAGTCGCCAATAATATATAATACCGGCTTTTGCGCTTTATAAATTGCAAACGATGATAATACAACAATTAACAAGAGGGTCACCACCCGGACATTTGCTGTTTTCATTTTTTGGAACATACTTTTTTTGTTTTTTAAATTCAGATCATGATTCATAACAGAAAGATTTCTCCCTTCGGTCGAAATGACGGTTCGTGCGTTAATGATTTATCGTTTGCCGTCTCTCGTTTCCTAATCAACCAACCGGTATCCATTGGTACGCTCCAACCATTTAGGCATTAAGAACTTAATTATTCTCAACTCCTTAATGGTTTATAATTTACGTTCCCCAAACCAGGCATCAAACTCTTTTTGACTAATTGTAAACACAGTGCCGTGCCGTATCCCCCCGGGCATCTCAAGTTTATCGGAAACATCGGCCCAGGTTTTCAAATCCTCCGACACTACCGCCCCATATTTATGCGACGTATATTTATCAAAATAAACGATCCATTGTTTTCCTTTTTTCAAAACCGTTGGACCTTCTGCCCAATAATCGCCTGTAATGCGTGCAGCCGGAGCACTGTAACCCTTGTTAATGTATTTGCTGGTGGCTATTTTAATATTCTTCTCCGGTACGGGGAGCTTTGTTTCATCTTTCAAAAACAGAATATAGTTTTTTCCGTCCTGTTTAATCGTGGCATCAATTACCGTAAACCCTTTATCGTATAACAGCTGCGGCTTAGAAATATTTTTAAAGTCCTTGGTAAACGCATAATAAATACGATGATTGTACTTCCCGTCTCCGGAAGAATCCGTTGCAGGAAATTTCCCGGGGATGGTCGTTGCCCAGTAGATCATATATTGTTTACTCTTTTCATCATAAGTAATTTCAGGGGCCCAGCAGTTCAGTGCATTTTCATTTTCCATGAGGGGAATATATTGTTGAGCGCTCCAATGGATCAGATCTTTTGATGCCGCATAGCCGATCCCTTTTTCATTCCAGCTCACCGTCCACACCATATGAAACCAGCCATCCGGGCCTTTGATCACACAGGGATCCCGCATCAGTTTGTCCTTTCCTGCAGCGGGTTTCAAAAAAGACTGATCGTTCTTCAATGCCTTCCAATGCCAGGCATCCTTACTGTAGGCCAGGTGCAGCCCGTCCTGACCATTATTCTTAAAATAGCAAAACAGGTAGACCGGATCCTTTTCCTGGGCGACCGCACCAATTGTCACCAGGCTCAAAAGCAATAGCAGCCCCATCTGAACAAAGCTGCGACAACGAGGATGATTACAGGCATCATTTTTATAAGCGTGTAAAGTATTCATAATTTTAAAAAACATTATCAATCTTAGGACGGCTGTATTGCTCTTTTGCATCTGAAGTTTTCGGTAATCCGAAATAAAAATACAGGGAACGTTTAACCGGTTTGTCAATTTTTGTCAGTTCACTTCCGGGGCCCAGCACATTGGTATTGGGGCTCTGGTTCAATGCCAGTTTGGTACCCATCGGCGGAATGCAGTCCAGAAAGGAGATATCGCCAACAGGAAGTTCCGGAAAGGGTTTCACCCCGGTAAGTCCGTAAAAATTAAACAGCCGCACATACAATCCGTCGTCCTTGCTGGCCACATAAAACTTCCCTTGCACAGTATTGAACTCCATCCACGTAACGGCGCCATAATACCCTTTAAACTCCGGATACACCAGCGGCGAATAACTTGTTTGCGTATTATTATAAAAGTTCTTCCAAACATTTACCGGTATCCCCCAGGAGCGGTTCTTCCATTGCCGGTACGGCCCCTTCCCCAGCCATTTAGCGCCCAGGATATAATTTTCCGGAAAGCTGAAACTGATGCCCGCAAAGGGATAGGTTCCGTTCAGTGCATACTCATAATCCAGCCGCACCCAGCCGTTGGACTGCATTGTCCAGGTAAATTCTTTCATATTCCCCTCACAGGAAAACACCACAGAAGGATTGTCCTTTTCGTTTTTGATCGAAAAGCTCATTACGGTTGAAGCTCCCTGAACCAGGACAGGACCATTATTAAACAACAGCTGATCCATTCCCAGTTCTTTATTCTGAATGGATCTTATAGTACCGTTTGATTTATTTAAGACCAGCTCCAGCCCATCAGATTTCAATGTAATTACAGAATCGTTCTCTGCAATGCTGTTCTTTCTTTTTTCATTGCCCCAAACAGCATCCAGCAGCCGGGTGTTTGTTTTTATCTTCCAGGTCCATTTATAAATCTCATCGCCGTTCCGGTCCGTAGCCGTCAGCACCAGCGCATCATAGTTCTTAAAATCGGCTGGCAAGCCTAACTGCAACGTTCCCTTTTGTAAAGGCTTTATCGACGGGCATTGTGCGGCCCCTGTTTTTTCAACGGTGTAACCGGTAAACACCGGATCAAAAGGACTTTTAAAATGTACCAGTTCCCATTTATATTTATTAGCGTTCAGATCTGTAAAATGATACCGGTTTTCCATTTCGATGGCACCGTTAAAATTTCCGGGCAACTCCGTCAGTTCAATCCGCACCGGCGCAAATACAGCCCGCAGGGCATAAAAACTTCCTTCCTTTTCCCGGTGCGGACCCAGCACCCCATCATTGGCGTTCAGCCCGTTTGCATCCACAATATTATTCATATCCGTGCGCACCACGCCTTCATCCAGCATAGCCCAGATAAAACCGCCGCCGCTTCTTTTGGCGTTCCAGTGCAGGTTCCAGAAATCGTACATGGCCGAGCCCCCACCGCCATCGTCCTGTGAGTGCAGGTATTCTGTGGGCATGTAGATCAGACTATCTTCTAATATTTTTTTTGTACTGTAATAATCCTCATAATGATTACAATCGATACCGTTAAAAGCATTGCCGGGCCTATGATGCGGATGGATCACCGGTCGGTTGGAAAAATCCCATCGTGCAAATTCCCCATCCAGATTTTTATTGGTACCGCCTTCATTACCGTTATCCCAGAAAATAATTGAAGGATGGTTCAGATCTTTTAGCACCAATTCCCTTACCAACGGCTTGCCAGCCTCCGTACTATAGGCTTTTTGCCAGCCGGCCAATTCATCCAGCACATACAGGCCCATGGAATCACACAGTTCCAGGAACCGACGATCGGGCGGGTAATGCGAGCAACGCACCGCGTTCATGTTCATTTGCTTTATCAGCCGCACATCCAGCAACTGAATACTGTCATTTAAAGTTCGTCCCGTTTCCGGCCAAAAGCAATGCCGGTTGGTGCCCTTCATTTTTACCTGCACGCCGTTGATATAAATACCATCGCCATGGCGCACTTCGATGGTGCGAAAACCAAACCGCTCCGTTGTTGTATAAACAGTGCGTTCGTTCTCTTTTAGAGAAACAATTACGCGGTACAGATTGGGCGTTTCACTTGTCCATTGTAAAGGCTGCTGTACCTGCGTTTGCAGGGTGGTTACGGTATCACCCGCAACGATCGTTTGAGCTATTGTTTTAACAACAGCGCCCTTAGCGTCCACAATGGAAGCCGTCACGATCCTGGGCTTGCTGATATTTTTGGGAAACACCTGCATCCGGAATTGCCCGTCGGCCTTAGCATCTATGGCCACATAATCTATAAATTCCTTATTCACCACTTCCAGATACACCGGCCGGAAAATACCGCCGAAGATCCAATAATCGGCCAAACGTTCCGCATTGTTTATAGATACATCGGACGACATTTTACTGACTTCGGCTTCCAATTTATTGCTGACACCATATTTTAATTTACCGGTAATATTATATTTAAACCTATAGAACGCGCCGCGGTGTGTTGCCCCGGCAGACTGGCCGTTTATTTTAACTTCCGTATCCGTCATACTTCCTTCAAAAACAATGTACACTTCTTTTCCCTTCCAGGAGGCGGGCACATTAAAGGAGTGCCGGTAGATCCCCTTTTCATCCGCGAAGCGAAAATTCTTCCCGTAGGTTTTATAATCACGTCCGTAATTATAACTGCCAAAACCCTGCTGCTCCCAGCAGGAAGGCACGGCAATCCGCGTCCAGTAGCCGCTGTTACGCCCGCCCGTACAATAAAAATCCCATTGTGCCGTATGATCGCTGCCCGTGCCGGACAGGTACACGATCTCCTTTTGTTGTGCCGCCAGTGCGTTACAAATAAATCCCGCTAAAACAAGTAAATAAACTCTCATGAACTATTATTATTTTTTATGGCCCACCTTAGTACTACTAGCAACTTCCTTGTGTCACTCACTTCGGCTGCAGTGCAGGTAGCACCGATTGTTTCACTATCTTTTCAATCTTACCCGCAGCACCTCATCCCTGTTGCAGGTGATCACTCCATTTTCAAAATGCAATTCGGCTAATTGCAGCACACTTCGTTTGTCGTCAAACGATCCCTTCACAGCCGGATGATCTTTACTCCGGCCGGGATGTGTAAAGTAAATAACATACGCCTTATCATCATTTACTACCACATCACAATGCCCACCAATCGCCTGATCATCCCTGCCTTTTCCCGGCAGCTCCAGTATCCGCCCGGGTTGCCGTTCCCAATTTTTTAGATCATTGCTTGAAAAAATCTCCATTCCTTTCCACACATCCACGATCATAAAGTATTTGTTTTTCCAGTAAAACACTTTGGGCCCTTCTCCTCTTGTGGCAATGGCTTTGCTTTTATCCGTCCAGTGATAGAGGTCGTTACTTTCTGCATAATAAATACTCTTGCCATCCTTTTCATTATTGTACCACAGATACCAGTGTCCATCGCCCAACTTAAAAACAGCGGGATCAATCACCTTTTCGCCGGAAAGTTTCAATGTAGACTCGTAGTGCCAGTTCAGCAGATCTTTACTCGTTAGGTGAATAATCCGGCGCGGGTGATCCCAATCGGCAAAAACGCCCGGAACATAGGTAACATACATATGATAGACACCTTTGTATTCCGTGATATCCGGAGCCCAGAACGTATAACCGGCATCCGGACGATAATTGATATTTGCAGTATCCAGATAATGCCAGGAGGTTCCATCTGCGCTTTCGGCAATGCCGATCCGGGTACCGTGCACCCACCGCACTGTTGAATCCGCATCCGTTGCACGACGGTTGGTATAAAACAGCCACCATCGCTTTTTCGCTTTATTATAAACAACTACGGGATCAGCAGCCCCGTGATAAACGGGATCATCATACAAGGGTTTTGGAACTATACCAGATTGAGCAGTTGCTGCAACACTGAAGCGCAAAACGAACAAAAGCAATAGCAGCTTCATGTTCGCCTTTACTATTACATCTATCGTATTATAATATTTAAAACTAGTAGCCATCGGCCTTAATTATTACTCTTTTGTAAACGATACGTCATCTATATAACAAAAAGCATCCGCTGCACCATCCGCCTCAAAACCTATTTCAACCTGTCCGCCGGTAACAGCAATATGCCTGACAGCAACCCGTTTCCACGCATCCTTTTCACTACGAATACCCAGCCGGTAAGTTTTGCTGCCTGCATTAGCGTACATATCCAATCGGGCAAATCCTTTATTTCGGTTCACCATTGCAGTAAGCGTATAAAGCCCATCAGGCAGTTTTGACGTGGAGCCAACGAGCTGGTACACTTTCCTTTTAAAGGGAATCCTGTCTGTTATATTCAAGCTTTTTTCCCCTGTTACTATTTTCCGGTCGGCACGGGTATTAAAATAATTCAATACAGGAGACACACTGCTATCAAGAGATACCTTATTTCCCTCAACGACTACTGTGTGCCAGCCCAGCAACTCGGTCTGCACGGGTTTAACATGACTTGGAATATGGTTGCGATCTGCTTCAAAGCTGCCATTCAGCACATAATTATTATCGCTGCCGATCGCCCACTCGCCCGTTTTTGCATCCAGGTTCCAGGAGCTTAAAGAGTTAAAAACGGGAGTTTCGTTTTTAAAAGAGAGTGGGAACCATTGATTATAGCCCAAACCATTGCCGGCAAATTCAGCCCAACGATCTCCGCAGTATACCACCGTTTCTTTTTTGCTCCCCTTAACAGTTACAAAAAAACCGGTCTGCGTAACATGAGCATAGTCCTCTTCACAGCCTTCCATTACTGACATATCATCAACCGGCTTGTAGGGGCCGCGGATATTATCTGCAACCAGATAATAAGCATAGGACGCATCCCAGCCATAAATATTAGAGGCACACATGTAATACCTGCCATTATATTTAAACATACAGTTGCCTTCCCTGCTTGCACCCTTAAATACCTGCGTGCAATCCAGCAGATCAATCAGTCCATCCTTTACCCCTATTTCTGAAACATATATTTTATTTCTTCCCCGGCCATAAGAATATATAAGATAAGATTTTCCCGTTTCCTCGTCTGTAAATACAGTCTGATCACCAGTGTTAGTCGTTCCAATCATGGCCTGCATGTTGATCCGCCGGTACCAGGAAAAAGGGCCGTTTGGCGAATCAGCAACAGTAATCAATACCTGGTTGCCGTGCTGCACAAACAATGCATACTTCTTTAGTGCAGGAATATAGGCAACTCCCAGGCGCCCCACCCAGGTGGTATGCATATTGCTGTCAAGCATCGCTCTTGTAAGCACATCTCCCTCAAATGTCCAATTAACCAAATCTGTTGAGCTGTAGCAGGTCACAGAAACAAATGTTGGTCCGGGCAACGTTACAGAAGGGTCATTCCTGTATATAGCTGCTTCTTTATAATGCGCCCCATACCAGTAATATTTTTTTTTACCCGTTACAGGGTCTGTAAATTTAAATATTCCTCCACCCTGGCTGTAAACAGGCCGCCCGTCTGCGGTATTCCAAAATGCATCATTCTTAATATTCAGCAGCTGCCCTTTCGCATCATTATACAGGTATATAACCAGGAAGGCCAACAGCAGCATCTTATAATTAATCCTATAACAATTACGCGCTTTTTGCATAGCCCAACCGGTTTATTTCAAAGGAGTCAGGGTCACAGGTCCTAAAAGTCCCGATGGAAGCGGACTCCAGCCGGATGCGTCAAAAATACCATTTTTAACATTTTCCTTTTTACGGGCCGCCATATTCACATTGTAGAATATCTTCCAGAGCATATTATTTTTATCCATGTACGAAATGCGGTTGGCCATCAGGTTGGCTACTTTTATTTCCAGCACATTCTCCTCTTTTAATAAGGCCGCAGGGAGCACCGTTGTAAAGGAGGGGCCGATCAGCGTGACAACAGATCTTCCGTTGAGGAGCACTTCTGCTGTGGCGGCTACTTTTCCCAAATCCAGAAGGTAACTAGCCGCATTCCCTGGTTTTTTAAACCGGGTTGTGTAAGAAGCAATTCCTGAAAATGCCTCCGCACCGGCATCCTTCAGCTCCGTCCAGGATTGCAGTGTTTTCAAATTAACAGCGCCTGGAAGAGCCGGACCGCCCTCAACAAAAGACAACTTCCAATCGTTATTCAATTCTGCCACAGGGCCTCCCGCATTTTTATAAGGAAACCCAGGGCCGGTTTTTACCCCAGTGGTGGTTTGCACAATAACAGACGCATAGGGCTGCAGCTGCACCCGCACTTCAAATCCGTTCGTTGCAGTTCTGATCGCTCCCAGTCCTTTTTCACCGGACATTGCATCGAATAACAGCGCCGTTTTAGGC
>JAGIAQ010000107.1:5167-13535 GCA_017744795.1 Niabella sp. | reverse complement strand
TCTATCCTTTAAAAATTTCACCATCCGCGATTCAGCAAACCAGCCTTTAACCATTAACGGCACCATCAATACCGCCAGCTATTCCAACCCTGGTTTTAATCTTTCCATCCGCGCCAATAATTTCAGAGTGATGAACTCCACAGAAGCAGACAACGAACTGTTTTATGGAAAAGTGTATATGAATATGAACGCGCGCATCACCGGCGATCTGAACAAACCAACCGCCAACCTGCAGGCCAAGATCAACAAAGGCACCAAATTCACTTTTGTGATCCCTGAAGACGATCCCACTGTTGCCAGCCAGGAAGGAGTGGTTGTTTTTGTAGATAAAAATGCACCGCCCTTTAACGGGCGGGATTCCATCAATGTGGACAGCCTGACCCGTTCCCCATTGAAAGGGATGAATATTTCCGGCGACCTGACGGTTGACAAAGAAGCCGAGATCACCATTGTTGTAGACCCGCAAAACGGCGATGCATTAAAGGTTAAAGGCGATGCGGCATTGAGCCTGCAGATGGATCCCAGCGGCCGCACCACGCTTACCGGCAGATACGAAATATCCGACGGTAGTTATAATCTGACCGTGGGCGGCCTGGCAAAACGTGAATTTAAAATTCAGCAGGGAAGCAGCATCCAGTGGACGGGTGCGCCGACGGAAGCCAATACCAATATCACCGCAATGTATGAAGTAAACACATCTGCGATGGACCTGATAGCCGACCAGCTGGGTGAACTGGATAACAGCACGCGCATCATGTACAAACAGAAGCTTCCCTTTTATGTATATCTTAAAATGAGCGGGGAGCTGCTGAAACCAAAGATCGGTTTCCAGATCGATATGCCCGAGAACGAGCGCAATGCCTTTAACGGAACCGTGTACACGCGCCTGCAACAGGTCAACAACAGTGAAAGCGAGCTCAATAAACAGGTATTTGCTTTACTGGCCCTGAACCGGTTTATTTCTGACAATCCTTTTGAAAGTCTGGCCGGTGGTACTTCACCAGAGATGATCGCCCGGCAGAGCGCAAGTAAATTATTAACCCAGCAATTAAATAACCTGGCGGCCAGCCTTATTAAAGGTGTCGACATCAACTTCGATCTTAATTCCCAGCAGGACTATACCACCGGCAGCGCGCA
Source organism: Niabella sp. (assembly GCA_017744795.1). GTDB lineage: Bacteria > Bacteroidota > Bacteroidia > Chitinophagales > Chitinophagaceae > Niabella. Next base: position 12,398 of record JAGIAQ010000107.1, on the reverse strand, counting down.
AACAAAAACAAACCTGAACGTAGCCTTTACCAAGCGCCTCCTGAACGACCGGCTGAGTGTGACCATCGGCAATAACTTTAATATTGAGGGTGCGAATCAGAATCAGGGTGCTTCACAGCTGGCCAGCGACGTAAATATAGAATACATGCTTTCCCGCGACGGCCGGTACCGCCTCAGGGCCTACCGACGTAATCAGACGGAGGGGATCATTGAAGGGCAGATCATTGAAACCGGCGTAGGGTTCATGATCGTGGTAGAGTATAATAAATTCCGCGAGGTATTTAACAGCTTCAAAAAAAGAAGTGATCGCGACAATGCGACGAACGATATAAAACGAACCGGCAAATGATGAAAAACAGTACACTATATCTTTTATTCATTATGATGCTGGCTGCGGCCTGCAGCACTACCCGTAAGCTGCAGCCGGGGCAGGTGCTCTACACCGGGGCGGTTGTTAAATTAAACCCCGATACGCCCGCAGTAAAAGATCAGAAAACCTTTCAGAAAGAGCTGGAAACCCGCCTCAGGCCCCTGCCCAATAAAAAACTGTTGGGATGGCGCTACAAGCTTTTTTTCTATAATATGGTGCGTGAGCCCAAAAAGAAAAAGGGCATCAAATACTGGATCAAATACAAACTGGGAGAGCCGCCTGTATTGATGAGCCAGGTAAAAACCGTCAACAACGTCAACATTCTGCGCAGTTATATGAGCAGTAAAGGGTTCCTGCAAAACAACGGATCGGGGGAAGCGGTTACGGAAGAAAAAACCGGCAAGGTGGTTTATACGATCTACTCCGGCCCGCGATACACCATCAACCGGGTATTGTTTCCCAAAGCCGGGATCAATGAACTTTCCACTATTATTGATTCCGCCAAGGGCGCAACATTGGTAAAGAAAGGCGCCTACTACGATCTGGATATTATGAAGGAGGAACGGGAGCGGATCGACAACCTGCTGAAAGAAAAAGGATACTTTTATTTTAACCCTGATTTTTTATTATTCCGGGCAGACAGTACTATTGGCGGCGACCGGGTAAATCTTGATCTGGTTTTAAAAGATAATACCCCGCGGGAAGCCATACACCCTTATTATATCCGCAATATTGATATCTTCCCCAACTATTCGCTCCGCAGAGATTCATCCATCCGTACATCCTCGCCCGTTATTTTCAAAGATTTTACGATCTATGATCCGGCGCGGCTTTATAAACCCCGCCTTTTTGAAGACCTGATCTTTTTTCAAAAAGGCGCCCGCTATAACCGCACCGATCACTCCCTCAGCCTGAACCGACTGGTAAATATTGGTACGTTTCGTTTCGTGAAGGCCGAGTTTAACCCGGTAGACTCCGTTCCCGGCAATGACCAGCTGGATCTGAATTTCCTGCTAACCTCCTCCAAGAAAAATGCGCTTTCTCTTTCTTTGACGGGCACCAGCAAATCGAATAATTTTGTAGGATCCGAAGTAAAAATAACGCATACCAATAAAAATTTATTCCATGGCGCTGAGCAGCTCAATCTTAGCTTATCCGGCGGTTTTGAAAAACAATTCAGCGGGCAGTCGTCCAATGCAGCCTCCTATTCGCTGGGCGCGCAGGCCCGGCTTTTGGTTCCCCGTTTTGTATTTTTCAATACAGGCACGCATAATGCCTATGTGCCCAAAACACATTTTACCATCGGAAGCCAGTTGCTCAACCGGAGCAATTATTACACGCTGATCTCCGGACAGGGAGAGATCGGTTATATCTGGAAAGGCAATGAATTCAATGAGCATACGTTAAACCCGATTTCCATCAGCTATATACGAACAGCCAATACCACAGATAGTTTCAGCCGCATGTTAGCGAAGGTGCCTTCCTTAAGAAACAATTTTGAGAACCAGTTTATCATTGGTAGCAATTATACGTTCACCTACACCAATCAAATGCAGACGGCGAGAAAAAACAACTTCCTGTTTACAGGATCGGTTGAAACGGCCGGCAACCTGATCAATGCTTTTCTGAAAAAAGATTCGGATGGCGTAAAAAGATTATTCAATACCGCCACCAACCAGTTTGTACGATTGGAAGCGGATCTCCGCGATTATCATAAAATAAAAGAAGGACTCATCTGGGCCAACCGGGTCAATATCGGGTATGGCATCCCCTACGGTAACAGCACCACCCTCCCCTATGTACGGCAGTTCTTTGCAGGTGGTAGTAACGACATCAGGGCCTTTCGTTCCCGTTCACTCGGCCCGGGAACCTTTAATATAAATGCCGACAGTCTGAACCTTTTTGCCGACCAGGGCGGCGATATTAAAGTAATGCTGAACACAGAACTGCGGGCAAAATTATTCAGCGTCATCCAGGGTGCCATATTCATCGACGCGGGCAACATCTGGCTGGCCCGGCAGGATACCAGCCGCCCCGGAGGCCAGTTTCATCTTGCCAATGTTTTCAGCCAGATGGCCGTAGGCGGCGGTGTGGGCTTACGGGTAGACGCGAAAATATTTGTCATCCGCTTTGACCTGGCCACCCCTTTTCGCAAGCCCTACCTGCCCGCCGGTCAACGCTGGGTATTTGACCAAATGCACTTCAGCGATTCCAGATGGCGCAAACAAAACCTGATCTTCAATATCGGTATCGGGTATCCGTTCTAATGTAAAACAGGTCCGCTCTGCGAAGTTTTTAGCTTCGCAGGCCGCTCGCCGCTCTGCGAAACTTCAAGCTTCGCAGTCATATTCTATCGCCTGTTGCGATTGCATTGATTTGTGTAAATGATATAATTTGTAACTTAGCTATCCATCAACGCAAGGCCATTTGAACAAACTAATCCAAACGATTATCAAAACCGGAATACTGGCCGACACCCTGGACATCAGTGCTGCTCTGGTGCATTTTTATATCGTCACCCGAAAGAACCCTTTGTTTGTGCTGCAATATGTAGCCAGCGGGCTTGTTGGCAAAAGCGCATTTGAAGTGCAGGCGCCGATGTATCTGTTGGGACTATTGCTCCACTATTGCATCGCACTGATCTTTACGGTATTCTTTTTTTTCATTTATCCTAAAGTTGGCCTCTTCCATAAAAATAAATGGAGCACCGCGGCGTTGTACGGCAGTTTTGTTTGGTGTGTGATGAACCTTGTGATCGTGCCTCTGTCACAGATCAGCGCCTTTCCTTCAAAGCCTTCAAGTATTGCAATCAATCTCGTTATCCTGATCTTCTGCATCGGCTTGCCGCTTTCGGTTGCCGCCAACCGTTATTATAAGAGCAGCCGCGTCTAAATCTGTAAAGCCGCACTCGGCCGCTCTGCGAGGCGTCCCTCGCCTGGCAGCCTTATTCTATCGCCTGTGGCGATTACTAAAAAAACCATACCTTTGCAGTCGATTTTTCATTTAAACACTACCCGATGAAGCAGATAATTTCTTTTAGAACGAGACAAAACATTGTTCAAATCCTATCTAGTAAAAGAAATTATGCTTACACTTCAAAATATCAGCTACCAACATCCCAACAAAGAATTACTTTTTGAAGAGATTCATTTCACTCTTAATCCGTCAGAAAAAATAGCGCTGATCGGCAACAATGGTACGGGCAAATCCACCTTATTAAAAATAATCGCCGGGCTGCTGTCTCCTGTATCCGGAACCATTCTTACCACCTCATCGGTTTATTATGTGCCCCAGCATTTCGGGCAATATAATGAGCAGACTATAGCACAGGCATTGCAGATCGATACAAAGCTGGCAGCGCTGCATCAGATACTAAAGGGTGCTATTAGTGAATCGAATATCGATATCCTGAATGAAGACTGGGCCATTGAAGAAAGAGCGCAGGAAGCGCTTTCTATCTGGGGGCTGCAACAGCCCGATCTTAACCATCCGATGGCGATGCTCAGCGGCGGCGAAAAAACAAAAGTATTCCTTGCAGGGATCGCCATTCATCAGCCTGACGTTGTTCTTATGGATGAGCCCAGCAATCACCTGGATAGCAGCAGCCGTAAGCTGTTGTACGATGCGATCCGGTCTGCTAAAGAAAGTATGCTCATCGTAAGTCATGACCGGACACTTTTAAACCTCTTGCCGTTCACTTGTGAACTAAGCAAACAAGGATTAAAACGCTATGGCGGCAATTACGATTTTTACACCCAACAAAAACAGGCCGCCGACGATGCTTTAATGCAAAAGATACAATCGCAGGAAAAGGATTTAAGGAAAGCTAAAGCTACAGCGCGCGAGACAGTAGAACGCAAACAAAAACTGGATGCCAGAGGACGAAAAAAACAGGATAAAGCAGGCGTTCCCACGATTATGCTGAATACCCTGCGAAGCAACGCAGAAAAAAGCGCATCAAAACTTCAGGATACGCATTCGGAAAAGATCAGTACCCTTTCCGAAGCCCTGCAACAATCGCGTGCAGACCTGGAAGCCCTGGCTCAAATGAAACTCAACCTGGACAATTCTTTATTGCACCGGGGAAAAATATTGGCAACCGCCCGGGAAATAAATATCCGGCACCACCAGCAACCGCTGTGGAAACAGCCCGTCACTTTCCAGCTGCAAAGTGGTGAGCGTATCGCAATAAAAGGCGATAACGGATCGGGAAAGACCACACTGATCCGGACGATATTGGGGCAACAGATCCCTGATAGTGGTATACTGAACCGTGCGGCGTTCAACTCGGTATATATCGATCAGGATTATTCTCTTATTAATAACCGGCTTACAGTGTACGAGCAGGCGCAACAATTTAATGATACGGGTTTAGCAGAGCATGAAATAAAAATCCGGCTAACGCGTTTTCTTTTTTCAAAGACCCGGTGGAACAACTCATGCGCAGGACTAAGCGGCGGTGAAAAAATGCGTTTATTATTATGCTGCCTGATGATTGGCACACGCGCGCCTGACATGCTGGTGCTGGATGAACCGACGAACAACCTGGATATTCAAAATGTAGATATTTTGTTGCAGGCACTCAACAATTATGAAGGCACCATTGTTGTTGTTTCGCACGATAGCGATTTTTTAGAAAAACTACGCCTTACAAAAGTCATTGAATTGAACTAACTTTAATCAATAATGAATATACTTATCTTAAACGGCTCACTGGACAGAAGGGAAGCCTCTACTCCCGGAAAACTGACTGCCTATTTTAAAGAGCATCTGGAAGCGCTGGGCGCACAGGCAACTATTTTTAACCTCGTGGAATCCGGTATTCCGCTGTTCGATTATACGCTGAACAAAACACCAAAAGGCGTGGAAGTAATGCTGAATCACTTCCGGCACGCCGATGCACATATCTGGCTAACACCGCTGTACCACGGGAGCCTTACCGGGGTGATGAAGAATTGCCTGGACTGGCTGGAGCTGAGTTCCAGGGAAGAGAAACCTTACCTCATCGATAAACTGATCGGATTGGTTTGCTGGGCCGATGGCGGGCAGGCAATGCAAGGCATCAATGCCATGGATGCGGTGGCAAAAGCACTCCGGGCCTGGCCCGTACCGTTTAGCGTTCCCATTGTACGTAATGCCTTGTTTGCGGCACCCGACTACAATGAAATTTCCCAGGAATACAAGAATAAATTCAATTTGCTTACCGGGATTATTACTTCAAAAAAAGTGGTTACGATCTAATCGAATAAGATCTGATAGAAGATCCGGGCAGCAGATAAAAAGAAAATGATCCTTGCTATAACTTTTATCACGCCTTTATTTCGATCAATAAACCGAACCGGCTGCCGATACAGGTGATTATCATCAACATCCCCATGAAAGCGCGTCAGCAGATTAATGATACCATCCACAGCAATCACTACGAAAAAGTTTAAAACAAATAATATAAACAGGATTTCAAAAAACCCGAAAAGGAACTCCTGGGCCACTTCATCATCAATAGAAGTTAATTTTGATACCCCCACCGCAATAAGCGAACAGAAAAACAACAAGAGCATTGAGCTTCCAATTCCCACACCGTTTATGATCAATAATTTTTTTCTTGTATAGCGCTTCGGCGCCCTAAACAGCAGAAAGGCATTTATTGCAAGCACTAAAATATATAAGAGTATAGTTATCATGTATAGTCAACACAGTTAAAGGGGCAAAGTAACGGCTTTTTGCCCGAGCCTTTACAGCACAGCTGTTATTTTTTTGAAAGATGCATTGGGCTGCCCGCGCTCCTACCCGCTTTTTCGCCGTTCCGATAAATAATGATGCCATAAGATCATAGTAGCAACCGTGCGGTAAGGCGCCCAGGCTGCGGCAAGCGTTATCAGTATTTCTTTGGGTGTGTCGGCCGTCAGGGTTTTTAACTGCTTTAATGCACGTATTGCAGCAAGATCTCCCGAAGGGAAAATATCGGTGCGCTGTAACACAAACATCAGGTATACATCCACCGTCCAGTTCCCGATCCCTTTTAAGGCGGTTAGTTTCGCGCGAACCGCATCATCAGTAAGCAGCGGCATTGCATCCAGATCAAGCTCCTTATCAGCAATGGCTTTCGCCAGCCCCCGGATATAAATCACTTTCTGCCGGCTTACATAACAGGCATGCAGGGCGGGGTCATCCATCTTTAATATTTTACCGGGTGTAATCCCCCCGGTAAACTTCTGCAATTTTTTTAGTGCCGCCAGTGCAGCAGCCAGCGAGACCTGTTGTTCCAGTATAATATGCACCAACGACTCAAAACTATTCGGCCGGGTCCACATAGGAGGAGGCCCATAGGTATTCAGAACAGACGCAAGTTGTGTATCTTTTTTTGCAAGCTGTTTGCAGATCCGTTTAAAATTTTTATCAGAAAAAGTTTGTATCATGAAAGGATGTTACCACAAGGCAAGCTGCTGCTTCGGGTTTTCAAGTTCCAGCAAAAAAATTTTATTCGATACGCCGCCGCCAAAGCCGACCATCTTCCCATCGCTGCCCACTACCCGGTGACAGGGAACGATGATCGGTATCGGGTTCTTATTCAGTGCGCCCCCTACAGCCCGTACCGTTTTTATATCGCCCGCCCTTTTTGCCAGCTCGCCATAGCTGATGGTTTTACCAAAGGGTATGTCCAGCAGCAATTCCCAGATCCGTTTCTGAAAACCGGTTCCAATGAATTTCAGGGGCAGCTCAAATTGCTGCCTTTTACCGGCAAAATAAGCCGCCAGCTGTTGCTCCGTCTCCACCAGTATTGGATGCGCAGGGGTTTCGATGAGCGCACTGAGATCATCACCGAATGGCTTCCATTGCACACCAACGAGGTATTCCTGTCTC
>JAGIAQ010000107.1:0-5157 GCA_017744795.1 Niabella sp. | reverse complement strand
TCTGCAATGAGACGCAGTGCGCCGGTAGGCGATGCTATTTCTTTATACGCGTAAAGAGGCATCCAGTTAAAAATCTACTTTATCAGGATCAAGCCCCGACCAGCCTTCATTTTTCAGCGTATCCAGTTGATCCATATCGGCGGTATCAATCGTAAACCCGTCAATATCAAAATTGGATTTTATATATGCCGGTGTTGCCGACTTTGGCAGGGGCAACACCCCGCGCTGCAAACAAAACTTTATACAAAGCTGCGCCACGCTCACGTTATATTTTGCTGCAATTTCTTTCAGCAACGCATTATCCAGCAACCGGCCGGATCCTATCGGGCTCCAGGCTTCCACCAGTGTCTTCTCTTTTGTACACCAGGCCACCACATCATCCTTCGTATGCCCGGGTTGATATTCGATCTGGTTCACCATCGGGAAGATCTCAGCGGTTTCTTTTAAAGCATCCAGATGTTTCACCATAAAATTGCACACACCGATGGCTTTTACCCTCCCCTGCCGGTACAGTTCTTCAACGGCCTTCCAGGTTTCAGCATTAATGGATTTCCAGTTTTCAAATTGTTTACTGTTTGCCGGCCAGTGCACCAGGTACAGATCAAGATAATCCGTCTGCAGTAATTCCAGCGAGCGTTCAAAGGCCTTGAAGGCCGCATCATAGCCCCTGTCTGTGTTCCACAGTTTTGTCGTCAAAAAAACATCCTTGCGCTCCAGCGCATTTTCGCTGATCGCCCTGCCCACGCCCGCTTCATTCCGGTAAGCAGCAGCCGTATCAATATGCCGGTAACCATCTGCTAAAGCTGTAGTCACCGCATCAAACACCGGTTTTCCATCGGGGATCTGCCAGGTGCCAAAACCGATAGCGGGTATCGAAAGTCCGTTATCTAAAATAAAATCATTCATTGCTTTTGTTTTTTTTGATTGGTAAATTTACGGACAAGGCCCTTATATCTTCTAAACCCAAACAGGTTTTAAAGAAAAGTCAAAGGGTTATATAAAAATAATTTGATTGAGTTGCCCCTTCGCGTATTTTGTACAACGAATAGCACCGCTAAGACGCGAAGCCGCGAGGATTTTAATTTATTGGCGCCTTAGCGTCCTCGCGGTTAAATAAAACAACAGTAACCGCAGCGCTTTGGTTGTAGCTGGAATTCGTGACCGTTACTGATCCCAACGCGATCATTGTTACACAATTACGGCATTCTCTTATAAAATTTTCATTATCCTTAACAATCTGTTATTTATCTGCTCCGGCCTTATAATTCCTGTGTTTTTTATACCTTTGCAACATGCTTCGGATGCGATTTATTGGAATATCATTACTGTTTCTCGGGATCTTTCTGATACCGGGACCCTTAGTACATGCCTGTACAATGCACCAGGAGGCCACCACTACAACCGGAGAGAACAAAGACAATCCCGATGCAGACAAAAAAATGGATTGTTGCAAACACAAAGACCAGGGCGCAAAGCATCAGCACAATAAAGGGAATTGCGATGATAATAATTGTACTAACAATAATTGTCACCCCATGTCGGTGTCCAGCCTGCACGTAGTGCATATGATCGAAGTAGCACCACCGGCAACATCAGTTCCTACTTATGTGGTAAAACCCAACGATCACCCGCTTACCGCCCATACTTACACCATCTGGCAGCCTCCACGGCTGGGTTAATCAGTTTTCCCGGGGCAATCTATGCCCATTATTTTCAGTCAGTATTTCCCCAATACTGAAAAGCGCAATCATAAAAGTATGCCAGCGCATACATTCTGTTCACCTGATTAATTATATTACTATGACAACAATTCAAAAATGCCTGTTAGTCCTGCTGATCTGCCTGCCGGCGATTTCAATAGTTGCTGCTCCCATTAAAAACGCGGTAACAACTACAATGACGATACAGGGCAACTCCGCCGATTGCAAAAAAATGATCGAAACAGCAGGCTCGGAAAAACAGGTTTCTTTACTTTCCTGGGATCCGCAAACCAAACAAGGCCGGTTAACGTATAACAGCAAGGTAACCACTCCGGATGCCGTGTTAAAACGTGTGGCATTGGCCGGTTTCGACAATGATGCTTACAATGCACCTGCATCTGTATATAATACATTGAGTAAAACATGTCGGTACAGGGTAGCATTGCCCTTTGCCGGTCAAAAAGAAACCGTAACAAAACAAAGCCATCCTGCCCAAACTATCGTCGCGCCGGCGTCCCGGCTGGAACCGGTGTATAAAGCTTATTTTGCCATTGGCGATGCGCTGGTTGCATCCGATGCAAAAGCAACGGCCGCAAAAGCCGCGGAACTCGGCAAAGCAATAGACGCGGTAAAAATGAATGAGCTGGAACCCAAAGAGCATGGGGTTTGGATGAGTACCATGAACACGCTCAATAAAGAAGCAGCCGCACTGAAAGCAGCATCCGGAATTGAAAAGCAAAGAACAGCCTTCGCCGCGTTGAGCAATACAATGTATCAATTAATGAAGGCGTCGAAAGCATCGTATAAGATCTACTATAACGAATGCCCGATGTTCAATGGCGGCGCGCATTGGCTCAGTAACAAAGAAACGATCAGCAATCCTTTCTATGGCGCTAAAATGCTTAGCTGCGGCTCCACAAAAGCCGTGATTGAATAAGCGCCCGTTAAAAAATGATTGGCAAACTTTAGACACTTTTTTCCCCGTATTCCGATAGTTACCGGAAGCAGATCTGTGGGAACTTTAATTATAAAATATAATTCTTAAGCGAGTTTTAAGACATCTATCGATGAAAAATTATAAACACGCCCTGTTCCTGTTGCTATTTTTGGGAGCAGTTGCATTCAATATAACGGCACAACAGCTCAGGCGCTATGATCTCTACGTAAGAGACACCATGGTGCACTATACCGGCAAACACAAAATGGCCATATCGGTGAACGGACAAATCCCCATGCCCACCCTTGAATTTACCGAGGGGGATACGGCAGAAATTGTAGTGCACAACCAGCTCAAAGAGCCAACCGCGCTTCATTGGCACGGCATCTTCCTCCCCAATAAGGAAGACGGCGTACCCTATTTGACCCAGATGCCTATCGAGCCCGGCACTACTTATACCTATCGCTTCCCCATCATCCAGAATGGTACTTACTGGTACCATAGTCATTTCGGTTTTCAGGAACAGATCGGCATGTACGGTTCCATGATCTTGAAGAAAAAAAAGGGCGATACTACTTTCAGAAAAGGGATCGATGACCTCCCCAGTGTGCCGGTTATGCTGAGCGACTGGACGGATATTATGCCCCATCAGATCCACCGGATGCTGCGCAATGGCAACGACTGGGCCGGCATAAAGAAAGGCGCGGTACAGAGTTATGGCGAAGCCATAAAAGCCGGGCATTTCGGCACTAAACTTACCAATGAATGGAAGCGGATGAAAGCCATGGATGTGAGCGATGTGTACTACGATAAGGCTCTGCTGAACGGGAATATCGAGAGCCAGCTCTCCCAATTCAAGGCGGGAGACAAAGTACGTTTACAGATCGCTAATGGCGGCGCTTCTTCTTATTTCTGGATCAATTATGCCGGCGGGCAAATGACCGTTGTGGGCAACGACGGTAATGATGTGCAACCGGTAAAAGTAGATCGCTTTATACTGGCACCTTCAGAAACAATGGACGTCGTGGTTACCATTCCCGAACCGGAGATTTCCTATGAGCTGCTGGCCACCACCGAAGACCGTGTGAACACCACTTCCTTATTTATAGGTGCGGGAAAAAAGCAACTGGCCACCCATTGGGGCCGGCTGAACTATTTTGAGGGCATGAAAATGATGAATGATATGATGCGCATGGACGGGAGCATGAAAGAAATGAAGGGGCATAACATGAGCCTTCAGAAAATGGATATGAATACGGTAATGTACCCGGAAATCACGGGAGCTGAACATACAATGCAGGAGCAAAGCGGGGAATCCACAAACCATGACCATGCTGCGATGCAGGAGCAGGACCATAACGCCATGCAAATGGAGATGCCACCCGCAATAGTCACCCTGAACTATAATATGCTGCAGGCACCGCAACCAACTACCCTGCCTAAAAATGCCCCGGTAAAGGAGCTCAAGTTTACACTAACCGGCAATATGAACCGGTATGTGTGGAGCATGGATAACAGAGTAGTATCCGAGAGCGACAAGATCCTGATCAAAAAGGGAGAGATCGTTCGTATTAAATTGTACAACGGTTCTATGATGCGGCACCCCATGCACCTGCATGGACACGATTTCCGCGTGTTGAATGACAAGGGAGAATATGCTCCTTTAAAAAATGTGCTCGACATTATGCCCATGGAAACCGATGTGATCGAGTTTGAGGCCAATGTAGAAGGCGACTGGTTTTTCCATTGCCATATTCTATATCATATGATGGCCGGTATGGGGCGCATCTTCACCTATGCCAATCAGCCTGCAAACCCTTTGGTGCCAAATCCGAAAAAAGCGATGAAGAAAATCTACCGCGACGACCGGATGTTTTTCCTGAAAGCCGAAAATGAGTTTGCTTCCAATGGTAATTTTGGCGCTACTGCTTTGAATAATACCCGCTGGTCTTTCGATGCCGAATGGAAGCTGGGATATGATGCGATTAACGGGCATGAAATGGAAGCCACTTTTGGCCGTTACCTGGGCGCCATGCAATGGGCCCGCCCTTATGTAGGGGTTGAATGGCGCTATAAAAAAGATGATCATCCCGAAAAAAACATGTTTGGTCAAACCTTTAGCCACGATGGCAAATTGGCGTATAGTGCCGGTATTGCTTATACCCTTCCCTTGTTGATTACCCTGCGGGCGCAGGTAGACACCAGGGGTATTTTTCGCGTTGTATTAAACCGGGAAGATATCCCTTTAACCAGCCGGCTACGGGGCGCCTTTTCTTTTGACACGCAAAAGGAATACATGGGCGGACTGCGCTACATTGTTACCCGCCATTTAAGCGTGGCAGCAAATTATACCACCAATTATGGCTTTGGCGGCGGAGTGGTGGTAACGTATTAATGAAGGGTGAATAGTGAATGGTGAAATGTCAATAGCGCGCCTTCTCTCTATTCACTATTGACCATTGACTATTCAATACCGTTTCCTTAAGCGGCGGATTCCGGAGAATGCAAAATAAGAAATAT
>JAGIAQ010000106.1 GCA_017744795.1 Niabella sp. | reverse complement strand
ATTTTAGGCAGATCTAATACACCGCTGATATCCGCAGATTGTTTTTTGCGAAAATTTGCGTTGATCTGCGGGAAATACAAAAGTCTAAACAACTTCATTGTTGTCCTTTATCATTTTGTAAAAAAGTTTTTACAAAATCATCATCAATCAGCTCCGGATAAGCCTGTACCACCCTGGTTATTTCATCCGGTTGCCCGGGAGACAACACCTCATCGGGATTTAAACACCAGGTTCCTTTTAATAAACCCTGCCGGCGGAGTACTTCATGTATTCCGGGTATACAACCGTGAAACTGATGAGCGGGATCAAAAACAGCAGCATTCATATCTGTTACCGCTATATTTTTTGATAACCACACGGCAGCTGCCTCACCGTTACCCGCTTTATATTTTTTTATATCCTGCAGCAAAGCAGCCGCTTTATGCGTCCATACCGCCCAGTGCCCCAGCAAACCACCCCTGAAATCTTTTTGCACCTGCTTTCCATTAATCGTAAACTGATACGGGGTCAGCAAATCGGCAATAATATTATCATCATTTCCTGTATACAAGGCGATTTCATCCCTTCGGTCTGAATAACAAACGGCTCTTACAACATCCAATGTTTGATAACGATTAAAGGCCGCTATTTTTATAGCGTGCACATTGGGTATATCGGCAAATTTTTTCCAGAAATCAAAGCTCAAAATCCTGCCGCCCACCGCCGGCTGCAGGTAAAAGCCAAACACTGGTATAATAGCTGCAACTGCCTTTGTGCGTTCAATCAGCTCGTCTTCTGTCGCTTGCTGCAGTCCGCCCATGCTAAGCAAACCAAGATGGTATCCGTATTTCGCTGCCAGCCGGGCTTCCGCTATTGCCTGTTCCACCGGCCCGCAGATACCCGCCACTTTTACAAAACCGGTATTGCCACTCCGGTCAATTTCATCGGCAGCAGTATAAAGCACTTTTTCGAGTAAATTAATTGCAGGATCCCGTATTTCAAATTGAGTAGAGTGCACCGCAACTGCTACCCCGCCCGCTCCGCTGGATAAATAATAACGGGTCAACCTGCGCTGGACGGATTCATCAAATTCCCGTTCGGCAGTAAGTGCCAGGGGATGCGCGGGTATAGCAATGCCTTCCTGCAAACTATTTTTTATGGCTTCAGATAAATTCATCGTTGTCATTGTTAAAATTGTCCCTGCCGTTCCTGAAAATGAGTAGGCTTATTAATTTGTTTTCCACCCAGGCTGATCCAATCCGCTACCAAACTGATCATTTGCTTCAGGGGTACGCGCGGATAACCAAAAAGGCGATGCGCTTCAGCTGCATTACTAAGCAATGCAGTATCCTGCGCAGCTCCTGTAAAAACCGGTTCTTTACCAAATATTGCCCCAAACTGTGCCGCCAGCCAGGTCAGGCTGATTGTTTCCGGGCCGGTGACGTTTAGCAACTTTGCCGGAGCACTGCAATGCAGAAAACTTCTTAAAGCTATTTCATTGGCATCTCCCTGCCAGATTACATTTACTGCGCCGGTTGAAATATCAATAGGCATACCGTTGTAAACGGCTTTACCTACTTCCAGCAAAACGCCGTAACGCAGGTCTATCGCGTAGTTCAGCCGATAGATCAGCACCGGTGTTTTATTGACCTCAGCAAAATATTGAAAGATGCGCTCGCGCCCTAAACAGGACTGACCGTATTCACCAACCGGGTTGGGTTTCGTTTCTTCCGAAAACCCGCCCTCGCTCAGTTTTGAAAAGGGATATACATTGCCCGTAGAAAAAGCGACAATCCTTGAGTTTTTATATTTTGCTGCTACACGTCCGGGCAAATAGGCGTTCATTGCCCAGGTAAAAGGTTCTTTATCTTTTGTACCAAATTTTGTTCCTGCCAGGTACATTACATTCTTAACATCCGGGAGTGCCTGCAATTGTGCATCATCCAATAGATCTGCCGCTATTATTTCCACGCCTAAATCCTCCAGCTCCTTTCGGGCATTGGCATCGCTAAAGCGCGATACTGCAATCAGTTTCTTCGATATGCCTGCTTTTTTTAAAGCGAAACAGGCCAGCTTTATCATGCCCGGGCCCATTTTGCCGCCGGCGCCCAAAAAAATAATATCACCGTCTAATGCTTTCATATCATGCAATAAAGCAGTTGACGGCTGGTATAATTCGTCTTCTATTAATGCTAATTCATTCATAGTGCATCTTTTTTTTTATTTGGCGCTGTTTCAAAAGTAGTGGCCGGCCGGGAAAGCGGTGAGGCGGCAAGTCCGGGACAATTGTAACATAATATCTTCCCGCATTTCCGGCTTCCCGGCATTTGAAACTACCACATTTGAACGCGTTTTACCTATTTGAAAAACAATTCTTTCACATTAACAACAGCCAATAGCAGCAGCAGCAGCAGCCCGATGCCCGCTACAACTTTTGTAAGGGGTTTATTCACATACCGTCCCATTATTTTGCGGTCGCTGGAAATAATAAACATGGCAATACCAATAAACGGCACCACTAATATGGTAACACTCTGTGCCAGCACAATAAGCTCTAATGGCGCTTTATCAAATCGCAAGGCCACAAATGCGCCAATGGTCATTACCAAAGCGATCAGCATACGTACAGCATTGGAACTTAGCTGCCCCTTATAACCCAGTGCATCGCCTAAAAGGGTGCCCCCTACTGATGCATTACCAATAAGCGAAGAAAAAGATGCGCCAAATAAACCGATCAGGAAAAGATAAGCTGCATATTTACCAAATAAAGGCTCTAATGTTTTTGACATATCAGTGGCTTTGGTTACCACCACGCCTGCCGGATGTAAGACAGATGCAGCGCAGATTAATACAATACTGGCCATAACACCCAGTATCAAAATGCCGGGCAAACTGTCCGCAGGTTTTTGTCGTAAGTCCGGAGATAACCTGCGCCGCTCCTGAACCATATAGGACTGGTATAAAGCGCCCACTATTGAAAACGCCGAAGCAAATAAAGCAATCACCAACCCCAGGGCTCCCTTTGGCAACGTTGGTACCAGGCCGCTTACAATACCGCTCACAGAGGGTTTTACAAGGAAGAACGTGATAATAAAAGAGCCTAGCATGAGCACGATCAGCACGGTCATTATTTTTTCCAGGATCTTATAGAATCCCTTAAAAAACAACAGCAGCACACCAATGCTATTTACCAGCACGATCCATACTTTGGCACTAATGCCTGTTGTTTCTGCTAATGAAATACCCACGCCGGTGGAGTTGCCCGCCTGGAAGGAGGCAGTGACCAAAAACACACCGATCCCCACCAATATGACCGCGGGCTTGCCCCAGCGCTCTTTTAACAGAGACAAAAAAGAACGGTCGGAAGCCAGCGCTATCCTAGAAGACATGTTGGTGAACACTGCCATAAAAAAAATGGCAGCCACCACCGCCCACAACAAATCATACCCATAGGCAGCCCCCAGCTTGGAGGTGATCGTCATTTTACTGGGACCAAAAACCAACGCCGCTGTAATGATCCCCGGCCCTATTACATGCAATCCCCTGGCAAGTTTTGAATTTTTATTTTCTTCTGTATTTCCCATACGCAATCCGATTTCAATGACTTTGTATTTTCTAATCGTTTTTGAATCTTTAGGTAACGAATATAAAAAATGATTTGACATTTTGAGTATTTTTTGCGTAATTTTATTTTTTAAAACCGCAAACAAAACGCAACACAACCCCAAAAAGTAAAAAACAAACAACGCAAAAGCCGAAATATGAAACTATTTTCCTGCATTATCCTGCTCTTTTTTGCCCTCCTTGCCCATTCCCAAACAAGCAGCTTTACCGACATCATTCCTTATCCGGCATCGGTGGTGGTTGGCAAGGGGCAGTTTCCGGTAACCGACAAAACGGTATTGATCTATGACACCGAAGAATCAAAACGATTGGCAGGCCTTTACAATGATTTTTTAAAACAGGCGAAAGGCATCCGTTTAGCATTAAAAAAAGGAAGCAACCGGAACAGTAACAACGCCATTATCATAACCAGCGCAGGCGAAAAATCAGAGGCTTATGAAATGCAGATCAGTCCGAAAAATATAACGCTAACCGGCAATGGTGCAGGGGCTTTTTACGCGCTGCAAAGCCTCATACAACTATCAACATTCACCGATGGCAAAGCAATTCTTATCCCGGCAGGGACTATTAAAGATGCGCCAAGATTCGGGTACAGGGGAATGCACCTGGATGTGGCCCTGCATATGTTTTCCTTTGCCTTTCTTAAAAAATTTATTGACCTGATGGCTGCTTATAAATTAAATACGTTTCACTGGCACTTAACTGAAGACCAGGGCTGGCGCATCGAAATAAAAAAATATCCAAGGCTCACCGAGAAAGGCGCCTGGCGCGCGCAAACGATACTGGGAAGTGCGCAGGACAACCCAATGGGCTACGACAGTATTCCACATGGTGGCTTTTATACACAAGATCAGGTGAAGGAACTGGTGCGATATGCAGCAGACCGGTATATCAATATTATTCCGGAAATAGAAATGCCGGGACATTGTATATCCGCATTGGCAGCCTACCCCGAGCTTGCCTGCGGCGATCATCCCGGCCCGTTTAAAACGATTGAAAGCTGGGGCATTTATGAAGATGTATTTTGCGCCGGAAAAGAATCCACCTTTACTTTTCTTGAAAATGTTTTAAGCGAGGTAATGGACCTTTTCCCCTCAAAGTACATTCATATCGGAGGCGACGAAGTGCCCAAAACCCGATGGAAAACCTGCAAATATTGTCAGCAGCGCATTAAAGACAATCACCTGAAAGACGAGCATGAACTGCAAAGCTATTTTATACAACGAATTGAGAAATTTGTAAACAGCAAAGGCCGCACCATTATTGGCTGGGACGAGATCCTTGAGGGCGGACTGGCGCCCAACGCGGTTGTAATGAGCTGGCGGGGAGAAGCCGGCGGTATTGCGGCGGCACAACAAAAGCACCAGGTGATCATGGCGCCTAACGACTATATTTATTTTGACCACTACCAGGCCAAACCAGAGCAGGAACCATTGGCCTTCAAAGGCTTTAACCCATTGAGCAAAGTATATGGGTACAACCCCGCCTCAGATAAATTAACAGCGGAACAAAAAAAGTACATAATGGGCGCCGAAGCCTGTGTATGGACCGAATATATGGCAACCCCTGCAAAAGTAGAATATATGATCCTGCCCAGGATGCTGGCATTTGCGGAAGATTGCTGGACGCCGCTGGCTGAGAAACAGTATCAGCCCTTTCTTGAAAACAGGCTGCCCCTGCATCTGGGAGCTATCGATCAAAAAAACGATACGCATTTCTTTGTTCCAATGGCTATTGGCGCAGAGGACGACAGGGTATTGCAGGGAAAAACCTTTACCGTAACGCTAAAGCCTACCGTAAAGGGTGCGCGCATTTTTTATACGCTGGACGATGTTAATCCGAGAGAAACCGACTATATCTATGAAAAGCCAATTGTAATAAAAGTTCCCGATGGAGAAAAAAGAATATTAAAGACGATTGTGATCACCGCCTCAGGCCGGCGAAGTGCTATCAGCAGAACAACCTACATGAATGCGACGCCGTCCCCGTTAATCCGCAAATAACTTTTATCGAATAAAATGATAAAAAAATTTAGAATAAAACTTTGCGTATATTCGCAATAAAATAACGCATTAAAACCGCATAATAATAAGTGAAAAATATTCATATGCAAAATAGAATAACCGAACAACCTTCTGCATACAGGCACCTTGAAACCAAAAGTATTCAGGAAATAACGCATTACATAAACACCGAAGACAAAAAAATATCAACAGCAATTGAACTGGTTTTACCGCAGATCAATACGCTTATTGAAGTTATTGTAACAAAAATAAAAAACGGCGGCCGGCTATTTTATGTAGGTGCCGGCAGCAGCGGCCGTTTATCTGTTTTGGATGTAATCGAATTACCTACTACGTATGGAACTGATCCTGAGTTATTTCAGGTAATTTTGGCGGGGGGCATTAGTCGGCTTGTGGAAGCCAGGGAAGAAATGGAAGACGACAAAAATGAAGCCTGGGAACAATTACTTGAAAAAGGGGTTACTCAAAAAGATATAGTAGTTGGTATTTCGGCAAGTGGAACCACCCCTTTTGTGCTGGCGGCGCTTTCAAAATGCAGAAGTGAAGCCATTGATACGGGCTGTATTGTAAGTAACCCCGACAGCCCAATTGCCGCCCAGGCGTTATACCCTGTTGAAGTAATTACCGGGCCCGAATTTATTACCGGAAGCACCCGCATGAAATGCGGTACTGCGCACAAAATGATCTTTGATATGATCAGTACCACCACCATGATACGGCTGGGTCGCATTATCGACAACCAAATGGTAAATGTGAAGCTTATTAATGATAAAATCACAGACCGGGCAGTGAAAATGCTTATGGACCTGAGCAACATCAATGATTACGATACCGCAAAAGAATTATTGTTTCAACATGGCAGTGTACAAAATGCCTTACCCTTCTCAAACGGTAAAAACTAAAACAAGCGGCAATGAAAAAAATAGCTGTTTTAACAATATGGATGTTCCTCTTAGTAAAAATGACAGTTGCACAGGAACAGTATCTGGTTGGAGCGGCCACCCGAAGTATAGACCCCCAAATGCCGCCTTATTCCGTTTCACTTTCGGGCTTTGCTGCTCCCAAAGAAGGCCGGTTTTCCATTACCTGGGAAGCAGTGAATGCACCGGAAAAGACTGTTATTGCAGCGCTTGCAGCAAAAAAAACAGATGCGAATGCCCGGTCGTTCACTTCTTCGGTGCACAATTACAAAGGGTCTAATTATTATACGGATGCTGCTGGAAATCTTTTTAAAAGAAATGCCCGCGTTGCTTCCGGGCCCCTTATAAAAATCGCCACTGAACAAAAAGGGAAACTGGTAAGTATTACGGCTGACGCCGAAAATTTGTATGCTTTAAACAGCAACGACAGTATCTGGAGATTCAATCCGGCTATTACAGATAATCCCTGGCAGTTGCTCGGCAGAAATAATAATGCAACGTATAATATACACCTGACGGCAATTGCCTGTAACCGCAACCAGCTTTTTGGGATTACTAAAGAAGGAAATATCTATAAAGCACTGCACGCTACAGATCATACGCTTTCGGTAACGGCAATGGTCATCGGCTTCGAAAAGAAAAAAATTTTACTCATCGGCACCGATCTTACCGGCTTTTCACTCAACTACATCAACACTATAAAAGATATACTTTCGTCAAAATACAAAATTCCCGCCGCTGCAATTTTGGTAAATGCCTCGCATACACATTTTGCACCCGTTACCCGCGGCTGGACCACCTGGGAGCCTTTTTACCAATACCCTGACAGCACTTACCTGAATGGCACGCTCAAAAATGCACTTTTGGATTGTGTGGCTGCTGCCATGGCCTCCGCGCAACCGGCTACACTAAAGTTTGGAGTGGGTACAACCGCCATCGGGTTCAACAGAAGGAATACGAAAGAAGAGATACGGCCCTACGATAATACGGTGGACCTGCTGGAAACACAAAGCATTCGCACGAAGGAAAAAAATATTTTATTTCTTACCGGGTGTCATGCGGTCTTTACAGCTACGCAGTCGTCCATATATATCCTCAGCGCGAATTATCCCGGCATCACCAGAAATATCCTGACGGAATCTGGCTACAAAAATGCGTTATTTATCCAAGGATGCGGCGGCGATGTAAACCCGGTAAATACTGATTTTAAAAAAGCAGGGACCGACCTGGCAAGCGATATAAAAAAAATTCTGGCAGGCGGTTTAAGCAATGTGGCGCCTAATACGCTATCCTACTACCTCGATGAGGTTAACGTACATACCACGCCGTGGAGCAGGGACAGCATACAAAAATTTAAAACAGAAAATACAGTATACGACACCTCAATAGTAGAAGACAGAAATATCCGCTGGGCCAACTTAATGCTTCGGTCGAAAAGCCCGTTGTCGGATAATATGAGAATATATGTACAAACCATCAATATTGGTGATTTAAAAATAGTAGGCTTGTCAAGGGAAGTGGTCAATGAATATGGTACGGCCATCCGGCAATTGTGGCCGCAGAAAAAAGTAATGGTAGCCGGTTATTGCAATGATGTTCCCAGCTACCTCCCCAACGATTGGCATATTGAGAAAAAGTCTTATGAGGGGTATGATTCTTTTTTTTGGTACGGGCAACCTGCCTTACCGCCCACCAGTATCATGAGCACCGTTGTGAACAAAATCAAGGAAAATAACAGATAATATTAATAACTTGTCATTGCCATGAAGAAAAAAAACTACACACGCAGAAAATTTATTTCAGTATTATCCGCAGGCTCTGCAGCGCTTGCCCTGCCGGTAACGGCGGCAGCCGGTCCCCAACGGAATTGGGGCGCTGCAAAACTGGCAATAGGCGGCGGTGCGCCGGTGCGAACGCAACCCTGGCCGAAGTGGCCGGCGATTATCGTTGATGAAGCCATGCTGGCCAATATAACGGCCACAACAAAAAGCGGCGCCTGGAGCCGCATCGACAACCCCGTTAATGGCACAGTAGCAACCTTCGAAAAAAAATATGCGGCTCTTACCGGGGCAAAATATTGTGTAGGCACCGGGTCGGGCACCCAGGCATTGGGCGTTTCTGTTGACGCCCTGGGCATAGAACCCGGCGATGAAGTCATTACCTCCCCCTATACGGACTACGGTACCATTTCCGCAATATTAGCCGCCAGAGCCCTTCCGATATTGGCAGACCTGGATTACAAAAGTTACCAGATTGATGCCGCGGCAATTGCAAAGAAAATTTCGCCCAATACCAAAGCGATCATGCCCGTTCACATCATGGGCTCCGCCTGTAATATGGATGCAATAATGGCCGTTGCGAACAAACAAAACATTCCGGTAATTGAAGACGCCTGTCAGGCTAACTTTGCCAAATACCAGGGAAAACAATTAGGGACCATTGGCACACTGGGCTGCTTTAGTTTCCAGGGGAGTAAACAAATAGCTGCGGGGGAAGCCGGCGCAGTTATTGGAAATGATGATGCATTAATGGATAAGGTATACACCATACAAAATCATGGAACCAACAGAAAAGGGCAAAATGTTACCATTGGTCAAAAACTGCGTATGAATGAATTTGAAGGCAGTATTTTGCTTTCGCAGTTAGACAATGCCGTACAACGTTTTGAAAAGCGCAATGAAAATGCCCGCTACCTTAGCAGTAAAATAAAAAATATTCCCGGCCTTACCCCCCAATTGCAATATGAAGGCAGTAACAGCTCTGGCTATTACCTGTATTCTTTTACTTACGACAAAAAACACTTTAACAATGCAGATCGCAGCGTGTTCCTGAAAGCGCTGAACGCCGAAGGAATACCAGCCGGCGGCTACATAACGGGAATGCAGCATTATCCCTGGACCGATACTATTTTACAGTTGAGCTCCTATAAAAAAAATTACACAAAGCAGCAACTGCAGTTTTTCAGGGACAGCCTGCAACTACCAAATTGCGACCGGGTATCCGAAAGCGTTATTGTGATCAGCGGTGGGGCTATTTTACTGGGCTCAAAGGCCGACATGGATGATATTATAAATGCGCTGGAAAAGATCTATATCAACAGAAACAACCTTTCTTAACTCTTTTTAATTGAACACAATCATGGCGAAATCGAACCGACGGGATTTTATTAAAAACTCATCCTTCCTGGGAACGGGCTTTTTAGCAATGACTTCAGTAAAAGCCGACGTGTTAAGACAGGTTTTTACCAGCGCTGCGGATGAACGGATCATCGATATTCATCAACACACAAACTATATAGACCGTAGCGATGATGCCTTACTGGCCCATCAGAAAACAATGGGCGTAACGCATACCATCCTCCTGCCCTCGGGCCATCCAATGAGCCGTGGCACCACTCATTATGGCGTTTCAAACGGACTGCAGGCAAAAGCAACGCCCAATGAGGCTTGTTACCAGTTGGCACAACAACACAAGGGAACCTATTTCTTTGGCGCTAATGAAGTAGTGGACGCCCCGGGGGCAACCAAAGAAATTGAAAAGTACCTGAAGCTGGGCGCTTGTGTAATTGGCGAAATAAAATATAATATTGATTGTGATGCTGAGGAAATGCAGGCAATTTACCGGTTGGCGCAAGAGTACGATGTACCCGTATTAATGCACTTCCAATACAAAATGTATACATGGGGGCTGGAGCGTTTGCACAATATGCTTACCCGATACAAAAAGGTAAAATTCATTGGCCATGCGCAAACCTGGTGGGCAAACATTGACAAAAGCTATTCGGATCAAAATGAGCTCTACCCCAAAGGTAAGATTACTCCGGGTGGCCTCACGGACATGCTGCTTACCAAATACGACAATGTATATGGAGACTTGTCTGCCGGATCCGGGCTGAACGCGCTTACAAGAGATGAAGCGTTTACTACATCTTTTTTAAGACGGCATCAGGACAAACTTTTATACGGCAGCGACTGTGCCGACGCGGTTGGAACCGGAAGCGCCTGTACCGGATGGCAAGCCATCCAGGCGATAAAAAAACTGGCGCCCGATAAGAATGCAGAACGAAAAATATTTTTTAATAACGCTAATGCCTTGTTCCGGTTAAAATTATAAAGCCACTCCAATTGAATATAAAAGAAAAAATAAAAGAACGTGCAGCTGCCATTCATAGTGATATTATAGCATGCCGGAGATATTTACATGCACACCCTGAACTGTCTTTTAAAGAGTTTAATACCTCTGCTTTTCTCAAAGAGAAATTACAAGCGCTTGAAATACCCTTTCACGAAGCAGGTGGCACCGGTATCGTGGCTATCATTAAAGGCAGAAAAGAGGGTACCCGCGTGATCGCGATCCGTACAGATATGGACGCACTGCCCATAACGGAAGAAAATGATACAGCGTACGTTTCTACAAACCCCGGGGTTATGCACGCCTGCGGGCACGATGTGCACATGGCGTCCCTGCTGGGTACAGCCATGATCTTAAAAACGCTGGAAGCCGATTTCGGAGGCACTGTGAAACTCCTTTTTCAACCGGGGGAGGAAGTATTACCGGGTGGCGCCAGTCTTTTAATAAGAGATGGTGCATTAGAAAACCCAAAGCCGGATATCATTTTGGGCCAGCATGTTTCGCCCTACCTGCCGGCAGGGACCGTAGGTATACGAGGGGGTAATTTTATGGCTTCCATGGATGAGCTATTTATAACCGTATACGGCCGTGGCGGCCACGCTGCGCAGCCACAGGATAATATTGACCCCGTAATGATAACGGCGGGCATGCTAATGCAATTGCAGCAAATTGTAAGCCGCAGGGCAAACCCCTTAACGCCTACCGTGCTTTCCTTTGGAAAAATTGAAGGGCGTGGGGCTATAAATATTATTCCGGACAAAGTAGCCCTTGAAGGCACGTTCCGGACAATGGATGAAAAATGGCGGGAAGAAGCCCATCTGCTCATAAAAAAAATTGCAGCAGAATCGGCGGCAGCCATGGGAGGACGTTGTGACGTAACGATAAACAAAGGCTACCCGGTGCTATACAATAACCCCAGCGTTGCAACCAACACGGCGGCACTGGCAAAAGAATATTTAAGCAAGGATAAGGTTGTAGAAGTAGCCCCATGGATGGCATCTGAAGATTTTGCAAGCTATTCCCAGGTAATACCCTCTTGTTTTTATTTGTTGGGCATCGCTGACCCGAAAAAAAACAGTGCTCCATCCCTCCATACATCAAGATTTGACATTGATGAAAATGCGCTGCAACTAAATACAGGTCTGATGGCCTATTTAACAATACACTTGCTTAATGAAAGTGTTGGCTAAGTTTTCTCAGAAAATTCAGCCAATATAAAAAGGAGCACGATGAGTAACAGAAGGTCCTTTATTAAAAAATCAATACTCGCGGGAACTGCGGTAAGCATGCAAAATATAGTTGCCGGGAACCAGCTGTCCCGCATCTTTATGCAACCACTAAAAACAACTCCTTCCGGTGCGCCATTTATTCCCAATCGCGTAGCAAGCTGGTGGGCCATTCTGGAAGACATTCAATGGCCTCAAAAAAAAATAGTTGATAAAATAAAAAAGCGCGCTGCGGGTTTTGCTGAAGCAAAAATTGATACAGCTATTGGCTATGGCTTTCATGTGCGCTTTGATTTTTCTAATTATTTCAGTCAGCTGCACGGCTACTATGCAAATGTTTCTGAAGAATTAAAAAAGTATGGCATCCGTTTTATGGACCATTACTCCTGCAATAATGTAGAGCGGCCTGCCAATAATGAAGAGCGGCTAAAGCTTAACGAAAACCTGAGACACCATGTATTGTTATATCATGATGAAAAAGCCGCCGCTACTGCCCAGTACGAAGGCCATTATTTTAAAGATCTTTATCAGATCGACATCAGGAACGGGGAACCGGGTTATTCCCCCAGGTATCAATTCCGGCCTTTTTGCTTTAATAATCCCGGGTTTACAGACATGCATAAAAAGTACCTGGAGCGGTTGATTAAAGAAGTGCCGATGGATGGCATAGAAGTAGACGATATGTGCGACTACGCCGGGCTGTATGTGTGCGGCTGTGTTTATTGCAGGGATCGATTTAAAAAAGAATACGGTCATAGCCTCCCTCCTATGTCGGATAAAAATTTCTGGGGCGATATAAAAAATTCCATTACCGGCGGAAACTACGCCAACCCTGCCTTCAGAGACTGGATGAACCTACGCGCCAACAGCATTGTGGACCATTTAAAAATGGTAAAATCGGTTATCGGGGAACTGCCTTTAATGACCTGCTGTTCCAGCACCGGCCCCATATCATTAAACGGGGTTTCATTAAACCAGGAACGTATGGCGCCCGAATTAAATTTGTTTATGCTGGAAAATGTAGGCATGGGGGTAAGTGGGGTGAACTGGACACGGATGGATGCCGAAGCTATGCACCAAAAAGAGATCGCTGCATCAAGAAACAATGCGCCGGCAATGGCTATCAGTTATACGATCTATGATGCTGGCGGTTACCTGGGTTGGGCACTCAGCCGCTTTTGGGGCGTGGCGAACTGGAGCAGTACCGAAGCCGGCGTTTTAATTGAAGACCCGGAGGATGTGATGGAAACCCATGAAATTATAAAAAAATACAACCTTTGGGAAGATGCCAACAGCCCGCTATATTACCGGGATGGCAAGGACCTGGTGGAAGCAAGAATTATTATCAATACGGCCTGCAGGGATAACGGATGGAAAGATGCAGCCGGAAGAGAGCATTGGACGCGGGCAACCGGTTGGTCCGATCTGTTTTTAAAAACCAACGTAGGGTATCGTTTTGTAGGAGACCAGGAATTTGCGGACAGCAAACAGTTGCTCGCGGATAAAACACCTGTTGTCATTGATGGTGCAGGCTGTGTGAGTGACCGGCAATTTGAGGCGTTGCAAAAAATTTTAAATGCGGGTACACCCGTTTGGTTATCGCTGCCCTTTGGCACTCATGATGAAAAAGGATTT
>JAGIAQ010000105.1:13545-13664 GCA_017744795.1 Niabella sp. | reverse complement strand
AGTTTAAAGAGTATGATCCGGAACAGTTGGGTCTCGATTCTTATCCTTTGTTCCGTACCTATGCTTTTGGCTTAAACATCTCCTTATAAATCTTTATAATTACTACAGCTATGCAGCTT
>JAGIAQ010000105.1:0-13535 GCA_017744795.1 Niabella sp. | reverse complement strand
GCCCTGACCCTATTGATCCTTTCCTGTAACCGAAATGTACTGGATGTTAAAAATTTAAATGCAGTAGAACCCAAACTTACCTGGACGGACCCAAAACTAGCGAATGCCTATCTCGCCAATCTGTATAACAGGGTAATGCCTAACGGATGGCCTGCGAGAAGTTCAGCCTTGTACGGAGGCTTGCCGGTAGATGAAAAAAGAGGGGTGATCAACAGCACCACAATCCAGGTAACCGGCCATCCCTGGTCGGGTTCCTTCGAAAACAGTTACACAGGTATCCGTCAGATCAATATCCTGTTAAAAGAAATAGAATCCGGCACCCTGGACGCTGCAACCAAAGGCAAAATCGTAGGGCAGGCGTTGTTCCTGAGAGCCTACAGCTATTTTTTGCTGGTACGGGTTTATGGAGGTGTGCCTTTACTACAGGAGCCACAAAGCCTGACAGATAGTTTACAGGTACCACGGGCCAGCACTGCTGCTGTTTTTAGTGCTATTAATACAGATCTGGATAAAAGCATCCAGTTATTACAGGGACAAACCTTTGTAGATGGTGACAAAGGCAGGATCGGGCTGGGTGCGGCATTGGCGTTGAAGGGAAGAGTGGCCTTATACAAAGCAAGTCCCTTGTTTAATCCTTCGCATCCTTATGACAATGCCTATTGGCAGGATGCCTACAATGCCAATCTTACCGCAAAAACACAATTGGACGCGATGGGCTTTGGCCTGAATACTGATTACGCCGGTATCTGGTCCATCGCTAATAAAGGGAACAAAGAGGCTATTTTAACCGTTACTTTTACGGCGCCCACAAAAACAGATGGCAGAAATGAAACGGGGGCGCGACCGCTTTCCCAGACAGCCAATGCAACTGGGGCTGATAATCCCGTGTGGTCAATGGTCAAAGCTTATCCAATGAAAGACGGGTATCCTGCCGGAAGCAGCCCTAAATATGCTTACAGCGATCAAACGTTTTGGCAGAACCGGGACCCGCGCTTTGCTCTTTCTATCGTTTGGAATGGTTCCATATATGAAACGGGCGGCATTGCAGGAAGAAGACAGTATACCGATGATATTTTAGCAACCGCCACCGATTCTTATTCTCCTAACCCCTCTACAAGTAACTGGAGCTTTACCGGATTGTACGCCCGCAAGGGACTACAACCAAGCTTAAAGGCGGCAGAGGTAGCACAAAATTCGGTTGACTGGATTGAGATCCGCTACGCGGAAGTGCTGCTGAATTTAGCAGAAGCTGCCAATGAGACGGGGCATACTGCTGATGCCATTACGCTGCTGCAGCAGATCCGGCAACGGGCAGGGATAGAGGCAGGCGCTGATAACAGTTATGGTATTACTACCACTAATCGTGATGAAGTGCGGAAGCTTATTTACAACGAACGCTTTGTAGAATTCATTTTTGAGGGCCAGCGTTTCTGGGATCTAAAACGTTCACGTACTCTTTTAAATTTAAATGGTACCGTACAGCAGGGGGTTGCTTCCACGTTAAAGCCATCCAATCTGCCGGTTGATGTGGCAAAGAAAAATGCATATGGCTATGTGTCGGAAGATTTTAATTATACAATTAATACCCTTTACAGAACCACTGTCGATAACGTTACCTTTACGGTGACGAGCAATATGTATTTTGCGCCCATCCCCCTGGCCCAGATTCAGAAAAATCCCAAGCTGGTACAAACGACAGGTTGGGGTGATGGTACTTTTAATCCTACGCTGGAGTAACTTTGGTGTTATTGTTAGTATCCATAAAAGACCTGTTTTCTTAAACAGGCAGGTCTTTTGTTCATTTATTAAAGCACTTGTGTATCGCAGCTGCTCAAACACACCATCCGGCTAAGGTTCAAAGCAATTCTTAGTAATCTTTTTGATAATGAAGAAAATAGTATTCGCAGTTATAATAATTGCCACAACCGTTGTATCCCATGCGCAGCAACTGCGTATCAAGAACGACAAGGTGCAGCGCATATTGCAGTACGATGGCTCTGCATGGCGCACCCAAACGTTTTCAAGCACCGACGGCCAGGCAGTGCTTGATGTCAAAAGCGATGAATTTTATATACTGCCCATGAACAGCAATGAAGGATTAACCATATCCGACTTTACGGCGGTTGCCGCGCCTAAGCAGTATAAGATAAAAGACACCAGTTTTTGCGAAGTCGGCTACCATCCAAAAGCCGCAGCTTTAAGAAACAGCGCCTGCCCGCAAAGGGTGGTGATCACCTATTTTGTTGTAAATGGACAACCCTTTTTGCGAAAAAGGATACAGTTGTTGTTTGATAAGCCCGCAACCGTAGACCGGCTGGAGGTGGAACGGTTCGTAAACGGAGATGAACAAGCCGGCGGTGGCCGAGGAGAACCGGTTTTTATAAAAAATCAATGGTATGCCGGGTTGGAATATCCTGCCGGCTACAGCCGTCGTGGCGATGGCAACCTGCCGGCGAGCTATGGACGCTACTATGATTCCGTTGGTAATTACAGTTTCATTGACCTGGATGGAAGGGATATTGAACCGCACGCGGAGAAAGGCATGGTGCGTCTGATGCATTTCCCTGGGTATGCATTAAAATCAGCAACGGGTTATGAAATAAACAGCAAGGTTTCGGTAATGGGCTACTCTGAAAATAACACGCCGGTCGCCCGTGCATTTATGCAATATCTTACCACCATCTGGAAAAAACCGGTTTCTTTTCTTAATTATAATAATTGGTTCGATAAATCGGCCAAGGACCTGAGCGGAGATCATTTTTTAAATGTGTACCGGAAATATAAAAAAGAACTGGCGCTTTATGGTATTAATCTGGAAGGCATGGTTCCTGATAACGGCTGGCAAAATCGCAAAAGCATCTGGGAGCCTGCTCCCGCTTACTTCCCCGGCGGAGATGCAGACCTGGTTACCTTAAGCGATAAACTAAAAAAAGAAGGAACGCACCTGGGGCTTTGGTTGTCGTTAAACGGGTATACCAATGATATCAAATGGGGTGCAGACAATGGCTATACGGCGGCTAAGCCCAATGCCTATTTTAAACAATACGGCCATTACTTCAGCCTTTCGGCAAATCAATACAAGGCGGCCATTCTGAAACGGGTGCCAGAGCTGGCAAAAAAAGCAGATCTCATTTATTATAAGCACGATTTTAACGAACTCTGCGATCCCGGAGAGGGCAACAATCATCCGCCTACCGATCGTCATGGGCATGAAGCCAACCTGGACGTGGCGTTGCAGATATTAACCGCAACCCGCAAAGCGCGGCCCGGCATTATACAAAACCTCACTAACTGGGTATGGTTTTCTCCCTGGTGGCTGCAGTACGCGGACTATTTATGGATGCTTGCCGGTGATGATGGGAAAAACGGCAACACGCCGGAGCTGTCGGAAAAAGCTTTATTTACCACCGACCGGGATACCTATATCTGGCGGATGTTTGGCAACCCGGAAGACCGGCCATTGGTACCCGTATCCCGGCTGATGACACATGGCATCCTCCAAACGGCTGTTAAGGAAAAAGAGTTGCCCTTGCGCGACTGGAACGATTATGTATTGATGCACTATGGCCGGGGCACTTTACTTAAAGAATTGTACATCTCATTGGAGGCTATGCGCCCGGATTTATGGGCCTCCCTGGCAGGTATTTTAAAATGGGCCAAACAACATGAGTCGCAATTAAATAATACAGTATTTGTGGGCGGCCGCCCTGATGAGGGCAATGCCTATGGCTATATCGGGTGGAACAATAATAAAGCGGTACTTACGGTACGGAATCCCGCGGCGGACAGCCAAAGACTTGTAATTCCTTTTAATAGTAAAACTGGTTTTTACGGAGCTGCCGGAGTGCCTTACAGGGCGCGGATCACTTATCCCTATGAAGCCGACTACCCCGTGGCGTTTACAGCAGGAAAAACCATTGAAGTAATGCTTGCAGGTTACGCAACCATGGAATTTGAAATCGAAAAAGGGCGGCCGCAAAAAAAAGCGAGCCCGGCGCCTGCCACAATCCGGTTCCAGACATCCGGGCAAAAGGCCGGCGGCACGGTTAAAATAAAAGTACAGGTGCCCGGTGATGTTAAGGAAGGTAGTGAGATACAGGTGATTGGCTATCCGCAACTGCCAGTACTTTCTGTAAATGACCAGGTTCAGGAACCGCAGCGCAGCGCTGTATCCCAACTGAATCATTTTGCCGGCTATGCCGTTTCGGGTATGAAGAGCACAAAAGCAACTTCATGGAAAATGGCGGGTTACTCCTTATTGCCCTTCGCCGGAAAAGAAATGGAACTTGTATTCAGTAATGTAACCGGCAAATTTCATGTGTATATTGCCGCCGAGCAGGAAGTAAAAGGTACACCGGCAAAGATCGGAAGCCTGTTACCTATACAGCAAAACCGAAGGCGACAAACCCTGCAGCTGTATTGAGAAATGCAAGATCACAATACTGGTTTTCGGGCAGTACGATCAATACCAATCGATAACACAAGATATTTTTTATGCGAACTTCGGATCAGCCTGCAGCAGAAAAAGTAAAATGCAGCAAGGATAAACAACTTTATTCTGGGTCGTTAATAATGGCTTTTCTATTATTGCTAAGCTGCGGAATGCAAAAGGTTACGCAGAATGCCATTCCAAAAGATAAAGACGATTTTCATATTTTTATTTTGATGGGACAGTCCAATATGTCCGGATATGGTACTTTACAGAATGACGACAGTTTACCGGTACCCCATGTGTTTAAATTGCCTACTATTTATACGGGGCCTTTACGGTGGGAGCCGGCGGCCCATCCGTTGCACAACCGGTTACAATCGGACCGTTTTGGATTAGGCCTGCCATTTGCAAAAGCATACCTGTCGCATCATAAAAACGTTACCGTTGGTCTTTTGCCACTTGCCTTTGGCGGAGCCGGGATCGATCAATTAAAAAAAGGAACTCCTGTATATGATGATTTTTTAAAAAAGCTGGCAGTAGCCCAAAAGAGCGGCGTTATAAAAGGGTTGCTCTGGCACCAGGGTGAATCGGACACAGTTGACGAAGAAAAGGCCGATAGCTATGCGCAAAAATTATTTCAATTGATACAAGATGTGAGAAAAGATGTAGGCAACCCGGAGCTCCCCGTAGTAGTAGGCAATTTAGCTGAGTTTTATGGTACTTCCAAAGAGCACAACCAACCAGACAGAGTAGCAAGAATCAACAAGGTGAGGCAGGCATTGCGCAGCGTTCCTTTAAAAATACCTAACACTGCTTTTGTGGAAACCACCGGATGCACTTCCATAGATCAGCACTACGTACATTTCGACCGATCGTCTTACATTGTTTTAGGCAAAAGATATTTTGAGGCCTTTTCTAAACTAAAATAATTAAGCAGCACAATTCAACGCTGAATACTTTTAAAAAAAGAGAAATATGAAATTAAGACTTAGAGTTATAACGTTTGTTGTTTTAAATATACTAGCCGTTTCTTTTGCTCAGGCCCAGAATTTTAACAGCCGGGCAGTGGAGGGTTTATTACATCGGGTAGTACCCGCTCATGCCAATCAATTTACAATAGCTGCCATACCAGCGGATAACGGACAGGATGTATTTGAGATTGAATCCGGCAAAGGGCAGATTATTTTACGGGGCAATAGCGTGGTTTCAGTGGCTTCCGCGCTTAACTGGTACCTGAAATATTTTTGTCATGTGCAGCGCAGCTGGTGTGGCGATCAAATGCATTTGCCGGTAAGATTGCCGCTGGTCCCTCAAAAAATAAGGCAGGTAACGCCTTATGCAAAAAGGTCTTATTTAAACTATTGTACTTTTAATTACTCAATGAGCTGGTGGAACTGGGAACGCTGGGAGCAGGAGATCGACTGGATGGCGATGCATGGTATCAATATGCCGCTTGCCACCACCGGTCAGGAAGCGGTATGGCAAAATACCCTGCGCCGGTTTGGAATGAACGACGATGAAATACGGGCCTTTCTGGTTGGGCCGGCTTACCAGGCCTGGCAATGGATGACTAATATTGAAGGTATTTACGGACCGTTACCTCAACAGTGGATCAACCGCAGTATAACGTTGGGGAAAAAAATCTTGCAAAGAGAACGGGAGTTGGGTATGACGCCTATCTTGCAGGGCTTCACTGGTTACGTACCCACGACATTAAAACAGCATCATCCACAGGCGAATATTATGGAAAAGCCGGTATGGTTTTCCGTTGGCGGCCCTACCGCACAGTTAGACCCGATGGATCCGTTGTTCAGCAAAATGGCAAAAGCTTTTATTGAAGAGCAAACGCGACTGTTCGGCACCAATCACATTTATGCGGCGGATCCCTTTCATGAAGGGAAACCACCAGTGAGCGGTGATGATTATTTGACAGCCGTAGGGAAAAAGATATACGAAGCCACGATTGCTGTAGATCCGGAGGCCATTATTGCTATGCAAACCTGGAGTATGCGTAAACCCATCGTAGAAGCCATTCCATCAGATCGTATCATAATGCTGGATCTGAACAGCCAGAAATGGAAAGGCAGCCAGGCTTTTTGGGGGCGGCCCTGGCTGGCAGGTATCATCCAAAATTTTGGAGGTAATACGGCAATGGGCGGAAACCTAAACGAAGTGCTGGCTCGATTTCCCCGTCTGCTAAACGATAAAGAGGAGACCCGCAATTTGTCGGGTATAGGGATGTTTCCTGAAGCTATCGGGCATAACCCTGTGATTTTTGAAGCGGCAAGCGAAATGGCCTGGTACCGGCAGCAGCCGGATACTAAAGAATGGCTGTATGGGTATCTCCGGGCCCGCTATGGCCGCCTGGATCATACGGTACAGGAAGCCTGGGACCTGCTGTTGAAAACGGTGTACGGTCAGCAAACGGGAGTGGAAACCTTCCGGGAATCTGCAATTTGCGCCCGACCGGCTCTGGTTGTATATGGCGCCTCACCCAACGGCGCACTCAACAGTCAAAAGAATTATTCTTTCGCATCACTGTGGCCGGCGGTAAAACTACTGCTGACTGCAAGCGAAACAACAAAAAAAGCCGATACTTATAAATACGATCTGGTGGATCTGATGCGGCAATGCCTTGCCGACCTGGCGATACCGATACAGGCAAATATGGGGGAAGCATATATGAATAACCAGCAGGACAGCTTTGCTTTTTACAGTCGTCAGTTTTTGGAACTTATGAATGATTTTGACAGGCTTCTGGGTACCCGCAAAGAGTTCTTATTAGGCAAATGGTTATCCGATGCAAGGGCCATCGGAACAACTACGGCAGAAAAAGATCTTTATGAAAAAAACGCACGCGGCCTCATTACTATATGGGGGCCCTACGATTCCAGTGCGATCCAATTTGATTATTCCGCTCGTCAATGGAACGGACTGGTTCGCACGTTTTATAAACCCCGATGGGAAAAATTCATTACGATGCTTAACGACGAGTTTAAAAAGCAGCCGGAGCAACGGTATAAAGAAAACAATATTAACCATCGGTTCCGGCGCCCGCGGAACAACGCAAATGATTTTTACCGGATGATATCCAAATGGGAATCAGACTGGGTTACGCACCCGGGAATCATCACACAAACCATACCTTCAGGAAACGAGCTGCAAACCGTACAACAACTTTACAACAAGTGGCAGCAGATCGCAAAGACTGTATATCATTAATAGTAATAGAAGTTTACTAAAAACTGTCAGGTGTGTGTTAAGAAATAGTTTGGGGATTTTTGATCAAAGGCGGCCCATAGTAACAAAAGCACCTTTTTTAAACTGGTAAATTTGCTGCCGGCCCGAAAATACGGATCCGGTCGACGTTTCCCGGGTTTGCGGTACCTGTAATTTCATGGCCACCGGGTCATATTGTATTGCTATTTGTTTGCGGATCGCTGCAGCGTCGTCATTGCCCTTTACAGTTGCCGTTGTAAAGGGTAATTCTTTTTTCGGGAATAATGCATCATTAACATGAAACTGGTTAGGCGCCACTTGAAGGATATGAGCTGTCGAGTAGGGCTCGGTGCCGCTCATCTGGCCCTGCCCGATTAATAAATACCCCGGCGTTTCCGGCCCGGGCAAAAAGTATACCTTGTCAATAAAAGGGGTGGGAGTACCTGTTTCAGTAGCAGGGGTGAACAAACGGTTAAGTGACGCTACCAGCATTGTGTCATTTGATGTGTCGTATTGAGCAATGGTTTGTACATACCACATCGTTCCGGAATAAGGAGAAAGCCATGAAATAGCTCTTAGTTTTTGATCATCGCTTGTTCTTATTATTACATTTTTTTGAGAAAGGTGCTCAAAAGGCAATTTGAAAGTAGACGGGTTTTTAAACAATTTCAGCAAACTGTCAATATATATTTCTTCTTTTGGATGTGCGGCTGCGCCGTCCTCCTGAGGTAAAACGAATATCGAGTCAAAAAGAGCAATGATTTTTTTTTCGGTATCGTTTTGAATCAGAACCTGTTGTTTCTTTGCATGGGGCGTATCGTTGGGTCTTAAATCCAGAGCATGTTTGTTGCCTGCACCGGGCTGGTTACATGCGAGCGCAACGCAAATTAATACAATATAAAAGGAGCTTATTTTCATAATTATCTGGGTATGGTAATAATTAAACGGTTTTCCATCTCTTTTAAAATTAATAGCAGCACTCCACTGGATAAAGCATTATATATCTTTGCTTAAAACTTCTTCGATTCGACCGTAGATTGTCATCAGCTTTTCATAGACAGGGTTATTTTTGTGAAACATAAATGATGTATAAAGCTTTTGGATATTCTTGTTGTTGGTTGCAATAGTGATAATATTGTCAATTTTCATAACGATATCTTGGTACTCAGACTTCTTGTACCACCGATCAAAAATTTGGTGTCTTTGTTTGGCTTTTGTGTTATCACCAGAACAGACATAAATCAACGAATTTTCCACTTTACAAAAGAACCGCTCGACAATAGCCTCAATAGTTTTGGAAACTTTTGCATCGTAAGGTTCTAATTCATCTGTAGTTTTATCAATCACTATTTGAAAGACGTATGGGATTTCTTCCCCGGAAATTGTTGAGAATGTTTCGTCAATAATAAAAACTACGCGATATAAAAAACCGTTTTTAGTCGCAAAGGTGTAGGTGCTGGTACTATTGTCAAAAAAGTAATTATACCGGTTTTGCAAACTTAATACCCTTTTGGGCTAATGTTTTAAGTGATGTTTTTCCTTTAACGTATGAACGCACCATTTCTTTGTCAGTTGCTATTTTAGCCACTGCCTTTAAAATGTTTTTTTTAGATATAGGTTTCTTGTTCATACGAAACAAAGTTACGAATACAAGTTTAAACAGATAGATTCAATACCGCTTTTGGCAAAAAAATCAGCCACTGAGCAACTGAAACGCTGAAACACTGAGGAAGTACGGACTTTTGCCCGCTTTTGTTAGTCAGCTGCTATTTGTACTGCAGATGAAGAGTGCGACGCAAGAAAGCTGATAGCAGTACTGGCGATGACTAAATGATAATCAACGACTTGTGATTGGTAAACAGATTAGGCTGTTCCCTGTAAATTTTGTACTTTTGCAGTCCGAATTTAAAAACCTTCGGATTTTATCATGTTTCAATTATTTTTTAAACAATTAAACGCTGATGCACAGGAGTCTGCAGGCGCTGCCGATGAACCGGTAGCAGAAGCAGCTACAGCGACAACCACTGCACCTGTAGCCGCGCCCGCGGAAGCACCCGTTGCTGTTGAGACGGCTCACGATGATTTCGACTGGAGCATCGACAAACGCAATGTTTCTTCTTACACTAAAGAAGAAAAAGAAAAGTACGATAAAGTGTATGAAAACACTTTTGTACAATTGAACGACGGAGAACTGATCAACGGTATCGTTGTGGGCATCACGAATACAGATGTGGTGCTGAACATCGGTTTTAAAAGCGATGGTCTGATCTCCTTAAACGAATTCCGCGATTTGCAGGGTCTGAAGATCGGCGATGAAGTGGAAGTAATGATCGTTGAAAAAGAAGACCGCGATGGCCACCTGAACCTGAGCCGCAAGCAAGCCCGCACTACCCGTGCATGGGAGCGCATTGTTGAGGTGAACAAAACAGGCGAAGTGGTTACTGGTACGGTTACTTCTAAAACCAAGGGTGGCTTGATCGTTGATGTATTTGGTATGGAAACCTTCCTGCCGGGTTCTCAGATCGACGTTAAACCGGTTACTGACTACGATCAGTTTGTTGGTAAGACTATGGAATTCAAAGTGGTTAAGATCAACGAAACCATTAAGAATGCTGTGGTATCGCACAAAGCGCTTATCGAAAGCGATATTGAAGCACAACGTGCTGAGATCATCGGTAAACTGGAAAAAGGTCAGGTACTGGAAGGAACTGTTAAGAATATTACCGACTTCGGAGCCTTTATGGATCTGGGCGGCTTAGACGGCTTACTGTACATTACTGATATTTCATGGGGACGTATTTCTCATCCGAACGAAGTACTGAAAATTGACCAGAAGGTGAATGTGGTGGTACTTGATTTTGATGATGAGAAAAAACGTATCAGCCTGGGTCTGAAACAACTGACGCCACATCCTTGGGATGTGCTGCCTGAAGGTATTGTAGAAGGCAACACGGTTAAAGGTAAAGTGGTAAATATTGAAGACTACGGTGCATTCCTGGAAATTACTCCGGGTGTGGAAGGATTAGTTCACGTAAGTGAAATTACATGGGCTAATACTCCGGTAAATGCAAAAGACTTCTTTAAACTGGGTGATGAGCACGAAGCTAAGATCGTAACGCTTGATAAGGATACCCGTAAGATGAGTCTTTCTATTAAGCAATTAACAGAAGATCCCTGGAACGATATCGAGATCAAATTTGCTGAAGGCAGCCGTCACTCTGGTGAAGTGAAGAATATTACCAACTATGGCGTGTTTGTAGAATTAGCGCCTGGTATTGGTGGTATGATCCACATCAGCGACCTGAGCTGGTTAAAACGCTTCAACCATCCTAACGAGTACACTAAAGTGGGTGAGCATATCGACGTTGTTATTTTAGGCATCGATAAAGACAACCGCAAATTGCAGTTAGGACATAAACAACTGGAAGAAGATCCCTGGAATACACTGCAGGATACTTTTGCTATCGGCAGTGTACATGATGGTACAATCGTTCGCCGCGATGATAAAGGCGCTACGGTTCAGTTACCTTATGGTCTGGAAGGATTTGCTCCTAACCGTCACCTGGCAACCCAGGAAGGTAAGTCGCTGAACCTGGACGATACCGCTCCTTTCGTAGTGATCGAATTCGATCGCAACGAAAAACGCATCGTTTTATCACATGCGCGCGTTTGGGAACAAGCGGCGTATGATGAAAGAGAAGCCGGTAAGAAGGAAGCAAGAGCCGAGGTTGAAAAAACCAAGAAAGCGGTAAAAAATATTCAGAGCAAGGTTGAGAAGCCTACTTTGGGTAACTTAAGCGCACTGGCAGATATTAAAAAGAAACTGGACGAAGAGAACGCGGGTAAATCCGAGTAATCCGAAACCGTTTTTTATAAGCTTAAAACCGTCTCAATAGAGACGGTTTTTTTTGTTTTAATGAGAAAGCAACAACACTTAATTGAACCGTCATTTCGAGCCCGCGCCAACTAGCCTGAATAAAGATTTGACGTAAGGGAGAGAAATTCCGTTCTTTAATAATGAGATTTCTTTTCGCCCTCCTGCGTCGGACTCATCGAAATGACGGGTAAGATTGGGGCTGCGGCGTTGCGATAAAACTTCAACAGCGAAGACGCTATGGCGCGAAAAATAAATTTTTGGAAGCTGTTCCGGCTGTAAAATCTTCGTGTTCCAGCGTCGTCATTAACGAGCATTTCTGAAAGAAAGCGAAGTGAAATCCCGTTGTTTAAGCATGAGATTTCTCTTCATCCGCCTTTGGCGAATTCATCGAAATGACGGTGAAAATGGGGGTGCGGCGTTGCGATAGAACTTCAACGGCAAGGGCGCAATGGCGCGAAAAATAGTTTTTAGGGGCGTTGGTGTTGGCAGTAAAATCTTAGCGCCCCCGCGCCTTAGCGGTTAAAAACAAAAAGCCGCTCGTTGCAGGAGCGGCTTTTACTATTAGTGTGTAAAAACTATTTTTTCTTTGCTTTAAGCGTAAAGCCGATTTCCACATCTTTGCTGATCAGCCAGTTTTCGGGGCTGCCTTCGGTTTTGTAATGAATGCCCCAGGCGGTGCGGTCGATAGTGAATTTTGCACGTGCGGTGATATCATCATTTACAATGGTAACCTGTGCAGGGAAAGTGATGTTCACGGTACTGTCCTTTAAAGTAAGGTTACCGCTGATGAGGTTGGTAGCGTCGGGTAACAGACTTTTCTGTTGCGCACTGTCATAAGGGGCCACTTTTGTGATCACAAATTTGGCAGTAGCGTATTTTGCCGCATCAAAAAAATCGGGGCTTTTCAGGTGCTTTTCCAAATCCGCAGCTTTTTTACCCGGTTCTGTTACGGAGGCAGTATCTACCTTAAGCGCTGCGAGGTTGATCGTAAAGTTTCCCGCAGTAACAGCGCCGTTTTCAACGGACAGGGTTCCATCATTAACGCTAATGGTTCCAAAACGCGGGGCCATACCACCTTTATGGGTAGCACGCCAATCAACAGTAGTTGTTGCGGTGTCAATGACATAGGCCGTGCCTGTTGCAGCGGCCGCTTCTTTTTTTTCTTCCGTTTTAGCGGGGTCGCTGGATGCTCCGCCGCAGGCAGCCAGTACTACCGCAAGAGAAAGGATTGAAATTGTTTGCTTCATAAATTCTTATATTTTTTTAAAAGGTCCGCAAAGGTAGCCCGATATTTCATAAATCAATGTTTAAACAATAAATATGGCAATTTTATAACAATCGGAGTTTTAGCTCCGTTACTATCTTTTTATAAAGTTTTTATAACTCTGTTCATTTTCAAAATAGGTTACGGCGCCTTCTTCCCCGGTCATTACAATATAAGCAGTTGCCTTATCTATTATTTTGCCCGACTGCGGGTCTGTCGCTTTACGTACGGACGGATCCTTTGGGATACGGTTTTTACACATTTCGCAGCAGCCATAATAGGTTTTCCCGTTAAAAGGTACTGCCAACTGCTCTTTGCCCATGAATGCGTTGTTAACCATACAGACCAGGTCGGGTGGCACGGGGTCTCCTTTTTTATAATTTCCGGAAACCGGAGTGGCTGGTGCGGCTACTGAAGCTGTAACCGGGGCGGGAACTTGATTTTCTTGTTTTTCTGTTTTGCTGTTACATGCAGCCAGGAATAAAAAAAGGAATGCGGGAAGGCTATTTCTTTTAATAAAATTCATTTTGTTTTTTTTTTGATTGTTGTGAAAAGTGAATGGTCAATGGTGAGTCAATGTCGTTTCGTTAAGCTTTTGGAACGGATCTTTTTATAGCCCCTACAAAGGACAGTATAGTATCTTTTGCAAATTTGATTGCAATATTGTTTTTTCATTTTTATTGATGCTTTCATTCTGTTTTGTTTCTTCTCTTACTTTTTTCAGTCGATAAAAAAGTAAGCAA
>JAGIAQ010000104.1 GCA_017744795.1 Niabella sp. | reverse complement strand
AACATCATGGAATTCTGCAAACAGTTTAACGCCCGTACCCAGGACAAAATGGGAAAAGTACTTCCCGTATTAATCACAGTTTATAGCGACAAAAGTTTTGAATTTGTAATCAAAACTCCTCCTGCATCCATTCAATTAATGGAAGCCGCTAAAATTCAAAAAGGTTCTAAAGAAAGCAATCGTGCTAAAGTTGGTAAGGTTACCTGGGATCAGGTAGAGGTTATTGCGAAAGACAAAATGCCTGACCTGAACTGCTTTACCGTAGAGTCTGCTATGAAAATGGTAGCCGGTACTGCGCGTAGCATGGGACTGAATGTTGAAGGTAAAGCCCCATGGGAAAATTAACTCACCCCTTTTGATTCCCCTGAAGGGGAAGGCAAAGAACTAAAAAGAATTTAAAATGGCATTCATTAGTAAAAAAAGAAAGGTTGCAAATGCAAAGCTGGACGCGAACAAGACCTATTCGCTGAAAGAAGCTTCTGCATTGGTAAAAGATATAAATGTTGCAAAGTTCGACGCTTCTGTTGATCTGCACGTTCGTTTGGGCGTAGACCCTAAAAAAGCTGACCAGGCGATCCGTGGCACCGTAACCCTACCCCACGGAACTGGTAAAGTAAAAAAAGTATTGGTACTTTGTACACCCGATAAAGAAGCAGATGCAGTTGGTGCAGGCGCTGATTTTGTTGGACTGGACGAGTTTGTTCAAAAAATTGAAGGGGGCTGGACAGATGTGGATGTGGTTATTGCTACACCCGCTGTTATGCCTAAAATTGGTAAACTGGGTAAAATTTTAGGTCCTCGTAACCTGATGCCGAACCCTAAAACCGGTACCGTTACTAACGACGTGGCTGCTGCAGTTAACGAAGTAAAAGGTGGTAAAATTGCCTTTAAGGTTGATAAAGCGGGTATCGTGCACGCTTCAATTGGTCGTGTAAGCTTCAGCGCTGATAAGATCGCTGAAAACGGCCAGGAGCTGCTGAACGCACTGATCAAAGCAAAGCCAACTACGGCGAAAGGAACTTATTTAAAAGGTATCAGTCTGGCCAGTACTATGAGCCCTGGTATTCCTTTGGACACAAAATCTTTTGTGCAATAAGTTGCCGGAATCCACATTTTAGAACAGTCAAACTTTAAATAAAATGACTAAAGAACAAAAAACAGAAGTGATCGAATTGCTGAAAAGCAAATTCTCTCAATATGAAAATTTTTACATTACCGATACTGAATCTTTAAGTGTAGATCAGGTGGGTAAATTACGCCGCGCTTGTTTCAACAAGAATGTTGAAATGAAAGTTGCGAAAAATACATTGATCAAAAAAGCGCTGGAATCTCTGGATGCTGAAAAATATTCAGGCGTTTATGATTCTCTGCACAAGGTAACCGCTTTGATGTTCTCTGAGAATCCCAAAGAACCTGCTGTGATCCTGAGCTCTTTCAGAAGCGAAGCAAAAGCAGAAAAGCCTGAATTGAAACTGGCTTTCATTAATGGTGATGTATACGTTGGCGATAACCAATTGGCAAGCCTGGTTAAGATCAAGACCAAGAACGAATTGATTGGCGATGTTATCGGACTGTTGTTGTCTCCCATCCAGCGTGTTATCGGTGCGTTGCAAAACCGGCCCGAAACAGCTGCAACCATTGCTGAAGCAGCGCCTGCAGCCCCTGAGGTGGCGGCACCTGCGGCTCCCGAAGCAGCAGCACCTGCAGCAGATGCACCCGCAACTGACGCTACACCTGCAGCAGAGTAATTGGTATATATAGTAACAAACATATATTTTAAAACAATTTTTTTAAATCCCGCCGTCGGATCCGATCCCGATACAATCAGGAGGAAATGAAGACGGTAAAAATTCAAACAAAATGGCAGATATTAAAGCATTAGCAGAAAACCTGGTAGGTTTAACTGTAAAAGAAGTACAGGAATTAGCAGATTTCTTAAAATCTGAATATGGTATTGAGCCTGCAGCAGCAGCAGTAGTAGTAGCTGGTGGCGGCGACGGTGGTGCAGCAGCAGCTGAAGAAAAAACAGCATTTGATGTAATCCTGAAAAGTGCAGGTGCTTCTAAACTGAACGTTGTTAAGATCGTTAAAGACTTAACTGGTTTAGGTCTGAAAGAAGCTAAAGAATTAGTTGACGGTGCTCCAAAACCAGTTAAAGAAGGCGTATCTAAAGCTGAAGCTGAAGACATCGCTGCTAAACTGAAAGAAGCAGGCGCTGAAGTTGAAGTAGCTTAATTCTTACTTTAATAAGAAAATAAAAAGGCAATCCGGAAGGATTGCTTTTTTATTTTCATTATAATTCAGGTCCGCTCAATTTTTCCCAAATATAATCCTGCCGGATCCTTTCCTGTTCTAGGCGACCGTTGTGATATTTTAATATATTAATGCAGGGATCATTCTTTTTTCATTTGTTGCTGCAATTCTTTAATCGTCATATTATACATAACGCTGTGCCGGTTGTTTACCCGTTGTGCCAGGTGCACATGGGCAATATACTCCTGTACGATCTGTATTTTATCGCTGGGCGTTACTACCAGCAACTGCAAATGCAATTGTTTGCAAAGTTCCATCAGGTAGGTTGCTTTATCCTCATCCTGGTTGCTGAAGCTTTCATCCACTGCAATGAAACGCAGGCTCCGGCTGTTTTTCCCTTCCCGGGTGATGCCAAATTGATAGGCGATTGCGCTGCACAAAATGGTATAGGTGAGCTGCGCCTTTTCTCCCCCGGAAAGTTGCCCCATCTGGCGATATGTTTTTTTAAGCTCATTGGTATTACGATATTTTTCATCTGCCCAAAACTCAAACCAGTTGCGCACATCCATTACGCGGGCGCGGTAGGTTTCGCTTTCGTCCAGATTGTCGATCAGCGGCTGCACTTTTTCCCGAAAATGCAGGGCTTTTTCTTCAAAGCTGCTTTGCTGCCAGTTGGCTGCCTGGGGCAGGGCTTCCAGCAAGGCGTTGCGGAAGACGTGCACGTTGCTGTCCTGCACTTTTCGTTTACCCAGCTGAATATAAGTGTCCGGCAGCCGGTTAAAATTAATGCCGCCTAGGGACTGATTCAATTTGGTTACGCTAGTATTGATCTCCCGTTCCCATTTTTCCATTTCCTCATTCAGACCGCCAATTTTATAGGTAATGGTATCATTAATGAAATTTTCAAAATCTTTCCGGTACCGGGGCAGGTTGTCGGCGGTAAGTTTTTCCAGCCACTCCAGAAATTCTTCCGCCGCTTCAGCATCGTCCGGCAACAACTGCACATCGCCCAGCCAGTCGGGGAAACGCTGCAGGAGGGAAGGAGCGGGGTTTTTAATATGGCTGATGCTGCGGTTCAGTTGATTTTCTTCCTTATGTAATGCCTGTTGGGTAGCCTGTATATCCTGATCCAGCCGGTTTTTGAAGCGATCAAAAACAGCTTCAATGGTATCCAGTGTAACGGCAGAAAGTGCTGCGGCCTGTTCCTGCTGAAACGCAAGCAGCCGGTTTTTATCGTCTTCTGTAAGCAACGTCAGCAGCGGCTGCAATGCTGTTTGCTGTCGTTCCCTTTCTTCTATTTTATTGGCAACTGTTGTTTGTTCCCGGCCGGCTTGTTCCCGTTGTTTTTCTACTTCCGCCCGTTGCGTCTGTATCTGTTCCAGCTGGATAGTCAATGCCCTGAGCTGGTCGCTGCTCTGACTTAGCTCGCGGAGCTGTTCTTCTGCGTGATGTATCTCCCGCTGAATGCCTGCTACGTCCAGCAGTGCAAAACCTTCGTGATCGGAGAGGCGACTGAGCGCATAGAACTGGCTTTGCAAACGGGCGGCCCGTTTCCTGCATTGCTGAATGATCTCGGCAGCATTGGAGGCATTATCAGCAAGTTGATTCCTCCTGCGGATCAACGCTTCCTTTTTTTGTTCGTTGTTCCAGCCCATTACGTACCGGCCCGGATCCAGCGATTCAGGGCGATCGTCTTTCTCGTGCCGGTCGCGATTCTTGATCAGTCCGGCCAGTGTAATAGCTTTGTCGTAGCGCTCCAGCGGTTTGTCTGTGTCCACGCAAACATAGTCAAACTGCTGCGCCACCTGTTGTTCCACCCAATTCGTCAGCGGATGATCAGGATGGAAATCCAGTTTGTAATAAACAGTATTATCTCCTGCCAGGGCTCGAAGGGTGTCGCGCACCTGGTAGTACACCAGCCGGGTGCCGATATTGTGCTGATTAATATACCGGGTTACTTTTTTATAGTGCTCCTCCGGTACCAGCAAGCGCAACGAAAAACTTCTTAAGAGCTTTTCCAGTGCCGGCTGCCAGGCTTGTTCGTCTGGTTTTACCTGGATCAATTCTCCTGCAAAAGGAAGTTCATTGGTTTCCAGTTTCAGGGCCTGACAAATGTTTTTGCGCACCTGCACCAGGTGATAGGGGATATTGCTTTTGTTTTGCAACAGTGCATTCAGCTCTGTCTCCACCTGAGACTTCTCCGC
The DNA here is from genome assembly GCA_017744795.1 of Niabella sp. Classification (GTDB taxonomy): domain Bacteria; phylum Bacteroidota; class Bacteroidia; order Chitinophagales; family Chitinophagaceae; genus Niabella. The sequence goes on along the minus strand of JAGIAQ010000104.1, from coordinate 9,305 downwards.
ATCTGCCTTGCGCAGCGTGTTCTTTGCTTCAAAGTCGTCCTCCTCATTTAAGCGGTTTTCCTTTTCCAGCTGGTGGCCGAGCGGAGTGGTCTCTTTTTGAATTCTTTTGTACTCTTCTTCGGAGCCGATTGTTTTAATATCAAGGTTTAAGGTAGTGCACCATTCAGCAAAGCTCGCCTGGTTTACTTCGGCGGCCTTTTGTTTTGTTTTGAAGGCTTGCAGTTCCTGTTCCAGCTGTTTCATCCGCTGCCCGGCCTTGTTTTGCTCTATTTGGTTACGGGTGGTTCGTTCTTCTTCGTAGAGCGCTTCTATTTTTGATTTGGCCGCTGCTGTTTTTGCTTCCTGCGATTTTAGCAGCCCGGCATCTTCCTCCAGCGATTGGGTCAGGAGCCGGTCCAGAGTATACGTTTTCCAGATGGTCGCCGTTTCCTGCGTTTGTAACAACTGCCGCTGCTGTTGTGATAGCCGGCGGTACCCTTCAAAATGCGCTTGTATGGGTTGCAACAGGCGAATCTGTTCCTCAGCTTTTTCAATATTCCGTTGCGCATCAAGCAGGGTTCCGAGATGTTTTTTCAGGTCCTGGAAATTTGTTTCCATATCCCGGGGCTCCAGCATATGGGTGCGGATAAAATCATCGAGGTTACCCAGTACTTTAATACCCACCGTTTGGTTAAACAGGGTTAAGGCCTGCAGGCTTTGCATACCCAGTACCTCTACCAGCCGCTGTGCATATTTGCTGGCTGAGTCATACCAGTCCACTTGTTTACGACTGCCCTGGTTGTACTGTTTATCGATCCGTTTTTTCCAGGCATTGCCCAGATCAAAGGGTTTAAAATCAGCTTCAATATGCAAGCTCTTACGCGCCACGCCAAATTGCCTTTTCAGATCGCCATTGTTGAAATACCGTACCTGGAAAAGGGTTACTTCCTGCTGGTCTTCATTCGTGAAGTTTACGAGGAGAATACTATAGGCTTCTTCCTTTTTTTCACGCAGGTACAGGCTTTTGGTTACGCCGGTTTCACTATTGATAGTGCCGTATCCGCCCAGTACATAGGTTTCTTCTGTACGATCCCCCTTTTTTTCGCTGCCGCTGCTTTGGTTGTAAAAGCGATATCTTTTTTCAGGAACAATGAGGGTCAGCAGTGCATCCACAAAAGTGGTTTTACCGCTTCCGTTGGCGCCGGTTAATAAACTGGTTTCTCCACCGGGGTGAATAGTATGGATTTTATCATCGAAGGTTCCCCAGTTAAATACCTCCATGTATTGTAACCGGAAACCGCTTTTTTCATTATCCGTGCTGAATACGCTTAGCTGCATGTGCTGTTAGTTGGTTTTTAAAATCCTCTAAAATTTCACTGTCCACTCTTGCCTTGATGATTTTCCGGATGCGGAATTTTTGTTCATCGGTCACATCATGGTTTTCGGTCTTTTCAAGAAATCCGTTTTCCTCGGCACGATCGATCAGCCGGTCAATATCTTTTAACATTTTCACGCGGCTGGCATTTTCACGAAAGAACACTTCGGCATATTCTTTTATTTCCCGGCGCTTTTTCACCAACTCGCGGTGGGTGGCTTCGCCTACCTCAAATTCTGCCATCATATCGCGCAGCAATACCAGCAGCACACTTTCATCGTAGGTTAAAGAGCGGCGCTGTACCCAGCTTACGCTGGTAGTGTCTTCCTCTGCCGTATTGTGTTTAATATAGGCGTAACCGTCCTGCTCATCCAGTACCAGGGCCAATCCCAGTTGCTGTAAAAAGGTGGTTAATTCCGTTTTATATTGTAACAGCTTTTCCCAGTTGCTTTTTTCAAGGTACTCCACAGGGCCTTTTAAAAGCTTCACGAATACCGGGGTGAAAGCGTATATTTTTTCTGACATTTTTTTCTTTATTTACTAAATAACAAATAGGGCACTTCCACGAACTTGGTAGCCTCTTTGTCGAGGGGGATCAGCTCGGTGGTGTCTGCCAGGATCTGTACCCGTTTTGCTTTTTCGCGAAGGAAGCTGTAATAGCTGATCACTTCCGCCAGGCCATTGTCCAGCGAAGTAGTTTCGATAATTTCCTTAAGCGTAGCGGTTTGTTTCTTCTGCAATACTGCTTCCACTTTGCCCCAGAGGATCTTTTTGTCGATGAAGCTGGTGTTGAGCAGCCGGTTGAAGCGGTCCACATCTTCAATTTTTTCAATGCCGGCAACTGGCTGTTTCAGTGTGCCGGCGGCGGCCTTTTGTTCCAGCACCAACCTGCGGTCCATTGCAATTTTTATTTCAACGGGATCTGTTATCTGAATACCGGCGGTAACTGTTTCGTCATCCATAAGGCCAAAGAACAATTCTTTGATAGTACCGATCTGCTGCCGTAACCTGCGATGCCGGGCAATTTCTTTTTCACTGATAATGCGGCTGAGTTTTTCCGCCATCTTATCATTGGCTTCATAAACAGCTTTTCCTTGCTCCAGTAAAAAGGATTTGATATTACGCAGAAAATCGGTGTCGGCTTCCAGTTCGCGGTCCTGCAAGAGTTGTAATAATTGTTCGGTAAGCTGGCGCCAGTTTTCCTGTCCGCTGCGCGAGATGAGAAAATCCCAGAAAGCATAAAAACTTTTTCCCTGGTTACTGCCCCGCAAGGCGTCATAGGATTCAAAGGCAAAGCCCAGGATGGCTCCTTTGTTTTGTTCTGCTTTTGTGTGCTGCTCTACAATATTGCGGTGGATCTGTTTAAAATTGTCTTCCACTTCACGAAAGTCGCCGATCAGTTCGTAGCAGAGTTTGATAAATAAGTCCAATCGCTCCTGCACCTGGGCATTGTTATAGCGCTGGGGCGCCACGCCCATTTCCAGTGCTTTTATTTCTTTATCCAGTTCAGCTTTGCGGTCTTTTAGCTGCTGCAATTTCTTTTCGCGGTCATCCTCCGTATTCTCCACCATATCGCGCAGGGAGCTGAACAGCATTTTAAACCGGCTTTCTGTACCTACGTGGTGCTGTCCTGTTTGCAGGTTCTGCATCCATTGGAATACTTTTTCGGTGTAGGCGCTTAACTGGTAGTTGGTATTTCCCTCTGTATCGGGGAAATCCTGTAATATTCGTTTTTGCACCCAGTTCACCAGATACTTGCGGCTGCGGCTTTCTTCATCCTCTCCAAATTCGATGCGGGCTTCTTCCAGGTCTTCGGTACCGTCTGCGATCAGTCCCAGGGTTTCGGAAAGTTTTATGATCAATTCGTCTTCGCGGAGCACCATTTTCCGGTCTTCCTTAAAAGCTTCATATAAAAAAGGAAGCACCCAGCCTGCATTCCGCAAGCGGAGCATTTGCAGGGCCGGGGAGAATTGTATCAGTGTGCCAATATTCTCTTTCGTCATTATAAGCAACCCTTAAAAAGGGGGCGCGCAAAATACAGGATTCCGTTTACAAAAGGAAATCAGTAAAAAACGATGTGGTCTTTTTGTGGATTATTAACCCGCTGATTTTGCAGATCCTGATTTTTTCTCATAGAAAGCACAGATCTGCACAGATTTTAGATCGAATGGGCGAACTGATGCCGGTAAAACGTTGAGGCGGTAAGTCTTGAACAGGTGAAAATCTGCGCGATCTGCGGGAGTCCTATCTCATATCTTCTTAAGTAAACAATATTAAATTAAAAGCTGATATACGGAGCTACTTTGTCGAACGAATCATTGGTTTGAGCGATCAACTCTTCCAATGCTTCGGCAGATCTAATGGGCGCCGTTTTGCGCTGCTTAATGATCAGATAAGCCAACTTGCCGCTGATATAAGGGTGCGCGTTCAGCTCCTCATAGGTGGCGGCATTGATATTCAGTTTTTTTATGCCCCCGGCGCCGGTCTGTAAAAAGGGTTTTATACGTTCAAAAGTTTCAGGAGGTACACCATAAGTTTCGCCTACTTGCTCAATGCTATAAAAACCGCCCAGTTTGTTCCGGAAATTAACAATTCGTGCCGCCAGTTTACTGCCGATGCCCGGTAGCGCAATATAGGCGGAGGTATCAGCGGTATTGATATCAATCGAAGAGACGGCCTTGCGCGGTGGATAGGAGGGGGCATCCGGCTTTTGAAATGTCCGCGACTGATTACTGACTTGCTGCCCACTGATCACTACATAAGGTTTCAGCCGTTCAAATTCATCGGTGCGCAGCCCATAAATTTTCTGAAGATCGTCGGGTTTGCGAAAGTGCCCGCCTTTACTGCGATAATTTAATATCGTTCGGATGGTGCGTTCTCTTAACCCCAGTTCTTTCCATCCGCTTTCGTCGATCGTATTGGGGTCAAAATTAAAGAGCCGCCCTTTCGGCTGCGCGGCGGCAAAAGGGCGACTATTATGGTCATCCCGGTCATAAGAATTATCAGCGACATCGTCTTCCTTCGGTGTTTTATTCTTGAGTTCAGCGACGGCATTTTCAATAACCGGATCTTTTTCGATCGTTGCTTGTCTGAAATTGATGAAGGGGAGGATCGTGAAAACCAAGATGATCGTCAGCAGCGCCACCAGGCCCAGCTGTTCCTTTTTTGTAAATTGGAGATACTCTTTGATGAGTGTTTTTTTCATGGTGCAAGGTTTAGGGTGGTTAACAAAGAGGGGTATCTGTGAAGGAAGGTACTACTTTTTAACTATAAATGAAGGATTTTACTTCAGGGAACCTGGATCGGGTGTTTGACCAATATTTTGAAGATAAAAGCAAAAAATAGAGTAGCTTTATACCTATGGGTCGTAACGCTAACCTACACGACAATTTTATACGCAGCATTTTGTCCAACAAAAAAGTTGCGGTGGATTATTTTAAAAACTACCTGCCCGCCACTGTAAGTAAGAAGCTGAATTTTTCTACCTTAACGCAGTTGCCGGACACTTATCTCTCGGATGCTTTAAAGAAAACGATGTCTGATATTGTGTATTCCTGTCGCAGAAAAGGCTCAAAGAAACACATTAAAGTAAGCCTGTTGATTGAGCATAAAAGCTACCCGGATCAATACACTCCGGTACAAATCGGGGGTTATATTTTCTCAGCCCTGCAAAAGCAGCTGGCAAACAAAGAGCCGCTATCGCTTGTTATCCCGGTATTGCTTTATCATGGTAAGGGTAGATGGCAGTACCGGACTTTGGCGGATCTTTTTGAAGAAACCGATCCCGAATGGAAACAATATATTCCAGGATTTGAATTTGTTTACAACAACCTGGGCGCTCTGAATGATGCCGAAGTGGAGCGGTTAAATAATAAGTTTCTAGCTGCTTCCCTGTTAACCCTGAAGCATGCTGCTGAACAGCAATGGATAATACATAATGTCGTAAAATTATTGTTATGGGCGGCTGAAAGCTCCCCGGAACTGCAAAAGGGATTTATTATATACCTGTACAGTGGTGTAGAGGAAATTGACGAAAAATTATTAAATTTGTTGCAGGAAACGACAAAAAAAGACGTTATGAGCGCACTGGACATTTATATTGAAAAAGGACGGAAGAAGGGACTTGAAGAGGGGCGAAAAAGCGGTATTGAAGAAGGTATGGAAAAAGGCAAAGAGCAGGTGGTAAAGAACCTGCTGGCGGCGGGTAAATTTTCTGTAGCTGAAATTGCCGGTTTTGCGGGTGTTCCTGAAGCCTTTGTAAAAAAGCTGCGCGCCCCTTTAAAATGACTATTGTTTCTTTCCCCCGTTCTATATGAATGCCTTCGGGATGGCTAACTGCCGAATTTGCTGATAACCAGATTTTGTTATAAAGTTTGTGTTTTTAAGGTATTTACAATCAATATGTTATAATCTTAAAAATTGGTTGTGAATAACTCTGGCAATATTATTGTGAGAAGTTTCCTTCTTTCCAAAGTTTTTCGTAACTTTGCCTTCCTTTTATTTTGGCCAATAAAAATTTGATTAAACAAAACATGTTCAAGTAATTGAATTTCAATGGATTTCTTTTAGCAGTAAAAGTGATCCTGATTTTGTTTTGTCCCTAATCGATCATTAAAAAAACCGGGTTTATATATATGTCATCTACAAAAGTGAATTCAAGAGTAAACTTTGGGAAGATCAAGCATTTAGCTGAAACACCTGATCTTCTGGAAGTTCAGATCCAATCCTTTAAGGAGTTTTTCCAATTAGAGACCACGCCAGACAAACGTAATATTGAGGGCCTTTTCCGGGTGTTTAAGGATAATTTCCCGATCACCGATACCCGCAATATTTTCGTGCTGGAATTTCTGGATTATTTTATTGATCCGCCCCGTTATTCCATCGACGAATGTATGGAACGCGGGTTGACCTATGCGGTTCCTTTAAAGGCCAAACTGAAATTAAGCTGTAACGATGAAGAGCACGTAGATTTTCAGACCATTGTACAGGATGTGTTCCTGGGCAATATTCCCTATATGACCCCCCGCGGTACCTTTGTGATCAATGGTGCTGAGCGCGTGGTGGTTTCCCAGCTGCATCGTTCTCCGGGTGTGTTCTTCGGACAGTCAGTTCACCCGAATGGTACCAAAATTTATTCTGCCCGTGTGATCCCCTTCAAAGGATCCTGGATGGAATTTGCTACCGACATCAACAACGTGATGTACGCGTATATCGATCGTAAGAAAAAATTCCCTGTAACAACCCTGTTGCGCTCTATTGGTTATGAAACCGATAAGGACATCCTGGAGTTATTCGGAATGGCGGATGAAGTTCCCGGCGATCGTAAAGCACTGGAAAAGCACTTAGGTAAACGCCTGGCTGCCCGCGTATTACGCACATGGGTGGAAGATTTTGTGGATGAAGATACCGGCGAGGTAGTATCCATTGAGCGGAATGAAATTGTAATGGAGCGGGATGTGGTGCTGGACGAAGAAGCCATTGACATCATCGCAGACATGGACGTGAAGAGCGTTTTTGTGCAGCGTGAAGATGTAGGCGGTGACTATGCCATCATCTACAATACCTTAAATAAAGATACATCTAACAGTGAGCTGGAAGCCGTTCAGTTCATCTACCGCCAGTTAAGAGGCGCCGATGCTCCGGATAACGAAACAGCCCGTGGGATCATTGATAAATTATTCTTCAGCGATAAACGTTATGACCTGGGAGAAGTAGGTCGTTACAAGATCAACCGCAAACTGAACATTGATGCGCCGGTTACCCAAAAAACGCTGACCAAAGAAGATATTATTGAAATTATTAAATACCTGGTTCGTTTAACCAACGGTAAAGCAGAGATCGATGATATCGATCACCTGAGCAACCGTCGTGTTCGTACTGTAGGGGAGCAATTATATGCACAGTTCGGCGTTGGTTTAGCCCGTATGGCACGTACCATCCGCGAGCGGATGAACGTACGGGATAACGAGGTGTTTACGCCGGTTGACCTGATCAACGCGCGTACACTGTCTTCCGTGATCAACTCGTTCTTCGGAACTTCCCAGTTATCACAGTTCCTGGATCAGACCAACCCCTTATCTGAGATCACGCACAAGCGTCGTATTTCAGCGCTCGGGCCAGGCGGTCTGAGCCGTGAGCGTGCCGGTTTCGAGGTGCGTGACGTACACTACAGCCACTACGGACGTCTTTGTACTATTGAGACTCCTGAAGGTCCAAACATTGGTCTGATCTCCACACTTTGTGTGCATGCCAAGATCAATGAAATGGGCTTTATTGAAACACCTTACCGCAAAGTAATTGACGGTAAAGTGAATATGAAAGAGCTGGAATTGCTGAGCGCAGAAGAAGAAGATTCTGCTAAAATTGCGCAGGCAAACACCAAGCTGGATGCTGATGGCAACTTTGTTGAAGAACGTGTGGAAGCAAGAGAAACCGGTGATTTCCCGATCCTTGACAAGCACGAAGTAGAATATATGGACGTGGCGCCGAACCAGATCGTGGGATTGAGCGCCTCATTGATTCCGTTCCTGGAGCATGATGATGCCAACCGTGCGCTGATGGGATCGAACATGCAACGCCAGGCGGTTCCGCTGTTGCGTCCGGATGAGCCCATCGTAGGTACCGGTCTGGAAGGAAAAGCAGCCCGTGATTCAAGGATCCAGATCCACGCAGAAGGAAACGGTGTGGTTGAGTTTGTGGATGCCAACGAAATTCATGTGCGTTATGACCGTAACGTGAATGAGAAACTGGTAAGCTTTGAAGAAGACCTTAAGGTTTATAAGCTGACCAAGTTCATCAAAACCAACCACGAAACCTGTATCAACCTGAATCCTTGCGTTAAAAAAGGACAAAAGGTAAAAGAAGACGATTTTCTTACCAATGGTTACGCTACCCGCAACGGGGAACTGGCATTGGGTAAGAACCTGAAAGTGGCCTTCATGCCATGGAAAGGGTACAACTTCGAGGATGCGATCGTGATCAGCGAGCGTGTGGTAAAAGAAGATATGTTTACTTCTATCCATATTTCTGAATATGAACTGGAAGTACGCGATACTAAATTAGGAGAAGAAGAATTAACTTCTGATATTCCTAACGTTTCTGAAGAAGCTACCAAAGACCTGGATGAGAACGGCATTATCCGCATCGGGGCGCAGGTGAAAGAAGGTGATATCTTAATTGGTAAGATCACTCCGAAAGGAGAAAGTGATCCTACTCCTGAAGAGAAGCTGTTGCGTGCCATCTTTGGTGATAAAGCCGGTGATGCGAAAGATGCTTCTTTAAAAGCGCCGAACGGAGTAGAAGGGGTGGTGATTGGTAAGAAACTGTTCCAGCGCGCGAAGAAAGATAAGAATGCAAAAGTTCGTGAAAAAGCGGCCATCGAAAAGCTGGATAAAGCACACGAAAAGAATGAGCAGGATCTGTTGACAGTGTTGCTGGAAAAACTGGGCACTATCCTGGAAAACCAGGTATCTACCGGTGTAATGAACAGCTTTGATGAGATCGTTATTGGTAAAGGTTCTAAGTTTAACGCTAAAAACCTGGCTTCTCTGGATTATGCCAATATCAATCCTTTGGGCTGGACCAACGACGAAAAGATCAACAACCAGATCAATACCCTGTTACACAATTACAACATCAAGTTTAACGAAGAACTGGGACGCTACAAAAGAGAGAAATTCAATATCTCCATCGGGGATGAATTACCTGCCGGTGTATTGAAACTGGCTAAAGTGTACCTGGCCGTAAAACGTAAGCTGAAAGTGGGTGATAAAATGGCGGGTCGCCACGGTAACAAGGGTATTGTTGCTAAGATCGTTCGCCAGGAAGATATGCCGTTCTTAGAAGACGGGTCTCCTGTGGACATCGTACTGAACCCGCTGGGGGTACCTTCCCGTATGAACCTGGGACAGATCTATGAAACTGTATTAGGATGGGCCGGTAAAGAGCTGGG
>JAGIAQ010000103.1 GCA_017744795.1 Niabella sp. | reverse complement strand
GGTTGATATTGCACAAATGCCGCGGGAAGGAACCGATACGGTGGATATTGCCATAAAACTCATCCCCGCCAAGAAATATAATTTTACCACCAGCGTGGAAAGCAGTTATAGCCAGAGCGCCATCACCGGAAATTTTGTGGGAATCGGGTTAACCGCCGGCTTGCAGAACCGCAATTTTGCGCGATCGGCCAACCTGATGACAACGAATGCCAGCTACATGGTAGAGCTGGGACAGCTTACGGCCGGGCGCATTATTCAAACACAACAGTTTAGCCTGACCAACGCGATCTCTTCACCAAGATTCGTTTTTCCGGGACTGCAGTCGTTCAAGGATAATTTCCGGGGAAATTTCCGTTCCATATTCACGCTCAGCGCCACCAGCACGGACCGGGCCTATCTTTTCAACCTTACCTCATTAAACGCTTCCTGGGGCTATGAATTCTCCTGGCGCGCGAAAGACTATCTTGTAAAAAACAGGACCTATAACCTCAGCATAAAACTACCGAATGTTGAATATGCCCACCTGATCAAAAGGGACAGCCTGAACAAGCTTATTGTACAGAATCCCTCTATCGCCAACCTCTTCAACGATGGCCTTATCACTTCAACAATGATGAATTTTACCATGCCCTGGAATAACCGTACCGGGCGCAGCGCCAGCGTTTTTCGTGCCAATTTTGAAGAATCGGGGTTATTGACCGGGATGGTGCATAACCAATTTATTGAAGACAACCTCTACCGTTTTGTAAAAATGGACCTGGAATACGCCCGTATGTTCAAGTGGGCGAAAACTTCATTTATCACCAGAGGATTTGCGGGGCTGGGTTATGAATTAAGCTCAACGCCGAATCCGGAAAAGCGGTTCGAACTGCCCTTTTTTAAACAATATTTTGCCGGTGGTCCCAACAGCATGCGTGCCTGGCAGCTACGCCGTTTGGGCCCCGGATCCTACATTAATAATTTTATAGGCGACTACAGCATCCCCGACCGCTTTGGAGATATGCAGCTGGAAGCAAATTTCGAGTACCGGTTCCCCCTGTTTAAGGTAGCCGGCATTCCCGTTAACGGCGCCGCTTTTACCGATATGGGTAATGTATGGCTGGTGAAGAAAAACTCGGGTACCGATGATGAGATCTTTAAATTAGGTCGATTGGGTACCGACCTGGCCATTGGCTCGGGCGCGGGCGTGCGGGTAGACCTGGGCTTTTTCGTGATCCGGCTCGATTATGCGTATAAAGTGAAAGACCCCAGCCCCAGCCCGGACAACAGCAGTTATCAGAACAAATTCTTTGCTTATCCCTTCTTTAAAGGCAGCCAGCTGCAGATTGGGATTGGGTATCCGTTTATATTTTAGTGAGCAGCTACAGACCTACGAGGTTTTTAGAAACCTCATAGGTCTGCCTTCCGTTCTCTCATAACTTCCGTGAACGCATCCATCGTAACCGCATCGTTAACAGAAAACGATCCGATGCGTGTGCGCCGCAGACTGCTCAGGTAAGCGCCGCATCCCAGGGCCTGTCCAAAATCATGTGCCAGGCTCCGGATATAGGTTCCGGTGGAACAAACCACCTTAAAAGAGATCTCCGGCAGGTTGGTAGCGTCAATTTCGAAGCTGGATATTGTTACCGTCCGGGGATCCAGTTGTACTTCGATCCCCTTGCGCGCCAATTCATACACGCGTTTACCATCCTTTTTAATAGCAGAATGCGCCGGGGGAATCTGCTGAATGGTCCCGATAAACTGATGGGTAGCCGCTTCCATTTCAAAAATGGTAATATGCTCAAAAGGCTTAAATTGTTCAGGATTGCTTTCCAGGTCATATGTAGGCGTAACGGCACCGATTGTAAAAGTGCCGGTATATTCCTTTTCCCTGGCCATATAAGTATTGATCTGTTTGGTGAACTTGCCTGTACAAACCACCAGCAGGCCCGTTGCCAGCGGATCCAGCGTGCCGGCATGCCCTACCTTTTTTACACGGATCAGGTTGCGCACTTTCCGCACCACATCAAACGACGTCCACTCCAATGGCTTATCGATCAATAACACGGCGCCTTCGGCAAAATCGATCTCCTTTAAATGTTCTTTTTTCATTTCGGGCAAATGTAAGGTTTCCCGCAGAATACGCAGACCACCGCAGATAGGTTCTCTTTTTTCTGCGAAAATCAGCGCGATCTGCGGGAGACCTTAAAACATTGCTAAATGTCCGAGCAATCCAACGGCCGAATGAAAGAAATATCGATATGAGAAACATTATTTTTATACTCCTCCATCGTATTCAGCCGCTTCCAGTCGGGGTCGCTGCCAAAGCTCTTCCAGTGAGCATCGCGGTCAGCTTTGTTTTCATGCGTCGTCAGGTACATCAGGTTCGGCATATGACAGCCCGCAATCACTTCGCCATAAAAAACGGCATTAAAATTCAATCGTTTGAAAATGACAGTCTCCCCGCCCTCGTTAAACATTTTTACTTTGCTTCTGAAAAGTTGTTCCGTCGGGCTTTGATAGCTGCGCAGTTCGTACACCCGTTCCTTTTTAGGCCCCTTCAACGAAGGCGCTTTTAAAACCGGCATCATCGGAAAAGCTTTCAGCCATATGGTTTCAATGCGGTCAAAGGGAGGGGTTTTATAATTCGCTTCGCGAAAGGATTGGCTTGCTGAATGATAGCCTGCGTCCGTCTGCAACCGCTGTATTACCCCTTCCTGCTGCGCCAGGTTTTTAAAGGGGATCAATACAAAAAGCTCTTTTACTGCTGCCGTGTCGTTTGCTATTTTTTCAAACACACCTACACGACTGATCTGCTGGCGATGTAATGCCGGCACCAGTGCGGTTTCAAAATATTGCTTCAGTATTGTTTCCTGTTCGGCTGTGGCATATTTATACACCGACAATTGAAAATATTCGGATTGAGCTGCTTTTTGGGCTCTTGAAACAAAAGGGAAAAGGACAAACAATAAACTCAGGAAAAGCAAAAATCGTACTCGCATAATGGTATTACAATTAATTGTATGAAGGCAATAAAATTAAGTATAATATAAGAGCCTGTTTAAATTTTATTGATGAGATTTATTATGCAGCTATTTTTGAGCGAAACAAGACCGATTTTGCAGACATAGTAGATCACTATTGCGAAAAATCTAACGCAGTTGTAGCCAAAAAGAGCCGTAGTAAAGCCATTGAATGAATTTTAAACAGGCTCTAAATGTATGGCCCACAGAAAGCACAGATTTTCACAGAAAAGAGTTGAGGGTTTAAAACTTCTGTGTGAATCCGGGGAACCGGTGAGAGCAAAAGTGTTATATTCCAAAAAAACTGGCATATAGGCGCTATCCTTCTGAATCGGTACTTTTGCTGCCATGAATCATCTTTCCGGGTTTGAAGATACTATTGCCGCTATTGCCACCCCGCCGGGTATTGGCGCCATTGGCGTAATAAGACTAAGCGGTCCTGACGCCATCGCTATCGCCGGTAAAATTTTCAAGGGGCGGGACCTGGCCGGTCAGCCTTCGCACACCGTCCATTTCGGGCACATCATTGACCCGAACGAAGGGGAACTGATCGACGAAGTAGTGGCAACCCTGTTTAAAGGCCCTAAAAGTTATACAGGGGAAGATGTGGTAGAGATCAGCGGGCATGGTGCGCCTTATATTCTCCGCAAAATACTGGAAGCCGCCACCTCCGCCGGCGCCCGGCTGGCCCGTGCCGGCGAATATACACAACGGGCTTTCCTGAACGGAAAGCTGGACCTTGCCCAGGCAGAGGCAGTAGCCGATCTGATTGCTGCCGACAGTAAGGCCCAGCAGCAGGCGGCCCTCCAGCAATTACGGGGCGGGTTCTCCGGCGAGCTGGCCCAGCTCCGCGATCAGCTGATTCATTTTGCTGCATTAATCGAATTGGAGCTTGATTTTAGCGATGAGGACGTGGAATTTGCCGATCGTACGCAGTTCAAAAGTCTGATCTCAAAACTCAAATCGCAGATCTCAAATCTGCTCAATTCCTTTCAACTGGGCAATGTTATTAAAAATGGCGTTGCCGTTGCCATCATCGGGAAACCCAATGTAGGCAAAAGTACACTGCTGAACGCCTTGTTAAATGAAGAGCGCGCCATCGTAAGCGATATTGCCGGCACCACGCGTGACACGATTGAAGAAACGCTGAATATAAAAGGGGTGTTATTCCGGCTGATTGATACCGCAGGCATCCGGGAGCACACCTTGGACCAGATTGAAAGCATCGGCATCGAGCGCAGCAAACAAAATGCTGAAAAAGCAGCGCTGATCCTGCATCTGACGGATATTACTGATCCGGATACAACGCCCATCGATTGGCTGAAGCCCTTTGCTGATAAGACCATTACGGTACGGAACAAAACCGATCGGAATCAGATATCAGACGTCAAACGCCAAACGTCAGACATCAGAGGTCGGGAATCAGCAATTGCAATCAGTGCTAAAAACAATATCGGCATTGACGCACTGAAAGACCTGATGTACGAAAAAGCGATTGGCGATACCATCAAAACGGAAAACACTATTGTAACGAATGCCCGCCATTATGAGGCGCTGGCAAAAATGATGGAAAGCCTGCAAGCCATTGAAACCGGCATGGAACAAAACCTTACCGGCGATTTATTGTCGATAGACATCCGTCGTGCCCTGCATTATCTTGGCGCTATCACCGGGCAGGTGGAGGTGGACAGGGATATACTAGGGACGATTTTTGGGAAGTTTTGTATAGGAAAGTAAAAGAAGCCCCCTCCTCCCCTTTGCTGATTCCGTTTTAAAGAGTAACTTTAAGAAACACTAATTAAAGGCTAACACTATGAACAGTAAAAAGTTTCTTTTTATTGACGAAAGCGGCGATGCCGGTTTTTATGGCGGGCGCAAAAAACTCCTGGTTGGAACAGATGGTTTCCAGCCTTATCTGATTATAGGTATGATAGAAACCGAAAACAGGAAATTCCTTCGTAAGACAGTAATCGACTTTATAGATAATGTAAAGGCCGACAACTTGTACAATACGATTCCCTCGGTTGCTGCAAATAAACGCTGGTATGTTCATGCCAGAGAAGACCATCCAGAAATCAGAGCGAAATTTTTCGAATTATTGCGAAGTACTGATGGCTATAAGGCACATATTGCAATAGCCAAAAAGGACTTAACTGTTTTTAACCGTAAACATAACAATAGTCCGACTGAATTCTATTTTGACGTATTACATCATTTGCTAAATGGAAGGCTGGCAAATTCTGATTGCAAATATATGCTCTATCTTTCTCAGCGCGGTAATAATTCGTTGCACAATTTTCAAAAAGCAGTTGATAAAGCTTTAGCATTAAGCGAAAATGCAAGTGGCAAGTCTATACAATACAGCCTTGAAGTTGTGCCCAGCGTTGAAATGCCCGAACTCAGCGTTATTGATTACCTGATATGGGCGGTACAAAGAAAATTATTGAAGGGAGAAAGCCGGTATTTTGATGCGTTAAAAGACAAATATGCAACTATCCTAAACTTATATGAGGAGCAATAAAAAAAGCTAAAAAATCTTTTCGCCCCCGTGCCAGTACTGGCAGCACCCATCATGGGATGAAATATGCAGGCTCAAAACTTTTTAGCAATGCTAAGATACGACTTTTAATGTCGTAATCCGGGATCCTCCTTGACAAATTCTAAAAATTGTACCCCATTTTATACCTCCCAGCCTTAAAATTCAGTAAAATCGACCATTCTAACCTTCTGCACCGAAGAGTAAAAGAAGCCCCCTTCCGCCATTGCTGGCTCCGTTTTAAAGAGTAACTTTAAGAAACACTAATTTAAAGCTAACACTATGAACTGGAAACACGCCTTACAACAAGCCAGGGAGCGCAACCTGACGAAGCAGTATGCCGCCTGCCGGGATTTTGGAGTACCGCAAAAACGGTACAGCGACAAAACGGCCAATGGCCTTACCGCCTGCATTCTTGATTTTCTCAAATACCGGGGACACTATGCCAACCGTATTAACACTACGGGCTTGCCAAGGATCATTAAGGGAAAAGTCATCCGGACCCGGGGCGCCAGCAACTGCGGCACGGCCGATATACACGCACTGATAAAGGGCCGGTTTATTTCCATAGAAATAAAAATAGGCCAGGACCGGATGAGCTGCGCGCAACAAAAAGAAAAAGCACGCGTGGAAGCATCGGGAGGAACTTATATTACGGTGAAAACAATGGAGCAACTTTACAGCTGGTATGAAGAAAATTTTGGCGTAGTGTCTTAATAAATTTCCCGTCTGTTACAGTAATAATATTCACAAAACGTGAATTTATTAATAAAAGACTATCTTTGTATGAAAGTTCACCTAATCAAAGAAAAGACCATACGGAAATACGCTTTAGCAAATGCTGCGA
This sequence comes from Niabella sp., assembly GCA_017744795.1. Taxonomy (GTDB): domain Bacteria; phylum Bacteroidota; class Bacteroidia; order Chitinophagales; family Chitinophagaceae; genus Niabella. Next base: position 7,420 of record JAGIAQ010000103.1, on the reverse strand, counting down.
GCCGGATTTCGGTTGAAGAATGGCTTTCAAAAGCCAAAAAAGCTGATTGGAACGGGCCGGCAGATATTAAAAAAACCTATCCTGCTGCGGATTTGTTGGGCAAAAGTAGCTTAAGAGTGGTATTTGATATTGGCGGGAATAATTACCGGATGATTTGCAAATATGCTTTTGGTGAAGATTCAATAAGGTTATACATATGTTGGATAGGCACACATGGCGAATATGATAAACTTTGCAACAATAATGAACAATATACCGTATTCAGTTATTAAGCATTCGTGGTATGGAAACGTTGAAATATAAAGTTATAAAAACGGAAAAGCAGTACGATGACTACTGCCAGATCCTTCATGATCTGGATTTTTCAAATAAGAAAAAAAGTAAAGCCATTAAAGATGAAATTGATTTGCTTACACTGTTAATTGAAAAATACGACGTCGAGCATAACATCTTTACTGAATTAAATCCGGTCGAGCTTTTAAAGTCTTTAATGAAAGAGCACCATTTAAAATCCATTGATCTGGCACGAAAGCTCAACATAAGTCCGGGTCTGATCTCTGACATCACGAATTATAAAAAAGGGATTTCAAAGGAGCTGATTCGCCAACTTGCCTTAATGTTCAAACTGTCTCAGGAAGCGTTCAATCGACCGTATCCGCTCAACCTTACTAAAGTGGCTAAAGACCCCGATAAGACAAAACATGAGAAAAATCCTGTTGGCGGTATGCGTTTTGACGAAAACGCCCCTTTCCCCATCCTAAACCCCTGATTTTTAAAAAAAATTTTGACAGTAATATAATTTTAATATTATTGTAGCAAATTGGATTACTAAATACACCCGACAGAGATGAGTAAACAGCTATATACACTTGAGTTCCCCGTTCGTTGTTCCCCAACAATTTTATATGAATTTTTGGCAACATCAAACGGCTTGGGTGAGTGGTTTGCGGAAACAGTGGACGAAAGGAACGGGAATTTCTATTTCAGTTGGAACGGCTCTACAGAAGAGGCGGAAGTGCTGGACCAGGAAGAAGAACGCTTTATCCGCTTCCACTGGGTAGGTGCCCCTAAAAGCGAATATTTTGAATTTCGTATAGACAAATCGGAAATTACCAACCAAACCATCCTTGTGATCACCGATTTTGCTGAAAAAAGAGAAATCAAGGACCAAAGCCAGCTCTGGGATTACCAGGTAAAGGAATTATTCCATCGCCTGGGTAACTAACATTCCCTTTCTAAGATTTAAAAAGAATTTCCATTAGTGTGCGGAAGCTGTTCCGCCAGAACGCAGGTGCATCAGCAAGTTCATTGATGGGTATAAAGGCCGCTATTTTAAGAAAGCCGTCTGCTTCAGCCATTTTCTGCAATCCTTCAACGGGCATTCCGCCAAGCGGATGATACGCTCCGCCATTTAAATCATGATCCCATTCATCCCCGTTATAACTCACGTAAAAACTATTTTCCTGCAACAAGGTCAGTTGTTCGCATAACCGGGGTGTAAATTGCTGCATCCAGCTGCCCGAAAGATGCAGGGTTGTACTTACCTGCCGGCCCCACCAAAACATACTTCTTACTGAAAAAAAATGATCCGGCGTAAAATTGCGGGGATAATCGAGCAAAACATAAGGCAGCCCTTTATAATTTTCGCCTTTGGCCACCTTCCCGTTGGTTTCAAACGCCGCAGCAAGCCCGCTGTTTTTTGCCGCAAAATCCTGCTGCCAGGCATAAAGCGCATACAAGGCCGTTTGCATCTTTTGTAAAACCCCATTCTTTGTTAAAATAATTCCGGGGTCGGTAACCATTGCAAGCTCCTGTGCAGAAAGGCTTAATTTTGTTTGTTCCATTATTGTATACGTTATTTGCAAATTAAATCAATTCGGTTAAAGAGTTGCGGGCGATGAGCCATAGACTATTGACTATGAACAGTGAATCCGAAACAGGAAAGCGTTGAAAAAATTAGATAAATTAATTATTAAATCATTTATTGGCCCGTTTGTGGCCACTTTTTTCATTACGCTTTTTGTGCTGGTCATGCAGTTCTTCTGGCTGTGGATCGATGATTTTGTAGGCAAGGGACTGGATGCCTTCACCATTTTAAAATTTATCTGGTACCAGAGTGCCGTTTTAATTCCCCTGGCCCTGCCGCTTGCCGTGCTGCTGTCCTCTTTAATGACCTTCGGGAACCTGGGAGAATCGTTTGAGCTGGTAGCCGTTAAATCCTCCGGGATATCGCTGTTGCGCTTTATGCGTCCGCTGGTGCTGGTATCCCTCCTCATCAGCCTTTGTGCCTTTCTTTTTGCCAACTATATTATCCCGGTAGCACAATTAAAATCCCGCACCATGCTTTCCGATATCGTGCTGGCCAAGCCGGCTTTTGATATTAAGGAAGGGGTTTTTTATGATAAACTGGATCGATTTGCGATCAAAATAGGAAAAAAAGAAAAAGACGACAGCACCATACGGGACGTAATTGTTTTTGAGAACAATAGCTACGGGGCCCTGCAGGATAATTTTGTGATCGCCAAAAGCGGTACCATGCGCCCCTCTCCTGACAAACGTTTCCTTGACATTGTTTTTAAAGACGGGTGGCGCTACCAGGAACGCGGCAGCCGCTCTGATTCGGCCACCGAATACGTACGCCTCGGTTTTCAGCAATATAAAATGCAGCTGGACATCAGCTCTTTTAACTTTAAATCCTCCAACGACAGCAGCAACCGCAATAACGAACGGGTATTGAATATGCGGCAGCTGAATCTTTCGATCGACTCCATGACCAAGGTCACAGATGCAGAAATTGGCCGCTACCGGAACAATATGATGGCCAACTTCAGTCTATTACAATATAAGGATAGTGTTGTAAAGGGAATCAGCATTCCGGATTCTGTTTTAAATTTTAAAAAGAATAATGATGCCTTCCTGGGCCGCGATTCGATCACGGGAAAAGCAGTTGCTACACTGATCCCGGTAAAAAAAGACACCGTTTTACGCAAAAAAGATTCGCTCACAACCGGGGTTTCCGCCGCAACAAAAAGAATCAAAAAAAGAAAGACAAAAGCCGCAGGGGCAGATAGTGCTCAAAAGAAAACAGACACGATTGCCCGGGTAAAAACAACACCGCCTGCCGCAGTGCATGATTCCGTGGCGCGCAATAAGGCAAAGGCCGACAGTGCTGCTATGCTGAAGAGAAAACAGGAGGCCCACACCCTTACGGCATTTTTACCGGATAGCGTGCAGAGCAGCCTGGGAGAGCGGGCGCTCGGGAATATCAATGCCGCAAAAGATAATGCCAGCATCAACCTCAGCAGCATTCAGGAGCAGGAGAAAAATATCCGGCGTTATAAAATAGAATGGCATAAGAAAATAGTACTGGCCCTGGCCTGCTTTCTCATGTTCATGATCGGTGCCCCCCTGGGCTCCATCATTCGCAAAGGCGGGTTGGGGACGCCCATGATCTTCGCCATCATCTTCTTCCTTGTGTTTTATTTTTCATCCAACACCGGCGAAAAAATGGCAAAAGAAGGAACCCTCAGTGCTTTTTCAGGATTGTGGCTTTCTACCTTTATCCTCGCTCCTATTGGCGCCTTCCTTACCTACAAAGCCATGCACGATTCGAACCTTTTTAATAAAGAATTCTACAATCGCCTGAGGCGAAAAATAGTAAGTAAAATAAAGCAAAGACGCCTGAACAGAAGAAACGTGTAACCTTCCTATTCAATCATGACCAACACGGGATCCAGACAAAATATCAAAATTCAAAAATGGGTGGTAGCAGTTTCACTGTTATTGCTGATCATAAAATTCATCGCCTATTTTTTCACGTATTCAGTTGCCGTGCTGACCGATGCGCTGGAAAGTATTGCCAACGTGGCGGCAGGCATCATTGGGCTGTACAGCCTTTACCTGGCGGCCCGGCCCAGCGATGAGAACCACCCTTACGGCCATGGCAAAGCCGAGTTTTTATCAGCCGCAGTGGAAGGTACTATGATCGGCATTGCGGGCGTAGTCATTTTGTATAAGGCGATCGACCAATTGCTCCACCCTGTTCCGCTGAACCGGCTGGATATTGGTATGCTGCTTATTGCTGTAACGGCAATTGCCAATTACGTCCTGGGGGGCGTTTGCATCTCCATCGGTAAAAAAAATCAGTCCCTGGCTTTGGAAGTAAGCGGCAGGCACCTGCAAACGGATACCTGGTCCACTATTGCCATTATCATAGGATTAGCCCTTGTATATTTTACGGGATTGCATTGGATCGATTCTGTTGTGGCCATCCTGCTTGCGGCCTTCATCCTGTACACATCCTATACCATATTACGCCGGTCTGTAGCCGGCATTATGGACGAAGCAGATGAAGAGCTGCTGGCTGAAATGATCCAGTATGTAAATGCGCACCGGAGCGAGAACTGGGTGGACCTGCATAATTTCCGTGTGATAAAATACGGCAGTGTCTTGCATATTGACTGCCATCTTACTGTGCCCTGGTACCTCAATGTATTGCAGGCCCATCGCGAAATTGACAAGCTAACGGAACTGATCCGAAACAAATACGGGGAAGCGGTTGAGTTTTTTGTCCATTCAGACGGCTGCCGGCCCTTTCAATGCGTACTCTGCTCCAAAGAAGATTGCCCGGAAAGGCAAATGTCTTTTGAAAAACGGATCCCGTGGACGCTTCAAAATGTATTGCAAAATCAGCGTCACCGGCTGCGATAAGTTGCTTAACTTTATGATCGAACATTTGTTATTACTATATGCTTACAAAAAAATCGCAATACGCTTTTAAGGCATTGGGCTATCTGGCCGATAAACAACAGGATGGACCAGTGTTGATCTCTGAGATCGCGAAAAAAAAGCGTATTCCGCTGAAGTTCCTGGAGAATATTCTGCTGGAACTGAAAAAGGCAGATATCCTGGAAAGCAAAAAAGGCAAGGGCGGCGGCTATTTTTTTAAAAAAGATCCGGCAGATGTTAAAATGGCCACGGTTATCCGCCTGATCGATGGGCCCATTTCCATGCTCCCCTGCGTGAGCCTGTATTTTTATGAGCGCTGCAAAAACTGCGATGAAAAACACTGCGGGCTGAATGACGTAATGAAACAGGTGCGGGACGCTACTCTTCAGGTGCTGGAAAACCGGACGCTGAAAGATCTTCAGGATTGATAGAATCTGCTCTGCCGGCGGCATCCAGCCTTACTTCTAAAGACGGCACTCACTAACAACAGTTATCTTCTTTTTTCACATAAAAAAATTTTAACTGGTTTTTTCACTATTCGGTTAAGAAAAAAATCTTACCTTGCAGTCCTCTATTTTTTTATCCTATTAGTCTACTTAGTTGGTAGGTTTTATAAAATAGTTATTTAATAACTCAAAAAATAGTTTTTATTATGTCATTAAGATTAGGAGACGTTGCGCCCGACTTCAAAGCGCAGTCCACAGAAGGAGAAATTTCTTTTCATGACTACCTGGGTAATTCCTGGGGAGTTCTTTTTTCGCACCCGGCGGATTACACACCGGTTTGTACGACTGAATTGGGAAAAACGGCTTTGCTGAAAGGCGAATTTGAAAAAAGAGGCGTGAAAGCATTGGCCGTAAGCGTTGACCCGCTGGATTCGCACCTGGGCTGGAGAAACGATATCAATGAAACCAATAATTGTTCTGTAGATTTCCCTATCCTGGCAGACCCCGAGCGTAACATCGCTACGCTTTATGACATGATCCACCCCAATGCTTCAGAAAAAGCAACCGTGCGTTCCCTGTTCATCATCGGACCCGATAAAAAAGTAAAACTGATCATCACTTACCCAGCTTCTACCGGAAGAAATTTCCAGGAAGTACTGCGCGTTATCGACTCCCTGCAGCTGACTGCCAACCACAGCGTGGCCACACCGGCAGACTGGAAGCAAGGTGAAGACGTGATAGTGGTTCCGTCTATCAGCACTGAAGATGCAATTAAAAAATTCCCTAAAGGTGTAAAAGAGGTAAAACCTTACCTGCGTTACACACCGCAACCGAATATTTAATTTTTCGTTTATTGTTTATGGTTTATAGTTTAACGCAACTATAAACCATAAATGATAAATCATAAACGGCAAACGTGTTTACAGAAGAACAAATACAGGAAATAGAAAAAGCCTCATTGGCAGACGCACTGAAGCTGGTCGCTGATCAGTTTCCGGGCGAAACTGTACTTTCCTCCTCCCTGGGTCAGGAAGACCAGGTGCTGACGGAAGTGATTGCCACTAACAAATTACCGGTTCGGATCTTTACACTGGATACCGGGCGTTTGTTTTATGAGCACTATGATCTGCTGGAAAAGACCAATGCCCGTTACAAAACAAACATCGAGGTATATTTTCCTGAAGCATCCGATGTAGAGGCCTATGTAAAGGAAAAAGGCGTTAATGGTTTTTATGAATCCGTTGAAAACCGCAAACAATGCTGTTTTATCCGGAAAGTAAAACCGTTGAACCGTGCGTTGCAGGGTGCCAAAGTGTGGATCACGGGCCTGCGCAGCGATCAGTCGGACAACCGGAAAGATATGAAAATGATCGAGTGGGATGAAGACCGCAAACTGTACAAATTCAACCCGCTGATCCATTGGAGTTATGAACAGATGATTGATTATATCAAAGAAAAAAACATTCCGTATAACCCTTTGCATGATAAAGGCTTTATCAGCATTGGTTGTGCCCCCTGCACCCGGGCTATAGAGCCTGGTGAGGATCCCAGGGCCGGAAGATGGTGGTGGGAAGTATCGCACAAAGAATGCGGGCTCCATGTGCACCAATAGATAAAGAAGCTATTTAAATTTTTTAACCACATAGTAACATAGGAGTTGATCGATATGTGGTTTGAAATAAGCTTAACTGAATTCGACTTAATAAAACCGCTAACCGCGAAAACAACATAAAAATTTGAAAAGAATCCGCAAAGCGGATCTGCATAAAGAACATATTGTATGGGTGAATATAAACTGGATTATTTAGAACAGCTCGAAGCTGAAAGTATTTATGTTTTCAGAGAGGTAGCTGCACAATTTGAAAAACCGGCATTATTATTTAGTGGCGGTAAAGATTCGATTACCCTGGTTCAATTGGCAAAAAAAGCCTTTGCACCCGGCAAGCTACCTTTTCCGTTAGTGCATATTGATACCGGCCACAATTTCCCGGAAGCATTGCAGTTCCGCGATGCGCTGGCAAAAGAACTGGGTGCAGAACTGATCGTACGAAAAGTAGAAGATACCATTAAGCAGAAACATCTCACCGAGCCTAAAGGGAAATTTGCAAGTCGCAACTGGCTGCAGATACATACCCTGCTGGATACCATCGAAGAATTTAAATTTGATGCCTGCATTGGCGGCTTCGGCCGGCGCGATCCTGACGCTGATCGTCATCGGCCTGGTCAACGTGCTGGTCTGGTACGGC
>JAGIAQ010000102.1 GCA_017744795.1 Niabella sp. | reverse complement strand
TCTATTTACCTGGCGGAAAGCGTGATAAAGAATCAGACAAAAAAATTAAAGATCGAGTTGCCGGTAGAAGAAATAACAACCGACGCCATTCAGTTTATCCAGTCCAATTTAAAAGCGCACAAAGGCGGCAGCATTTTAAAACTTTCCATAAAAGATGCGGCGCAAGACATACAGGTAGACCTGATGACCCGGGACAAAGGATTTGAAATGAATGGCGAACTGATCGAATACCTGGCGAAGCAGGCGAACTGGAATGTGGCGGTGGAGATGAATTAGTTTACTGATGTTTTCACCAGGCACTTTTCCCACCCAAGGTTTTGCCCGGCTCCGTCAGGAACCCCGTGCTTACGCGGCTTCCTACGGAGCCGGTTTTCTAAAAAGACAATCATTCTACAAACACAATGCTCCTGACGGAGCTAAATTGAACATTGATTGCGGATATTTCATTGAGTGCAGAGAAGGCTTTCATTCTTCAAAATCCAGCAGCTTTTGGGATAAAAAACAATAACTGTTCGTCCCACAAGTCGCCTTTGTCCCACAAATTGCCTGGTGGGACCTGTAGGACTGGTGCGACGGGTAATAAAGAGCGTTAAATATTCAGCGCTTCTCACTTACCCCCTTTGCGCCTTTGCGGTTAAACAATCCGCTCGGCTGAAACCCCAATGCGCAATATCTTTTAGTCTAATTCCTCCTTCAAATACACCCCTGTGTAACTTTCCTTGCATTTTACAAGAGCTTCCGGCGTGCCTTCAAATAAGATCCGGCCGCCGCCATCACCGCCTTCAGGACCCAGGTCAATGATATGGTCCGCAACTTTTATCACATCCATATTATGTTCTATCACCAGTACTGTATTGCCGCGATCAACCAATTTATTCAACACCAGCAATAGATGTTTGATGTCTTCAAAATGCAGCCCGGTGGTGGGTTCATCTAAAATATAAAAAGTTTTTCCCGTGTCTTTTTTTGAAAGTTCGGTGCTCAGTTTTACGCGCTGTGCTTCGCCCCCACTAAGGGTAACCGCGCTTTGTCCCAGCGTAATATAGCCCAGGCCTACATCCTGCAGGGTTTTTATTTTTCGGTAAATAGACGGTACGGCCTGAAAAAATTCAACCGCATCATCTACCGTCATGTCCAGCACATCCGATATGGATTTTCCTTTATACCGGATCTCCAGCGTTTCGCGATTGTATCGTTTCCCATTGCATTTTTCGCAGGGCACATATACATCCGGTAAAAAATTCATTTCAATCACCCGCATACCGCCGCCTTCACAAACAGGACAACGGCCGGTTTTTACGTTAAACGAAAAGCGGCCTGCATTATACCCTCTTATCTTCGCTTCCGGCACCGCAGCAAAAAGCGTACGGATGTCTGTAAAGAACCCGCAATAGGTAGCCGGATTACTTCTTGGGGTGCGCCCGATGGGCGATTGATCGATCTCTACCACCTTGTCAATATGCTCCAAACCTTTTATGGATTTGTAAGGCATCGCCTGCATCTTGCTGGCAGGAAATGAGTGGTTACTTAACAACGGATAAAGGGTGTCATTAATTAAGGTAGACTTCCCCGAACCGCTGACACCCGTAACCACGATCATTTTCCCCAGCGGGAATTTTACCGTTACGTCTTTCAGATTATTACCGCTGGCGCCCTTTAATTCCAAAATCTTACCATTGCCTTTTCTGCGCGCTGCCGGCACTTCAATTTTAAGATGACCGTTTAAATACCCGGAAGTGATCGTATCCAGCTTCAACAGCTCTTTGGGCGTTCCCTGCGCTACGATCTTTCCTCCATGAAAACCCGCCTTGGGCCCGATATCGATCAGGTAATCCGCCGCCAGCATAATGTCTTTATCATGCTCCACCACCAACACGCTGTTCCCGATATCTCTCAAATTTTGCAGCGATTGGATCAAACGATGATTATCTCTTTGATGCAACCCGATAGAAGGCTCATCCAGGATATACGTGATCCCCTGCAACTGCGATCCGATCTGCGTGGCCAGCCGGATGCGCTGCGATTCTCCCCCACTGAGGGTTCGCGAAGGACGATACAATGTAAGATAGGTCAGGCCTACATCAAGCAAAAATTGTAATCGCTCCCTGATCTCTTTTAGAATATCTTTTGCGATGGCATTTTGTTTTTTAGACAAACGCTTTTCTATGCCCTGCAGCCATACGCCCAGTTTATCAAGGTTTAAAGAACTCAGCTCCGCGATATTCTTTTCATCGATCTTAAACCAAAGACTTTCCTTTTTCAAGCGATCGCCGTTGCAGGAAGGACATGATTTCAACACCATAAACTGCTCTACCCATTCCCGCAGCCATTCGGTGGTTTGGGTAGAAAAAAACCAGCGCTTCAGCATCGGGATGATGCCTTCATAACTGCCGGTGTACAAGTCGGGAACAGAATCATCAGAACCGTCCAGCTCCAGGCTGCGAACGGCCTCCCCATCACCATATAATAAAAGATTCAGCTGTTCCTCCGGTAATGTTTCCAGCGGTTTTGCAAGATTGATCTTATGTTTTTTTGCAAATCCTGACACCTGCTGAAACACACTGGCATTGCGCTCTTCGCCCAGGGGTGCAATGGCGCCGTCGCTGATGCTCAGCTTCCGGTCCGGCAAAACGGCCTCCATATCAATAGCATAAGCAGTGCCGATGCCCTTGCAGTAGGGGCAGGCACCATAGGGCGAATTAAAGGAAAAGGAATTGGGCGATGGCTCTTCATAGCTGATGCCGGTATCCTCACACATCAGTTGCTTGCTGTATTGCACCGGTTGTTCGGCGCCGTTTTCCAGCAGAAACAGCAATTCCTTACCCAGTCGCAGGGTGTCCTGCACGCTTTGGCTCAGGCGCGCTTTGGATGCCTGATTCACTTCCAGCCGGTCTACCACCAGTTCAATATCATGGATCTTGTAGCGATCCACCTGCATCTTAGCTACAATGTCTTTTATTTCGCCGTCTACCCGCACCTTTACGTAACCTTTCTTCCGCACATCTTCAAACAGCTCCCTGTAATGCCCCTTACGCCCCCTTACCAGCGGCGCCAGCAGGTTGATCTTTTTATTTTTAAAGCGTTCAAAAATATTCTCTACAATTTCTTCTTCGCTCCACTTTACCATTTTCTTGCCGGTGTTATAGGAATAGGCTTCACCCACCCGTGCAAACAGCAAACGGAAAAAATCATATACTTCGGTAATGGTGCCCACGGTCGATCGCGGATTCTTATTGGTGGTTTTCTGCTCAATAGAAATTACGGGCGATAACCCGGTGATCTGATCCACATCCGGGCGCTCCATATTCCCGATAAACTGACGGGCGTAAGCACCAAAAGTTTCCATATACCGGCGCTGCCCTTCGGAATAGATGGTATCAAAAGCCAGTGACGACTTCCCGCTGCCGCTGATCCCCGTAATAACCACCAGTTCATTTTTTGGAATGGATATGTTGATATTTTTCAAATTGTGCACCCGGGCCCCGGTTACCTCAATTGCTTCATTTTCAGGTTTCAAATATGTAAAGTTTGGAATTTTAAAAACAGGTCACAAATATACTAATGTTAAGTCAAGTCTATAATGTCTGTGCCACGAAGACAAGGAGGCGCAAAGAATAGTGGCTTAGAGGCTTTGTGACCTACATAGCACCAACGGCACCGCTTAATTTGAAACCCTTTATTTTTTTTAATCACGGAGAAAACGGAGGTTTAACACAGAAGTGCACAGTGCTCTGTTAATCAATATACCACCTCTGTAATCTCTGAGTATTCCCAGTTTCCTCTGCGCCCGCCCGGACGGTACAGACGGGGTTTGAAACTAAGTATATTATCATAAGCAAAAATTAAAATATATATTTTACCGGCTGTTTTTCCTGTTTGGCATAATAATTTCAGTAGAGTTTTTATTAATTGAATTATTGTAAAACAAAAATGGATTTATGAAAAAGAAGTCGCTTCTTACCGCATTTTTAGCCTTCGCTATTACATGTGTAACGTTTGCTCAATCAACTCCTGAAGTTCCACGGAATTATAAACCGGCGCCCAAAGAATTACTGCCCATGCCCGATTCTTTAACAGATGAAGCCATTTTTCCTGTTTTGGGGTCCTTTAATATGACGGACAAAACCGGCACCAGTTCCCAGGTAACCATTACAAGAGATGCTGAAAATAAAGGTATTGTGTGGATAACGGGCTTACCCGAAGGGAAATTTAAAGCCTTCCTGAAAGCTTCTCCGGCTACTTATAAGATCCCTGCCCAGAAAGCATTGGCCAACGACGAAACAGGCAGCACTTCCATGGAAAGTACTGAAACCACCAGCGCTACTGCTACTACCAAATCCAAAAGCAAGGTAGTGACTGGTCGCTCTATTCAGGAAGGAACTCTTATTTATGATAAGGACGCCAACACGTTACACGTAAATATCGGCAACAAATTTAATGAGGAGAACCCCACATCTGTTTTTCCTGAAATGACTGCGGGCGCTGATAGCTCCGCTGTTGCAATGACCACTACGGAAGAAAATACCTCAAAAAAGGCTAAAAAACCGGCTAAGCATGTTATTAAAAGTGTAACGTATACCGGATCAAAAACCGGCGGACCGGCTGCGCCAACCACTGCAGCGATAAAAGAAACTACAACTACAATGAATTGATACAGATCAACTTAAATGTTAAAAACAGCAGGGTTGCCCGTAAAGAGGCAACCCTTTTGTTTTTAAACCCCTCTTTTTGCCGAACAATGTTAATTAAACCAGGCTTTGGCATATTATTTGGCAAAGTATGATTACAAAACTATTAGAATGAAACAGTTAAGAAATTTATCGTTAGGAGTAGCCTTATCCGGACTAATGCTTGCCGGTTGTGATTCAATGAACCGTACACAAAAGGGAGCCATAATAGGAACCGGTGGCGGCGCTGCTATGGGAGCCGTAATTGGAAGGGCTGCCGGAAACACTGGTTTGGGTGCCATTATCGGTGCGGCTGTTGGTGGTACTGCAGGGGCCATTATTGGTAAAAAAATGGACCGCCAGGCAGAAGAGATCAAACAGGAGGTGCCCGGAGCCAAAGTAGAGCGTGTAGGCGAAGGCATTACAGTTGAATTTAACAGCGCCGTATTATTTGGTTTCGATCAGTCCGGCATTACATCCAATGCCCAGGGAACCTTAAATGACCTGATCAAAATCTTAAATAAATACCCCGATACCGACCTGGAAATTCAGGGATACACTGATAATACCGGTACGGCCAAATACAACCAGGCATTATCAGAAAGAAGAGCCTCTTCTGTTGCAAATTATTTAGGCGGCAACGGCATTGCACTGGAGCGTATGGAAACCAAAGGGTTTGGACTGAACAATCCGAAATATACCAATGCTACAGCAGAAGGAAGGGCACAGAACCGCCGGGTAGAATTTGTAATCTCGGCAAATGATAAAATGAAAGCCGATGCCAAAAAAGAAGCCGGCAACGGTTAATGGCAGACAAAGAAGCCACGGGTTAATCATCGCCGGGAATGCGGAAAGACGGAAAGATCTTGCCGTTTCACCGCGGTACCGGCTGATAAATACTTTTTATAATTAAACTTATTCTTTATGAAAAAACAAGTATTAAAAACAATTATGATCGCGACGGCCATCGCCGTTTCAGGAACGGCAATGGCGCAGGTAGAGATCGGCCTCAGGGCCGGAGCCAACTTTTCAAATGTTATGTGGAAAGATGGCAATGGTAAAAAAGTAGATACAAAGTTGAACCCGGGCTGGCACGCAGGTGTTACGTTTGACATTCCGGTTGCCGATGAGTTTTATGTCCAACCCGGTGCATTATTCAGCACAAAAGGATTTAAAACAACCGATGCGGCAAGCGCTCTGGGAAGCACTTACAATGGCACTTATAAAGAAACACCTTCTTATATTGAAGTGCCCGTTAACTTCCTCTATAAACCGGAATTAGGCGACGGCAAATTATTGCTGGGCGCAGGTCCTTATGTGGCGTATGGATTGGGAGGTAAATGGAAATACGACGCCGTTGCTACCGGTGGGGGATCCACGGCTACCAGCAGCAGCAGCGGTCAGCTGGAGTTCAAGAATGATACTAAAGACGGCTCAAACAACAAATCCATATATGGCAAGCCGTTTGATGCCGGCGCCAACCTTCTGGTTGGATATGAATTTGCGAATAAGCTTTCATTCCAGTTGAACGGACAATTAGGATTGGTAAATATCGCACCTGACAACAACGGACAAAAGCCTTCCGGCAAATTTAAAAATTCCGGATTTGGAGTTTCCGTAGGTTATAAATTCTAAGCTATACAACACTAAACAGGGAACCGCTTCAAAAGAGGCGGTTTTTTTGTGCCTGCTGTTCTCCTATCTTTGAGGGATGACCGGGATCCGAAAATTACAAAACGGCGAAGCGGCGCTGCTGCATCAGCTGGCGCTCGACATCTGGCCAAAAGCTTTTGCCGCCATTCTTTCGCCGGAGCAAATAGATTATATGCTGCAGATGATGTATGCAGTTGACGTTTTAGAAAAAGAAATGGAGCGGGGCGTTGCCTTTTACATACTGAATGTTGATGGTGTGGATGTAGGTTACACGGCCATTGAGCGCAAAGACGATACCGTTTATAAATTGCATAAGATCTACCTCTCTCAAAAACTACATGGTGCAGGCCTCGGAAAATTCCAGTTACGATCTATGGAGGAAATTGTAAGGGGTTATGGAGCGGCCTACTTGTACCTGAACGTAAACCGCCATAATAAAGCAGTTGGTTTTTACGAAAGCCAGGGATACCAGATCATAAAAGAAGAAGACAATGACATCGGGAATGGTTATTTTATGAATGATTATGTGATGCGGAAGCAATTGAAGTAATGCAGCGGTTACATTTCACGCAATCCCGATAGCCATCGGGACAAAGGAGCAAGGGCGCAACGAAAGATTCAGAAGCGCAAATGACTCAGTGCTTCTGTGCTTCTGTGGCAAAAGTCATTTATTTTTCCCGCAGATACGCTACCCAAATGAGCCTCCTTACTAATCCGAACGGCGGTCCGTCCTTCTATAATAAAATAAAATTAATTATATTATATTGATTATCAATTAATAATAAAATAACCCATTCCTACACCGTGCTATTTTTGAGGGCCTGCCGCTATCCCAAATTTTTACATCTTCCAAAATTTCTAGTGTTTTGTTCAAAATGCTAAATACCATCCAATAACGGGATGTTTCTCTGAAAATATTTCTAATTTTACAAACCCCTCATAGTAAGGGATTCATTTGTTTATTAAAAATAAGTTTTACAGCATGAGCAACGCTACTACTTTGTTTGATAAGGTTTGGGATGCACACAGGGTACGCCACATTGAGGACGGCCCGGACGTATTGTTTATCGATCGCCATTTTATCCACGAGGTGACCAGCCCGGTGGCCTTCCTGGGACTGGAAAAAAGAAACCTCCCTGTATTGTACCCGCAGCGTACGTTTGCGACGGCAGATCATAACACCCCCACCCTTAACCAGGACCAGCCGGTTAAAGATCCCTTATCAGCAAACCAGTTAGCGGCGCTTTCCAGCAATGCTACCAAATGGGGCATCTCACTATGGGCCCTGGGAAGTCCGAAAAACGGTATTGTGCACGTAGTAGGACCAGAAAATGGTATCACCCAGCCGGGCATGACCATCGTTTGCGGCGATTCGCATACTTCCACCCACGGCGCTTTTGGCTGTATCGCTTTTGGTATCGGTACTTCAGAGGTAGAAATGGTGCTGTCATCTCAATGCATCATGCAGCCCAAGCCTAAAAAGATGCGCATCACCATCAGCGGTAAACTGGGCAAGGGCGTATTGCCAAAAGATGTGGCCTTATATATGATCTCACAGATCACCGCAAGCGGCGCTACCGGCTATTTTGTAGAATATGCCGGCGAAGTGTTTGAAAATATGAGCATGGAAGGGCGTATGACCGTTTGTAATATGTCCATCGAAATGGGCGCACGCGGAGGAATGATTGCCCCCGACCAAACCACTTTTGATTATGTAAACGGGAAAGATAAAGCGCCTAAAGGTGCCGCCTGGGATAAGGCATTGACTTACTGGAAAACGTTGAAAACCGATGCTGGTGCTGCGTTTGATAAAGAACTGCATTTTGACGCAGCCGATATTGAACCTCAAATTACTTATGGTACCAACCCTGGATTGGGAACAGGGATCACTCACTCCATCCCCAAAGCAACAGAAGTAAAAGACGGCGAAGCCTCCTATAAAAAATCACTGGCCTATATGAATTTTGAAGAAGGCCAGCCCCTGATCGGTAAAAAGATCGATTATGTATTCCTGGGCAGCTGTACCAATGGCCGCATCGAAGATTTCCGTGCCTTTGCTTCTATCGTAAAAGGAAAAAAGAAAGCCGAAAATATTACGGCCTGGCTTGTTCCCGGCTCTCATATAGTAGAAGCGCAAATTAAAGAAGAAGGCATCCTGGATATTTTAAATGAAGCCGGTTTTGAATTACGCCAACCCGGATGTTCGGCTTGCCTGGCGATGAACGAGGACAAGATCCCCGCCGGTAAATACGCGGTAAGCACCAGCAACCGCAACTTTGAAGGTCGCCAGGGCCCCGGTGCCCGTACCTTGCTGGCCAGCCCTTATGTGGCAGCAGCTGTGGCGGTGACGGGTGTGGTGACCGATCCACGCGAGTTGATGGAGAAAGTAACGGCATAATTTTATTACCCGGGCTGTAGTACAGGTGGCATCGGTCTTGCGTCGCACTCTTGTACTGCAATGCCTGTATCAGCAAAGACCTGTTAGGTTTTAAAAACCTAACAGGTCTCTATAACATCGAAAAATCAGAAATCAATCCCGATAGCTATCGGGGCTCAAATCAGAAATTTAAAAAAATGGCTTACGATAAATTTACGGTACTTACTTCCACAGCAGTTCCTTTACCCATCGAGAATGTGGATACGGATCAGATCATCCCCGCCCGCTTTCTGAAAGCGACTGAGCGCAAGGGTTTTGGCGATAACCTGTTCCGCGACTGGCGGTATAACAGCGATGATACACCCAAGCAGGATTTTATTTTAAACAACCCTATCTACTCCGGAAAAATATTAGTTGGGGGCAAAAACTTCGGCAGCGGCAGCAGCCGGGAGCATGCGGCCTGGGCTATTTACGATTACGGATTCCGTTGCGTAGTATCCAGCTTTTTCGCCGATATCTTCAAAGGAAACTCATTAAACATTGGCCTGTTGCCGGTAACCGTTAGTGAAGCTTTTGTAGACAAAATATTTAAGGCCATCGAAGCCGATCCCAAAACAGCAATTGAAGTAAACCTTCCGGAACAAACCATCACCATTTTGGCTACCGGCGAAAAAGAAAGCTTTGATATCAACGGGTATAAAAAACACAATATGCTGAATGGTTTTGATGATATCGATTATTTGCAATCCGCAAAAGAAGATATCAAAGCCTTTGCAGAAAAAAGTTTATACTAAACAATTGGGCTGACGCAAAAGCCACGAACCAAAGATTGCCGGGAAATACGGGAAGGCGGAAAAGATTACTTACCGGCTTACCGCCTCCCCGGCTTAAAGAATATTTTTTAGCCTCCACCCCGAAAAGATGAAGCAACGACAGATTGAAATAATGGATACCACCCTGCGCGACGGGGAACAAACCAGTGGCGTATCCTTTTCAGCGCCGGAGAAATTAACCATCGCGCAGTTATTACTGACCGAAGTAAAGGTAAACCGGATCGAGATCGCGTCTGCACGCGTCTCTGAAGGCGAGTTTCAGGCCGTGAAGCGCATCACCGAGTGGGCCGCACAAAACGGCCACCTGGATAAAATAGAAGTGCTCACTTTTGTGGATGGCGATACCTCCATTAACTGGATGAAAAAAGCCGGTGCAAAGGTGATGAACCTGCTCACGAAGGGCTCACTCAACCATTTGACCTATCAGCTGAAAAAAACGCCGGAACAGCATTTTGCGGAAATTGCAGCTGTTGTGAAATCAGCCAATAAAAAAGGAATTGCTGTCAATGTTTATTTGGAAGATTGGAGCAATGGCATGCGGCACTCCAAAGAATATGTGTTTCAATACCTGGATTTCTTAGCAACACAGCCGGTAGTGCGCGTGATGTTGCCGGATACCCTGGGGGTGCTCATTCCATCTGAAACCTATGAATACCTTAATGAGATCATCCAACGCTACCCTACCCTTCATTTCGATTTTCACGGGCATAATGATTACGACCTGAGCGTAGCCAACGCACTGGAAGCCGTAAATGCAGGCGTCAAAGGATTGCACCTTACCATCAACGGCATGGGCGAACGCGCCGGTAATACGCCGCTGGAAAGCGTTGTAGCCGTGTTGAACGATTTTAAGAAAGAAGTAAAAACAACGGTTAATGAGAAAGCGCTTTACAAAGTAAGCAAATTGGTAGAAGCTTTTTCGGGTTTCCGTATCTCCGCGAATAAACCGGTTGTAGGAGAAAACGTATTTACACAAACCGCCGGCATTCATGCTGACGGCGACAAAAAGAAGAATCTTTATTACAACGACCTGATGCCGGAGCGCTTTGGCCGCCGGCGCAAATACGCGCTGGGCAAGACTTCCGGCAAGGCTAATATTGAAAATAATTTACAGCAACTGGGAATACAGCTAAGCGATGAAGATCTGAAGATCGTAACCCAGCGCATTATTGAACTGGGCGACCGGAAAGAAACCGTAACCCAGGATGATCTGCCCTATATTATTTCAGACGTGCTGGACAGCAGCGCCATCGGAGAAAAAGTAGCCGTGGAAAACTACGTGCTCACACATTCCAAAAACATGAGACCTTCGGCAACCATCCGCATCCGGTTTGAAGACGGAACGGTGGAGGAAAATGCCCTTGGTGACGGACAATACGATGCTTTTATGAATGCTTTACAAAAGATCTACGCTCAAAAAAAATTACCTCTTGCCAAACTGACGGACTACGTAGTACGCATACCGCCCGGCGGCAAAACCGATGCGCTTTGCGAAACCGTGATCACCTGGGATTATAATGGCAAAGAGATAAAAACCACCGGCCTGGATAGTGACCAAACGGTGGCGGCTATTAAGGCTACGCAGAAAATGCTGAACCTAGTTTAAGAAACGTTGCAGGTTACAAGTTTCAGGTTTCAAGTGGCAGAGAAATTGTTCCAGTAACCTTCAACCCAAACGATAAATCTGTTTATTTGTTTACTTAGTTTAATGTATTCGTTTTTTAGTAATGCATATTTTTCTTTGTCAACAAACGAACGGGTTTCAAACAGGAAATCAAGATGTTCCATTGTTTCGTCGCATTCTGCCTGCGCATACACCAAAAACCTGATAAAATCTGCTTTATATCTCTTTCTTCCGTATCCCTCCACAATCGCGATTGACACAGCTTTTGCAGATCTTCTAATCTGACTTCCCTCCTCATACAATTCAAATTTCGGAAGTCCCATGCTTAATCCGTGTACGACTATGGCAAGGCGATGAGCGCTCTCATAGATGTTTAAATCCTTGTAGCTTTTCATATATTAGCATTTGGCAACAAGGTACGGATTTCTGTTTGAACCTGTAACCTGAAACTTGCAACCTGCAACAACTCCTTACAACCTAAAAAAGATCTTCTTCTTATAAAGAAAATAACACAACCCCCATTCCAGCGCAAAAATGCAGAAAGATGAAATAATCGCCCGTAGCAGTTCGGGCACTTTTATTAGTTGCAGCAGGCCACCGGTTATTGCGGTGATATATTCATTAAACCACCGGTGCCCCACGATTTCGAAAAACAAATAAATGAACAGCGAATTCATTCCGATCACCAGGAAAAACTGCAGCCGCTTCTTATGATCCAGCACATCGATCCACCAGTAACAAAGCGCCAGCCCCAGCAAACACCAGCCCAATGAAGCCAGTGTAAAGGAGGAGGTTGCTATGCGTTTTATAACAGGTGTGATGCCGGCAGCATCCAGACCATATCCGGCTATCAGGCAGATCGCTCCCCAAATTAAAAGCGGTTTTACTTTATTGACCTTATTGCTTAAAAATAGCTTGCCCACCAAAGCGCCAGCAATGGTATGCACCGCCGTGGGAATACAATTGATGGCCACCCATCCCCCACGATTTATTTTGTTCATCAACAGCAGGTCTACATAATTCCCGAAATTATGCTGATCGGTAAACGGCTGATCAAAACCGGGAATATTAGTAAACCGATATAAGATCTCCGTCAATATTAAAAGGAGCACACAAACCACAATCTGCCGCGTTGTGCTCCATTCAAATATCAGAAAAGCAACCAGTGTTGTAAACGAAAGC
Organism: Niabella sp.; assembly: GCA_017744795.1. GTDB lineage: Bacteria > Bacteroidota > Bacteroidia > Chitinophagales > Chitinophagaceae > Niabella. The sequence continues at coordinate 1,662 of JAGIAQ010000102.1, read as the reverse complement.
TGTGTCAGCACATCCCACAACTCAAAGGACAACCCGGTTTTTCTTACGGCATAATCCAGTACGCCCCAAAAGAACAGCCAGCCGCTGCGTCGTAACGTTTTTTTGAGCGACTGGTTCCAAGTATAACTATGCTGTTTTTGTTTTTGGAGTGAATAAGCCATCGCCACGCCGGCCATAAACATGAACCCCGGCTGAATAAGATCCCAGAAATGCAGTCCATGCCAGGGGTGATGAAAAAATTGCTGCATAATGCCCTCAAACCAGGTACCGGCTGATACATGAGATATGTGTTCGTATAAACCGGCACTTTCCAGCGCCAGCAATACCATTATCAATCCACGCATGAAATCAAGCGAAAGCAATCGGGGCGAAGGTTGTTGCATATGTGAAAGATACTTTATTTTTTCTGACATTGATTTTCACGCTGAAAAGATAAAAAATAACCATTGCTCAATTAATTTTAAATTTGTAAAAATTCTAAAATTGCTTCCAATACCAAACTATGCTTATAAAAAGAAACCTAACAGCCCTGTTCACTCTTTTATTATTGCTTTGCACGTCCAGCCTGTTTTCACAAAAAACAATCAGGGATGCCTGGACCGGAAAAGATGCACGCATCCGGGCTTCGTATGGCATCATTCCCGATAGGGGCTATGATAATATTATTAAACTTGAGCAACTACAAACCGATAAAATCCTATTTGGAAACTGGATTTCAGAAGACGTTGGACTGATCAAAAACGGGGGTCATAATGGTGACTATATTAAAAACGATTTTGGTTTTAGCCTGGGGCTGATGGCAGATTCGGTACTGATCCACCTTGCAGACACTACAAAAATTCCCGTTCGGTTGATAGAGAACGCCGATAAAAGTATTGTCGGCAAACCTTCATTTTTTTCTGGAATGCGAATTAAAGATACCGAACGACTTGCGGCAATCCGATCAAAATATCAATGTGATTATCTTGTTGTTTTTAAAGCAGAGCAAGTGATAGATTTCCTCACCAGAAGCAGCGCCGTTTTCCCAGCACAGGGTCTCTATAAACTGGGAAGAAATAATTTTGTATACGCTGGACTTTTCGTCATCATTATCAGTCTGGAAACGGGCAAAACGGTTCGGAGTAGTCTTTCGCCTCAAAGTAGCGCAGATTATACCTCTTTGCCTTATAAAAATCTGAACGGATTTACTCCGGAAGAGCGCGCAGCCTTAAAAAATGAAATCATACTGCGGTATCTGAATAATTACACCCAGTTACTGTCGCTCCTGGGAATTTTAAAGACAGCGTCTCAATAAGGTTTGCTTTCGCAAAAATCATCTTCTTTTTTTGAAAAAATAACCAGGCATCCCCTATCTTAGAGGTCTTCCCCGGACCTTTTTTGAAAATTCTCTAATAAGGTTGACCAGGGATTCAAAATAATCAAAGAATACGCATGAAAAAAAATATCTTAATCGTCCCCGGAGACGGTATTGGTCAGGAAGTGACCGCTGTAGGCAAAAAAGTGCTGGATAAGATCGCAGCCAAATACGGTCATGAATTTATTTATGATGAGGCGCTGATCGGTCACGCCGCTATTGAAGCAACCGGAAACCCGCTGCCGGATGAAAGCCTGGAGAAAATGAAAAAATCGGATGCTGTATTATTCGGCGCCGTAGGACATCCC
>JAGIAQ010000101.1 GCA_017744795.1 Niabella sp. | reverse complement strand
GGTAAGTGCTTTCAACGCCTCATAAGGATTCGGGTATTTTTCCCGGCGCAGGATCGTTTGAATGGCTTCGGCTACCACCGCCCAATTATCTTCCAGGTCTTGTTTCAATTTAGCTTCATTCAGCACCAGTTTACCAATTCCCTTTTCGATACTTTTTATCGCAATGATGGTATGCGCTATGGGCACGCCAATATTCCTTAAAACGGTACTATCTGTAAGGTCGCGCTGCAGGCGACTTACGGGCAATTTCGCCGAAAGATGCTCCAGCAGTGCATTTGCAATACCCAGGTTGCCTTCCGCATTTTCAAAATCAATAGGGTTCACTTTATGCGGCATCGCCGATGAGCCCACTTCACCGGCCTTCGTTCTTTGTTTGAAATAATCCATGCTGATGTAGGTCCAGATATCCCGACACAGATCCAGCAATATTGTATTGAGCCGTTTAATGCCGTCGAAATGCGCTGCAAGATTATCGTAATGCTCGATCTGGGTGGTGTACTGCATCCGCTGCAAGCCCAATATTTCATCTACAAATTCATTCGCAAATTTGATCCAGTCCATTTTAGGGTATGCCACATGATGTGCATTAAAGTTCCCGGTAGCGCCGCCAAATTTCGCCGCAAAGGGGATATAAGAAAAAAGCTGGATCTGATTTTCCAGGCGTTCCACAAACACCATAAATTCCTTTCCCAGTTTCGTGGGGGAGGCAGGCTGCCCGTGGGTTTTAGCCAGCATAGACACCTCCCGCCATTGCTGCGCCAATTCTTTTAAAAGGGATTGCAGGTTAACATAGGCAGGCATCAGTTCCTGCTCTATACTTCCTTTCCACAGCATTGGAATGGCTGTATTATTAATATCCTGGGAAGTGAGGCCAAAATGGATCCACTCTTTTGCTTCCTTCGCGTCCGTTTTGTCCAGCTCGCTTTTTAAAAAATATTCAACCGCTTTTACATCATGGTTTGTTATTTTTTCAATCTCTTTAATCGCTTTCGCCTGTTCCACGCCAAAATTTTCGATCAAAGCCCGGAGGTGTTTTTTTGCTGCGGCAGATAGTTTTAAGAATTTTTTCTCTGCCAGGAAAAAAAGATATTCTACTTCTACAATTACCCTGTATTTTATTAAAGCATATTCGCTGTAAAATCCTTCCAGCTGCTGCACTTGTTTATGATAGCGGCCGTCAATGGGCGAAATGGAGGTCAAAGACATATTTTACGTTTGAAGTTTATGGTTTGAGGTTTATTGTTATTTAAACCTTAAACAGACTAAATTTGCACAAAAATAAAGGATTCAGCGTGGAAGAAAAGATTAGAGTGGGAATAATTAATTATCTGAACACCCGGCCCCTGCTATACGGCTTACAACATCCCCCCATTAGTGAAAAAATAGAGCTGATCGAAGACGTGCCGGCCCGGTTGGCGGCGATGCTCCAAAACGACGAGATCGACGTGGGGTTGGTTCCGGTGGCTATTACAAAAAAATTACCACAGTATTTTATCAATGGCAATTATTGCATCGGCGCCATTGGCGATGTAGCTTCCGTTTGTGTTTTTAGCCAGGTGCCGCTTAATGAAATAAAAACAATTTACCTGGACTACCAGAGCCGCTCCTCCGTGGTTCTTTGCAAATGGCTGATCAAAAATCACTGGAAGATCGCCCCTGAAATTATTGATGCACAAAATGAATCGTACATTGATGCCATCAAAGGAACTACTGCGGGTTTGGTTATAGGCGACCGGGCGTTGCAACAACGGAGCCGGTTTCAATATATTTATGATCTTGCGGGTGAATGGAAAGCTGCTACAGGACTGCCTTTTGTGTTTGCTGCCTGGGTAAGCACCAAAAAACTTCCGGAAGATTTTATAAAGGAGTTTGACTGTGCCAATGCGATAGGATTACAGCAGCTCGACAAAGTGATCGCCCAAACGCCGGAAGGCATTTACGATCTCAAAAAATATTATTCGCATGACCTTAGTTATACCCTTGACGATGAAAAGCGAAAGGGGTTGGAAAAATTTTTGAAGTTGCTGTAGTGTTTACCAAAAACCGGAACTCTTTTTTGATATTGAACCCTTTCGGGGCTCAACGCTAATCTCTCTATTTTTACGGAGTGACCAAAAGCCAGGAGCTAACAACGGGCCGGAAATCCGGGAAGACGGGAAGGTTTGTTTTTCAACCTTCTAAAATTTACCGTCTTACCGCCTTGCCGGCAAAAAAATACTTTTTAGTCAGCCCCTATTCAAATTAAAGCCCTTCAGGCTTAACTATTTTGTTTTAGCCAAAAAGATTACTGCTCAAATACCGGTCGCCGCGATCACAGGCAATAAATACAATGGTGCCGCTTTCAATTTCTTTTGACAACCGGAGCGCGGCCGCTGCTGCGCCGCCAGAGCTCATTCCCGCAAATACGCCTTCCTCTTTTGCCAGTTGCCGTGTAGTGTCCACCGCTTCGGTTTCGCTGATGTCCATGATCCGGTCCACCCGGCTGGGGTCAAATATTTTGGGAAGATAGGCCTCCGGCCAGCGTCGGATGCCCGGTATCGAAGCCTCTTCCGTAGGTTGGCATCCTACGATCTGAATATTAGGATCTTGTTCTTTTAAATACCTTGAGCAGCCCATAATGGTACCGGTAGTGCCCATGGCGCTTACAAAATGCGTGATAGCGCCATTCGTATCTCTCCAGATTTCGGGGCCGGTAGTTTTATAATGCGCCTTCCAGTTATCATCGTTCCCAAACTGGTTAAAAATAAAGGCTTCGCCCTTGGCGGCTTTAGCCTCGGCATAATCGCGACAGACTTCAATACCCTTTAATAAAGTTACCCTTGCGCCAAATGCCTCCATAGTTAAGGTCCGTTCCCGTGTGGAAGAATCGGGCAGCACCAGCTCCAGGTCCAGGTCATATAGCCGCGCGATCATCGCCAAAGCAATGCCGGTATTCCCGCTGGTGGCTTCTACAATTTTGTCGCCGGGTTTAATATCGCCGCGGTCTAACGCCGCACGGATCATATTTAATGCCGCACGATCTTTTACGCTGCCGCCGGGATTATTGCCTTCCAGTTTTACAAATACTTTTACGCGGGGATTTGGATTTAATTTTTTTAGCTCCACCATGGGAGTATTGCCGATGAGATCCAGTAACGAAAACATTGTAAAATGATGAATATTAAATATTGAATTATGAATGCAAATTACAAGTTGCTAAAATCTTGCACAATGCTAAACGCGTAATGCTAAACGCAACCACCATTGACTATTAACTATTGACTATTCACCTTGCTGCCCCATGCACTGCAGCACAAGAGTGCGACGCAAGACGGATGCCACCTGCACCCCAGCCGGGCTACCCCAGCAACTCCTGCTCCACCAGGTCGATCGACGGCCGATGGTAGACTTTTGAATTAGCGGGGATACTGCGCGTAAGCCAAACGTTACCCCCAACGATACTATTACTGCCAATGACCGTTTCTCCGCCTAAGATCGTGGCATTGGAATAGATCACTACCCCATCTTCCACCGTTGGATGCCGTTTACTGTTCATCATTGTTTTTTCCACGCTGAGCGCGCCCAACGTAACACCCTGATAGATCTTTACATGATTGCCGATTTGCGTTGACTCTCCGATCACCGTACCGCTGCCATGATCAATGCAAAAATATTCGCCGATTGAAGCGCCGGGATGGATATCGATGCCCGTGATGCCATGCGCATACTCCGTAAGAATACGTGGCAGATGTGGCACTTGTAACACGAGCAGGGCATGCGCGATGCGGTAGTGAGCAATGGCAAAAAAACCGGGATAGGCCCGGATAATTTCAAACCGGGTCTTTGCCGCCGGGTCCCCTGCCAAAATGGCTTCAATATCGGTATTTAACAGGCGATATAATTCCGGCAACTGCTCAAAAAAACTACGCGCTTTATTGGCCCCTTCCCAACAGGTTTCCGTAACCGCCAACACGGAAGCCAATTCTTTTTCCCGAAGTCCGAATTTATGCGCTACCTCCCCGGTACTGATCGGAAAACAATCGGCCCGTTCCGGAAACAACAAACAGATCAATGAATCGGCCCAGGCCGCAATAACCTGGTTCGGCGGTACTGATGGTACGCCTTTTTGCGATTCGAATATTTTCAGATAAAAGTCATCCATACCCTACAAAACTAACATAATAAATAGAAATGAGCCAGAACAACTGTTCATTTACAAAGCTACGACAACCCGTGTTACTTTACTATCAACACGCAAAATGAGGCACCCTATAGCGACTGCCCGCCAGACACTTCAATGCGTTGCGCGGTGATCCAGCCGGCAGCATCGGTACATAAAAAAGCTACCACACCGCCAATATCACCCGGCAGGCCCACGCGCCCCAGCGCAGTAACGCCGGCAATACGGTCGTTAATTTCCTTATTATCCCGTACATGACCGCCGCCAAAATCGGTCTCGATAGCCCCGGGAGCAACCACATTTACCCTGATTTCTCTTGCCCCCAATTCCTGCGCAAGGTACCGGGAAAGCGTTTCCACTGCCCCCTTCATAGAAGCATACACGGAAGACCCCGGCAGCGTCATGCGCGCCAATCCCGATGAAATATTAACAATGCCGCCACCGTCATTCATAAACGGCAATGCTTTTTGCGTTAAGAAAAACACGCCTTTATAATGGATATTGACAATAGCGTCCAGCTGCGCTTCGGTGGTTTCGGTTACGGGTGCGTACAAACCCGTACCCGCATTGTTAACCAGGAAATCGAAATAAGGACTCCCATACTGTTCCTGCAAATAGGCGGTCACCTCTTTAATAAAATCGTCGAATAAGGATATGTTACTTGTATCCAACCGGAAGGCTGTTGCTTTTTGGCCGAGTGATTGAATAGCTGCTACAACAGCGTCTGCCGCTTCCTTATTACTATTGTAGGTCAATACAATATCGATTCCTTTTTTGGCCAGGCTTAATACCATATCTTTTCCCAGTCCGCGGCTGCCGCCGGTAACCAATGCAATTTTGTTTTTTACAGACATATTATTCTTTTTATTATGATCTTTGAGTGACTTACTAAAGAATTATTCAGTTAAACGTATAACAAAATAAAAGGTTTAGCCAACCCAGAAGAAGTAATATAATATTAACTTCCTGTAAATAAAAGGACATGAAACCGTTCGATAGAAAAAAGCATTGGAATTCAATTTACCAGTCTAAAACAACAAATGAAGTAAGCTGGTACGAGCAAACGCCTACCACTTCCCTGGCTTTTTTTAATCAATTACAGATCCCGCGTACAGCTAAAATTATCGATATTGGCGGCGGCGATAGTCTTTTGGCGGATCATTTGCTGGCGCTGGGATATGAGCATATTACAGTGCTGGATATTTCTGAAGCGGCGATACAAAAAGCCCGGCAACGGCTGGGTAAAAATGCTGACCGCGTGCAGTGGATCGTTGCCGACGCCGCGCAGTTTAAGCCAACGGAACAATATGATGTATGGCACGACCGGGCGGCGTTTCATTTTTTAACCGATGACGGGGATATTTCTGCTTATATCGATCATGCACAAAAAGGCATTGCGCCGAACGGCATCCTGATCGTTGGCACTTTTTCCAAACAAGGCCCTACCTCCTGCAGTGGTATTGAAATAAAACAATATTCACAGCGTTCGATAACCAATCGCTTTAAAGCTTTTTTTAAAAAGATAAAGTGCATCACCATTGATCATAAAACACCTTTTAATACATTGCAGCATTTCGTTTTCTGCAGTTTCAGAAAACCAACGGTCCTGAAATGATCAGGGCAGGTGAAAGATCAATTGGGTGTTCCCGATCCAGAAATAGTCACCCTCTTTTAAAGCCACTTCTGTTGTAGCCGAAAGCCGGATGGTATTTTTATCCGTATTAAAAAAAGTACCGTTCTTGCTCGGCATTTTATCCTGGAGAAAATAGGTATAACTACCGTCAGCACCGGTTTTCCTGAGGATCTGACAATGGTTTTTTGAAATAAACCGGTCAGAGGTTTTGATGCTAAAGTCTGCGGCCGGGGCTCCGGGCAGGTCATTCCAGCGACCAATGGTAATCGTGTCCTGCTCAATAAAAAACTCCTGGAATTCCGTTAATATATTGGGCACTACCTCAAGGGATGCACCCTTTTTCCCCGAAAGTGCGGGATCAATATTGATCACTGAACCGGTCGCTTCTTTCTCTTTAATTTCAATTTTTCCGTCCAGCCCGTTATAGAAAAACTGAGCTAATTCACGTCCGGTTTTAAAACGTTTTGACGGCTCTTTCTCCAGGCAGGTTTGTACCAGCAACTCTAGCCAGGCCGGGATGTCACAATCTTGCGTGGCCGCACCTGGTTTTTCCTGAACAGCCTCCGTCCTTGCCTCGCAAAGGTCCGGCACAGCAGCCCTTATGTGTTTCTCCTCCAACACCGCCATTTCATCCGCCTGTTTATAATCCTTTACAGGAAAAGGAACCACGCCGGTTAGCAGTTCATAAATCACAACGCCCAGGCTGTAAATATCAGACGGCGTATCCACCAATTGTCCGCGCCATTTTTCGGGAGCCTTATATTCGGCCATACCGTCCTCTTTCTTGCTATGACGCACGGCCGCCGGGTCCACAAATGACAACCCAAAATCGATCAGCACATATCGGTAAGCCCCATCATCGTTTTTTGTGCGGATGATATTTTTGGGATTGATATCGTTGTGAATAATGGCATTCCGGCTGATGATCACCGAATCAGTCCCCCTCCGCTGCGGCATATTTCCCGAAACATAATAATGATGACAATAGCTCAATGCCGAAGACATCTGCGCAATCACGTCTAACGTGTCGTCTATCGAAAAGTATCCCTCACGCTGCAAAAGGGTTTCCAGTGTTTCACCGTCCACAAACTCCATTTCAAGGGAAGGCTTATTATCTAAAATATATTCGCCATATATTTTTACAATATTGGGATGATCCAGCTGCTTTAGGATTTCCACTTCATTTTTGAAGTCGGTGTACTCCTTTGTCGTTTCATCGGTTAATACAAAATCAAGTTGTTTCAACGCCACCACATGTTCCGGATCTTCCTTGCTCCGCGCTTTAAAAACTGCGGAGAACCCGCCATGGCCGATCACTTTTAAAATATCATATTTAGATGCTAATTCCTGCATAGCTAACTATAAATTTGTTTAAACCACATAGATACATAGAATTCATAGTATTTAGACTACATAGATTCCGCCGCTTCCGAAATAAGTCTCCCACAGATTTCGCTGATTGCCGCAGAAGAACCGGGTTTATCTGCATCTCGCCTTTGGCGAGGATCTGTGGGCGAATTAGAAAGGTTTTGTTTTTTCATCATTTATAACTTATCGCCTTCACGAATTACCGGCCAAAAAATACTTTTAGTTGCCCTCGTTAAAAAATAAGATTTCTCATCCTCTTTGCGTCGGATTCGAAATGACGATATAGAAGAAAAATCGGGTTTCATAAAATACGGCTCACGGTAACAAATAAAATTCCAGCACAGCCGTATCATTAAAACATATTGAATCCCCGTTCTTTAAAATATGCGGCACGGTGGCGTTACCCAGGCTCACCCCGGTAAAGTCATCCAATGTTGCATTAAAGATCTTTATTTTATGAGACGGATTATTCAAAAACTTGGAACGATACAGTTTATAAGCCCCTATTTCTTTATCAAATACGATCACGGCGTGCGACCGGCTGACGAAATTATTGATCTTATATTGCGGTTCATCTTTTTCTTCGACGCCCACAAAAGCAATATCATTGTGAATTTTGGGTCCGTTCTCAATTTTGGGGTCTTTACACCGGCCTATAAAATAGTGTTTCCCTGTTGGTTCCAGGATATATTCGGGTTCCCAGAGAATACCTTCTGTAGCCACCACACGGGCTTTTATTTTCCGGAGCGATTCTTTTGGCGTCAACACTTCCACCCCTATACCCTCCACCACCGCTGTTACTTTATTGGCATAGGGCGACTCATGTATTAATTCCAATGAGAGGTCTTCTTTGTACTGAATCCCCCGTGATTTAAATTCCCGTTTGATCCGGTTCAGATAATTGCGGTCCTTTATAAGCGTGGCCAGGCTTACGTTTTCAATCGCATTATCCTTAAAGGCAGAGTGAAATACCAATCCGGTAATAACCGCATCGCCATAGCCCAGCATGCGGATGGTATTGCTGATAGCGCCAAGCGTAATTTCTTTTAGCTCTTCAATATTGTCAATACGGGAGTTCGCCGATGTAGTTGCCGCCGGTTTCCTTTCCTCTACGGGAACTCCTTTCTTTTCCTCTTTGTCGAAAGAAGTATCATCCGCATTAAGCTTCTCCGAGAGCTGTTCTAATTTTTTCTTAAACCAATTCATGTTGTAAGTTATTAGTCGTGAAACGTCAGACGTCAAACATCAAATCTGTAACATTAAAAATACCCGGCATTTTTTAATTGTTTCAAAATCGCTACCGCAAGAGTTTTGGCATATTCCGAATTGCCAATTTCCTCGATCCGGATGGTGAAGGCAATGGGCGCACCCAATTTCGGCGAACGTACAAAAAAAGTATACCAGGAATCCGTCACCCGTTTCAATTCGGTTCTATTCGTTCCTGTTTTTACGATCTTATCCCGCTCCGGACTTCCCGTTTTTCCATGTACTTCCAGTCCGGATTCGGCAGCCACTTTAACCGATTGCTCCCGCATAAAATCGCTGATCAGCGGTGCTATCTGCGGCTGTTTGGTGAGGGGTACCGGGTTGGGCGGAACCAATTGGTTGCTCCAGCTTTTAAACAGGAAACGCGAAGGATTCAGGATGCCGCTGTCCGACAAAGTCCCCGACATTTTTGCCATTTGCAGCGGCGTTACCATCAGCTCGCCCTGGCCCCAGGCAATATCTGAATAGTGCGACTGCAGCCGCTGCCGTTTGTTCATCAGCCGTTGATTATTAAAGATATTTTTTCCTTTGGCAACAAACTGATCCCATTCTTTAAAATATTTCTCACTATTGTAATCGTCCGGTCGCTGGAAATGAAACCCGCCCCTATTTAAAATATTGATACCCAGCGCATCATACAGATTAAATAAAGAGGATTGTAAATTCTTGTCATTGGCCAGTTTAATAAAATACACATTACTGGAGCGAACGATCGCGGTACGCATATCTACATTCATATTCTCCGGTTCGCCCTCGTGTATGGCCTCATCCGGATAAACAAAATAGCTAAACTGTGCTGCCGCAGGGCCATACTGGTTCATAGCAGCGGTGGCATCCAGTATTTTGATCGTTGATCCGGGCCTTGAATTAAAAGTGATGCCGAGATCCTGCGGCACCACCACGCGGTCCTGGAAGATCTGTTTAAAAATGGTGCGGTAGTCCGATTGTTCAATATTACTGATCAGTTTCAGATCTTTATAAGAAGGCGCCGGGTTCGATGCCGAGGCCAGCACATCGCCGGTTTTTGCATTAATGGCCACCACTGATGTTCTGAACGGGTTGGAAGCAGCGTTGCCCTGGATCACTGCATTGATCCGTTCATTCAGCGCCACATCCAGCGAAAGTTGAATATCCTTGTTCTTATTATTTTGTTGTTCCACCCATTTACCGTCCAGCCCTTCCTTAAGAATGGGCGCCAGCGCGCTGTAATTATAGTTAACGAGCTCCGATTCCCGGGTAGTCATGGGCAGGAAGCGGTCTTCTTTATATCGATCAGATGTTTTTTGTTTGGTGGTATAGGAAACATCGAAGCCCTTCAGCATCGTGTAATGGCGGTACTCTGCTGCATAGCCAGCTTCTTCTTCGTTAGCAATTTCCTTATTATAATCCCCCAGCCAGAACAACAGATCGGGTCCAAAGGGATAATAACGACGCTGTTCCCGCTTCAGTTGTTCGTCGTACAGATCCGCATTGGCGCCCAGAGGGATCAGGCGATTCTTTTGTTTTTCAAACGCCGTTTTATTGGAGGTCGCCAGCAATATGCCGTTACGATCATAAATATTCCCCGAATGGATCTGCCTCAAAAAAATACCAATGCGCGGGTTATAACTATATTGCCAGCCCCCCTTGCGGTTCAGCACCAGCGCGGGTTTTACAATATATTCATTGGATTTATACTGATACCAAAAAAGGCTGCCAATAAAGAAAAGCAGCACGGTAAAAAACGTAAGAATGGCGTAGGCATTTACATTGTCGTAACGCTCTTTTACATATTCCATTTCCAACGCATCGCCTCTTTCGTTAGAAATAATAAGTACCAGTACAAAGGCGATCAGCGTAATGATGATACCCGCATTTCCTTTACTTAAAAACGGAACCGAGATGCCGGTCATAGGGATCAATCCCAGCGTGCCCGCAGTAATAAGAAAAAACTGTAACATGGTAGCGATGGCGATCCCCGCGACGAGATAAAACAGAAAGGGCTTGCCTGTTCTTCTTGCGGCAAGCAGCGTGCGATAGGTCAGCAAACCGAACGCGAGAAAAATGGCAATCAACGCTACGATACCGAGCTCCTCACCAATGCTCTCCAGGATCATATCGGTATGATACGCCGGCATAACGCTTGCATATCCCTTACCCAGGCCCTGGCCCAGGAACCCACCGGCGTTGAGCGACCAAACGCCCTGTGCCACCTGGTCGCCGCCCATGAGCTGGTTCTCCCAGATATCCTTAAACATCCCATTACGATCGGCAAGGCGTTGTGTAAATTCGAAAGGCAAGGCTGCTAAAAGAATAAAAGAAGAGATAATGAGCACAATAAAAAACACCGACTCATAGCGCTTTTTAAAGAAGGCATAGGCAAATGTTCCGATCGAAGCTACCAACGCAACTAACGGCAGATAATCGTGCTGCGATCCATTGATCCATTTTGAAGTGATCATTAAGAGCACCGCGTATATGATAGCCGTCCCCACCATCGGTAAAAATTCGTTCTTTGCGAAAGAGTAGAAAAAAAGAAAGGTCAAACACAATACCACAGCGGGGCCCAGGTCTCCAAGGGCTGCGTAAATGCAAAGCAAAAAGCCAAACAGCAACAACATTTTGATATTATTCTGCGTCAGCCAGCGGTTGTCCGGGATATTGCGCAGGTATTCCGATTTAACGGCAAAATAAGTTGCAAAAAATACGACCATCAGCAGCTTCGACAATTCGCTTACCTGGAACCCAAACAGGTTCACCTTTACACCACTTCCTTCCGGTCCGGTACCCGCAACAAATAAAGCCAACAGCAGCAGGATGGACAGCAACAACCAGGAATAACCCCGTGGCGCTTTCAGTTTATTTGCCTCGGGTAAAAAATTATAGATAGGGTCGAACCATTGGGAATGATAAAAACGGTTTACCGGATTGTCTTTAAAAAAGAAGAGCAATACCGACGCAACGAGCAACACGCCTACCGCGCATTTCGCCATCCCACTCCCGTGGATGATATCCCGCAGGGGATCCTGCATGCCATATAATGCCAGTACTCCGGTACCACAGAGGAAAAACAACAAAGGAAGAATGAACTGATCACTCCGGTAATTTTTCAGCCACAATACAAAATGTAAGAGCCAGAACGAAAGGACAAACAAGGCGAGTGTTGTAACATATTCCTTTTTAAAATCATCAGGAGTACGAACGGTAAAGAATTTGTCATTTTTGATCTGGCGAAACTCAGTCCGGTCAAGCACCCTTATTTTATGCGGCTGCCCTTTGAAGTCGAAAGTCTCATCTCCTTTTATAGCAGCCATCCCTTTTGCCGGTCCAAAATCATATCCGGGTTTTATGGCGATCACCCGGTAATTGCTCCCTTTTTTAAGATTGTAGAATTCGTAAGATCCGTTGGCTCCCGTTCTTGCAAAAAAGGCCTCCGGCGCTACCTCACTTTTGGCGCTTAACGTATCAAAATAACCGGTAGGAAACTCCTCCGTCAATTTGATCAGCACACCACCGGTTGCTACTTCCGGCTGTGTAAAATGTATCTTCCCTTTGATCGATAGCGAAGTCTTTTCGTTTTGCACTGCCACCTGGTCCGGGAATTTTTCAGGGTCTTTCGACTCCCGGGCATAAAGAGCGCTGTCCATGTCGAGCCGCGTGATCGCATTCAGGAACCGGAGCTTGCCCGATTCACTGGAAGTGTTTAAAAAATCGGTAGCAGGGATCATCAGGCTGTTTTTATTTAAAGCGCCCAGATTGGAGAGCCCTCCCTCTTTGTCGATGATACTCTTTATTTGACCGGCAATAAACTGAATATAATTTTCATCAGTAAAATAGCCGCCTTTGGTAAGGATCTGCACCAGTGCGGATGTTTTTACCGGCGACACCAGGTTCAGCATTTTCCCGTTTCCATAACCCTGATCCGCTTCGGCAAAAGCCTCCTTTTTATTTTGATAATAAACAAATGCCATACCGGCCAGCAGCACTGTTACACAAAGCAGCAGGAGTCGTTCTATTCTACGCGGGTATAATTTTATTTTTGTACTCATAAATTAATATCCTTGCAGCGCCTTTTTACGCGAACTATCTCTAAAAATGGTATCTGTTGCATTAATGAGCGGCGGCATTCCATGCAAATGCGCCGAGTCCACCACCGAAACACTGTCTTTTTTCAAAAGTGTGGAATCAACCGCCGGGATGGGCGTTTCTTCTTTTTGAAAGAAAGACCGGGTACCCGTCCAGTTTGCCAAAAAACCGATTACGAATGCGATGATTACCGGAACCACCCACCCTTTTTTTTTACTACTTGCCGTCCTTGCTGCCGGTTGATTCATAGCTATTGCTGTTTGCGTATTTTCTTCTTCAATAGGAACCTCAATTGTATTTTTCGCGGATCGTTTTCTTCCCGGTTTTTTGGGAGCGTTGTAGGTGGCCAGTACCACGGTGATATTGTCCTTTCCGCCCAGGGCATTGGCTTTATCAATCAGTTGCTGCGCTTTTTGCTGGAGCGAATTGTTTGCCGAAAGGATCCCGATCATCTCTGCCTGCGTTACGAGGTCCGTTAATCCATCTGAACAAAACAAAGCGATATCTCCGGGAAGGAAACTGTGCTCGCCGATATCAAAATAATTGTCTGAATCATTGGCATCCAGCAATAATTCGCCCACCATTTTATTGATCTCATTCCGGCGCGGATGCCGCATCGCCTCCTGTTCTGTCAGGTAACCACTGTCCTCTTTCATTCCTACGGAAGAATGATCCCGCGTTATTTTCAGCATCGCGCCGTTCCGGTACACGTAGCCCCGGCTATCGCCCACATGCGCTACGTACATAAGTTCTTTGTCTGCGTCCAATACAGCTACGGATAACACACAGCTCATGCGACCCAATGCAGTATTCTGTTGGCGAGCTTCGTACACCTTATTATTGGCAGCCACTGCAGCTTCTTTTAATAAGTGCAGCGGCGCGCCGAAACTGAAATTCTGGAAATAGTCTTCAATGGTTTGTTTAGAGAGCAACGCCGCTTCAGCGCCCCCTTCGTATCCGCCCACGCCGTCAATAGCACCGATAAGCGCTTTGGAGGCCGTGCCCCATAAAGCGGGAACGGCAATGAAATTATCTTCATTCTCTTCCCTTTTCCGCCCGAGGTCTGTTTGCGCATATACATCGATCCTTCTGCTCATTATTTCACTTTTGATTGTAAGACAAACACCAGGATAATAAATAATAACATTGTCGCGCCGATCATGATTTCATTTTTATTTGTAGGTTGACTAGTTGAAAAGTTAACAGGGTGACAAGGGCAACCCAGAAAACATTTCAACTTGTAAACCGCGACCACTACACGACCGCTTTAAAATCTAACTGAAAGATGCCGCATACTATTGTTGATTCACTCTTCAACGGATGCCATACCGGGTTCTCACCAGCGCGACTCACTTCCAGGCGCTGTTCATTTACAAATGCCTCTGCAAACAAGGCAATGTAAAACGCCCGTGCGTTGTCGTCGTAACGGATCATCACATGTTCTTTTTGCAGGCTGCCACTGGGCTCATTGATGCACAATAAAGTGGCTGTGCTGGTCATCCCTTCGATCGCTTTTGTTATTTTCAGCTGCTTTTCCTTCATAGGAAAACTATAACGCTGTTTGTTTAAAACAAATTGTATGGTGGCTAATTTATCTGCGGGAGCGCTGTTTCTTGAGCTGGCAGGCGCTCCCTGGCTTGTTGTAAAATCGCCCAACAGATCTTTATTAAATTTCACCCTGAAATGTCCTTTTGACAAAATATCAAGATTGACAAAAGTGTTTGGGTTCAGATCATATTTGGAATACTTGGAGTGTTTGCTGCTCACCGAAACCTTAATATGTTCTGAAG
>JAGIAQ010000100.1 GCA_017744795.1 Niabella sp. | reverse complement strand
GGTTATAACACAGATGTAGTTGCCGAAATGCTTCCGGGCCTTTTCGTTTCATTGAAACAAGAAGGGCTGATCGATTCCGGCGGTATTTCAATTGATAATCTGTCCGGGCTACAAAGGCTGGCATTCCTTCCGGAGGTCAGCATACTGCAACTGCCTCTTAATATTTTTGATCAGCGTTTCCCCGAAGATCATCCGGTTTGGGAGCAACTCGAAAAGGAAAATAAAATTGTTTTTGCACGAAGCGTTTTCTTAAAAGGGCTGCTGCTAAGGAGCCCCTCGGAACTTACCGGGAATTTACAGCCAGCTGCTTTTTACCTGGAAGGACTTGCCGCTTTTGCAAAAAGATGTGGAATGAGCATTGCTGAATTCTGTTTTTCCTATGTGCGGAATTTTAAAGCGATTAACAGCATCGTTGTGGGCGCCGATAATGAAGCTCAGCTTCTGGAGAATATTGCCTTAATGAATACCCCCCGGATTCCGCAGCAAGTTTTAGAAGAGGCGAAATTTTTTTTTAAGGATGTTCCGGAGCAGCTGCTCATTCCCAAAAAATGGAAATTATAAAAAATGAACCCGTTGTTTAGTCTTGAAGATAAGGTAGTACTGATTACCGGCGGAACCGGTCTGTTTGGAAAACCGATGTCGCTGGCCCTGGCAGAAGCCGGGGCGCAGGTGGTCATTGCTTCCCGGAATAGGGAAGCCTGCACGCGTTATGCGAATGAGTTGAAAGGATTAGGTTTTAAAGCTGCCGCCTTGCCGTTAGATCTAAAGCAGGAAACCTCTATTGCTGATTGTGTTGCTGCAGTACTCAAAACCTATAAAAAGATTGACGTATTGGTTAACAATGCGGTTTCAAGAGAAGGCTTTAAGGATCTGGCCGATCTGCAAAAAGACGAATGGGAAAATGCGCAGGCGGTAAATGGAACAGGGCTGATGCTGTTGACAAAAGCGGTGTTGGCACATATGTGTGCCCGTCGCTCGGGCAACATTATAAATATAGGATCGATACAGGGTGCGGTCGGACCTAATTTTCCGGTCTATGGCGCAACCGGCATGACCAGCCCGGTTAATTATACCTATGATAAATGGGCGCTGGTCGGGTTTACAAAATGGATTGCCAATTATTACGGAAAATTTAATATTCGCTGCAATTGTCTTAGTCCGGGAGGGTATGGTCCCGGTATTAGCGAAACCTATGGAGAAACGGCCTTTACAACGAATTATAAACAATTAACCCCGCTGGGGCGATTTGCAAATGACGATGATATCAAAGGCCCGATCGTGTTCCTGGCTTCTGAAGCATCTGCTTATATTACTGGACATAATCTTTTAGTGGACGGGGGCTGGACAAGCTGGTAATGATTAATTGTATATGGAAAAGAAAATATTTTTCATTTGTATGTTATCTGTGTTGTTAATGAATAGAGGCGTTGCCCAGGTTCAGTTGAGTTTTAATTTGGCGTCTTCTATTCCGGATAAGGAAGGTTTTGCCGGAATGTTTGCGGGTGTAAGCAATGGTTTTGTCGTGGCTGCGGGGGGCGCCAATTTTCCGGATAAAATGCCCTGGGAAGGGGGGGCGAAGGTTTGGTATGATGACGTGTTCCTTTTTAATAAACAAGCGGGCCGCTGGGAAAGAAGCCCTGTTTCGCTTCCCGGAAAACGCGCATACGGAGTCAGTGCCTCTTATAATGAAAAAGTGATTTTGGTGGGAGGAAACGATCCAAAAAAACATTATAGTGAAGTCTATTCCATCAAGGTTGTAAATGGCCGGGTAGTACTGGATTCGATGGCGTCGATGCCTGTTGCACTGGCCAATATGACGGGTGCCATTGCAGGCGATTTTTTGTTCGTTGCCGGGGGGACGTTTAGCCCTGATGGCGGTCCGGGTACTACTTTTTTAGCCTTGGATCTGAAAAAGAATAAGTGGCTGCAATTACCATCCTGGCCGGGGCCCGAACGTATGAATGCCGTGTCTGCCGGGGTAGGCAACCATTTTTTTATTTTCAGTGGTATACAAACCGAAAATTCCAAAGGGGGTATTAGGCGAAATGTTCTGGAAGATGGATATTGTTTTTCACCCATCCTGAAAAAGGGTGAATTAGTGGGCGGTAGCTGGCATAAAATTGAAAAGATCCCATGGGGCCTTGCGGCGGGGCCTGGTCCGGCTCCGGTGATCCAAAATCGCTTTGTGATCTTCCCCGGTGGTTTGGATAATGCCACGGCCCAGCATAAAGATCCGCTTACGCATCCGGGGTTTATTTCAGATATATTATTGTATGACACAAAATTAAATAAATGGAGCACAATAGGTCATCTTCCGAAAACGGAAATGCGGCTCACTGCGCCCATTGTTGAATATGACGGATCCTTTTGGGTCATCAACGGGGAAGTAAAGCCGGGAAAGCGCACCCCCACGGTACTTGCAGTAAAAATTAAATAAAGGAACAGTATAAATTTTGTTCGCATCAAATGATCTCGTAAAAGCCATCAAATGAACAGGTATCAACAGTCGAAACAATTATTGGAACGCGCGGGCAAAGTGCTTGCAGGAGGCGTTTCCTCCGAATTCAGAAAATACAATCATCCCCATGCTTTGTTTTATTTATCCGCGAAAGGCAGTCGCATTGTGGATGTTGATAACAATGAATATTTAGATTTTACATTGAGCCAGGGGCCGATGATCCTGGGACATTCTCATCCCGAAGTGCTGGAAGCCGTTGCTAATTATTCGGCCCAGGGACAACTTTATGCCGGCCAGCATTTACAGGAATTGGAACTTGCCGAGAAAATCGCAGCGCTAATTCCTTCCGCGGAGCGGATCCGTTTTTGTCTTGATGGGTCGGAGGCGGTGCAAACGGCATTGCGTGTGGCAAGAGCAAAGACGGGGAAAAATAAATTTTTAAGATTTGAGGGGCATTATCACGGGTGGCTTGATAATGTGGCCTGGGGCATATCCGCACCAGATCCGGAAGCGCTGGGAGCGGTGAACGATCCTGTTGCTTTCCCCTGGTCGGGAGGGATCGCTCCTTCCTCAAGGGACGAGTTTTTTATTTGCTCCTGGAATAACCTGGAGCTGCTTGCGGAGCAATTGGAACGCCATCATCATGAGATTGCGGCGATCATTACCGAGCCGGTTATGTGTAACAATGGTTGTATAGAACCTGTAGAAGGGTTTCTCAAAGGAATGAGGGAGCTGTGCGATCAGTATGGGGTCGCATTAATTTTTGATGAAGTGATTACCGGCTTCAGACTGGGTTTGGGCGGGGCGCAGTCGTATTATAATATCGTTCCTGATCTGTCTGTTTTTGCAAAAGCGATGGGGAGTGGCTATCCTATAAGCGCCATTGTGGGTAAATATGAATGGATGGAGCTGATCGAAAAATCGATCGTGATACACGCGGGTACGATGAACTCCAGTTGCCCGATGATAGCAGCCTCGCTGGCTACATTGCGGGTGTTGGAGCGGGATAATCCCTATCCGCAACTATTTGCGTTGGGCCAACGCCTGATGGATGGACTGCGGAATGCGGCAAAACAATCAGGACAAAACCTGGTCGTTACCGGCCCGGGGCCTATGTTTGTTACTGCTTTTGGAGAAGCAGGTTTGATGCGGAATTACCGGGATACGTTAAAAACGGACCGGCGCAAATTGTCGCGGTTTATAGCAGCGATGCATGATCGAAATATCCGGATCATCGGAAGAGGGCTTTGGTATATCAGCGCAGCGCATACTGAAGAGGACATTGATCATGCTATTGAAATAGCTACTGAGGTTTTGGCAGATTTATAAATGTTAGGAAAGGTATTATGATATCGGAAATGCGCATAGGAAACAATAGGAAACGGGCCTGGATGGTTGTGGGGTTGCTGTTTGTAATTGCAATGTTGAATTATATCGACCGTACAATGATTACAACAATGCGTACCTCTATTGTAACGGCTGTCCCAATGACCGATGCAGAGTTTGGATTACTGACGGCAGTGTTTCTGTGGGTGTATGGCGCCTTTAGTCCCATTGCGGGGTTTCTTGCGGACCGGTTTAGCAGAAGTAAAGTAATACTGCTGAGCTTATTGATCTGGTCGGTTGTTACCTGGATGACTGCCTATGCAAGTTCCTACCATGAGTTGTTACTGACGCGGGCTCTAATGGGATTAAGCGAAGCCTGTTATATGCCGGCGGCGCTGGCACTGATAATGGATTACCACAAAGGGAACACCCGATCGTTGGCGACCGGTATCCATATGGCAGGGATTATGACCGGACAAAGTTTAGGTTTTTTAGGCGGTTGGATTGCTGAAAATCATCACTGGAATACTGCTTTTTTTGTGTTCGGAAGTTTTGGTGTTACCTACACTGCATTGTTGTTCTTTATTTTGAAAGATGCACCAACGCAATCAGAAACCGAAAAGGTGCCGGAGGAAACAAAGGCGAATTTCCTGCAGGCTCTGAAAATACTCTTCCGGAAGCGATCGTATATACTGCTGGTTGTATTTTTTGCCCTGGTAAGTGTGATGGCCTGGCTTGTTGTAGGTTGGCTGCCCACTTATTTTCAGGAAAAATTTCATCTTTCCCAGACAGAAGCGGGCTTATACGCTACCGGTTACGTTTTTGCTGCAGCCATATTTGGCGTACTGGCGGGAGGTGCATTAGCCGATCTGTGGAGCAGGAATACCAAGAACGCCCGGATATGGGTACCGGCAATCGGACTGGCTATTGCAGCCCCGGCAGTATTCCTGGCGAGTTATGCAACGGCGCTGGCGGTTGCGGTAGGGTGTTTTGTTGTGTATGCATTTACGAAATCTTTTACAGATACCAATACGATGCCTATATTGAGTATGATCGTTGATAGCCGTTGCCGCGCCACCGGGTACGGAATTCTGAATTTCTGCGGTACACTTGTGGGCGGGCTGGGATTGTATTTTGGAGGAGCTTTACGCGACGCGCATATTCCGCTGGGCACTATTTATCAAAGTGCCGCAGTATTAATAGTACTGGCGGCGCTGGCGGTCATAGGTATTAAGACGAAGGCGGCAGAATAGTGATGAGGTCTTATTAGCTTTTTTGCTTGTTGATTTAAAATACACCTTAAATGCAGTGCCTTTATTGATCCCGCTTTTTATTTCAATCCGGCCATCCGTCGCTTCAATCTGGTTCTTCGTAAAGAAAAGATACAAAATGGTTTTTTCTGAGACGAAAGGGCAAGGGCGTTCTATTGGTTTTGGGCTTTTAAATTCCATAGATACAATGGCTTTTGGGCATGGAGACCAACAGGATTTGCGTTTTCGTCTCAATAACTGCCGGTTTATCTCTTTTTCGCCGGAAGCCCCGCAGGTGCTAAAAATGGGAAAACAAAACATGTATGTTTGCGCTACAATTCCATTGTAGCGTATCGCTATTTTGGTTTAATAAAAGCAAAAGAAGGCGCCTGTTTTAACGGGCGCCTTCGTGTTTTCTTGATGATTAAAAAATAAACCTGTTCTATTTCCCCTGCGCGTATTCTGACGGGGTGATCCCAAATTGTCTCTTAAAGTTCCGGCTAAAATGTGCAGAGGAAGCATAGCCCACAAGGGTACCGATCTCTCCGATACTGGCATTCGATGTTTGTAATAATTTGGCGGCTTTTTTCAACCGGGTAAGATTGATCATTTCGTAGGGCGAAAGATCTGATATTGCTTTTATTTTTCTGACAGGTAAAACACCGGGCGGCTCATGTTTAAGGCCGTTGCCAGGTTATCTACGTTTAAGGCAGGATCGGCTATGTGCTGTTCGATCACTGCCTGTAATTTATTTAAAAAGATCTCATCTGCCTCCGTGGGGGCGATACTTGCCAACTGAACCAAAGGCAGTTTGGCATAGTGCTCCTTTATCTTTGCCCGGTTTTGCAACAGGCTGAAGATCTGGGCTTCTAAATGATCGGGAGAAAAGGGTTTTTCGATATAAGCATCTGCACCGTTCTTCAGCCCCTCAATTTTAGATTGCAGCGTATTCTTTGCCGTAAGCAGGATGACGGGGATATGACTGAATTCCAGGCTCGATTTTACTTTCGCGCAAAACTCCAGGCCGTCCATCTTTGGCATCATTACATCGCTTATGATCAGCTGAACAGAATGTGTCTGTAGTTTTTCGAGCGCGGCTTCACCGTTCATTGCCGGAAGAATGTTGTAGATCGCTCCCAGGTCTTTCGTCAGGAAGCAAATGATATCTTCATTGTCGTCAACAATTAGTATGGTGGCTCTATTCATCTTGTACGTTTTTATAAATTAGCAGCCGTTCTTTATTTATTGGTAAAGTAAGAATATTGTGCATTGCAGCTATACCAGGGATAAGTGAACCTTTGCGCAGTTCGGCGATCGACCGGGCCATAGCCAGCCCGGAGCCCGCTTCTTCGGGTGAATTGCTCTCCTGATCCGATAAATACTTTTCAATGACCGTGCAGGAAAGGGAATAATGCTTCCGTCCGTTCAGTTTGTTAATCCATAAAACCTCCTTTTCGTCTTGTAAAATGCTGGTTGTGGTCGCACTGCCCGAACCGTTTCCAGTTGTATAATGATCAAAATAACGCAGAGCAGTTGCGTTTTTAAAAAAGCAGCAGAAAAGCAAAAAGATGATAATTCTAAGTTGCACTTTTGATGACGGAAAGTTGATGAAGATGAAATGTAAATATACTTTAATAGTTATTGCAGTTTTTCTGCAAATGCGCATTGGGGCATGCGTATTTGTCTCAGATAAGATCAATTTGTCTCTTTTTCTGTTCGCGGTTCACAACGAGGCAGGATAGCGCTCTTAGGTCATTTCAGGAAACGGACAATTTAAAGATTGATGTTGCCACAATGATTAAGCTCTTGTTGTTTCAGCAACGCTTATTGATCAAAATATTTTGAAAATAATAGTTGCTGCCGGCAAGCGGGGTATGTATGGAAAAACCTTTTCCTGTTGAAAGAAGTGTTTACCTTGGCAAGGGCCGTAAAATCTGACCGGCGGTTAACTGCAGGGATTTGGAGGTGGGCTCCGGAATAGGATACGTTGTATTGTTTTTAAAAGCATTTGGCCGGTGGCTCATGTGCCATCAACCGGGGCTTTGTGGCTTGCAAAAACCAATACTATTTATTCGTTTCATCGAAGGATTTCAGAACACGGATCATTGCGTTAGGGGTTGCAGCGGCATCCTTTTGTGCGGCCCCGCGGGCGGGCTGAGCGCAGGGCCGGGCGGCGCAAAAGATATAGCGGAAAACCCGGCCCCGGGATGGGCAAATAAAGTATTTTATTGAACAACCAGCGCGCGCCGCCCATAACGGGGAACGCCCCAAAAATCATTTCCCCGTTAATTTGTTTCTATTTTGATTGCAGTAACAACTGCTGCCGTACCTGTGGGAAGCGGATGGCGATCGTAATCCATAATAGCACTTCTATAGCGATAGGCATTGCCGCAGATAGCTGATGCTGCACATGGGTGGCAATGGCACCGCCCATATAGGCTACCAGCAACAGCGCTCCAATGACGGCAGTTCTTGGGATAAGAAAAAGAATAAGGGATGCGATCTCAACGACCCCGATTGCCAGATAAGTTCCGGGCGAGAATCCCATAGCGGCCGCCTGCTGTAATACAGCCGCGTTTTGTATAAACTTAGTCGACGCGCTCATTATAAATAAAAGCCCTAAAATGATGGTTAATACCCATCCGGTAATGTTGATTGTTTTTTGTGACATGCTCTTTGTTTTTTAATCTGCCACAAAGTTCCAGTTAATTACTATATCTTTGTTACTTATTACAAAAAGGATAGTAGTTACAAAAAGAATAGTTGATGCGAAAAGCTGAAACCTGTAAGATCTCAAAGCTGGCCATCCGTGATACGCTGGACGTGGTGGGCGGCAAATGGAAGCTGGTGTTGTCTTCCATTTTAATGAGTGGCCCGCGTACGTTTAACGCGCTGGCAAAAGAAGCAGGCATATCGCCCCGCATCCTGTCGAAAGAACTGCAGGAACTGGAAATGAACGGACTGGTGAGCCGTACGGTTTGTGATACCAAACCGGTTACGGTACTTTATGCAATGACACCTTACAGTGAAACGTTGAAAGAAGTGCTGGAGGCCATGAACAAATGGGGGCAAAACCACCGCCTGAAGATCCTTAAGCAGCAATAATTTCCAGTTGAAACAAACTTACCGTTGCATTGTGATAGTGCGCCGGGAGCCCGTCTGTATTTTTGAGCTTTGATAATCCCAAAAAGTCAAAACCGGATTGGGTGTAATAAGCAATCAACCCCGGATTGTCACCAACCGTATCCATGCGGATAAATTTCTTTTTGTTTGCTAACGCATATTGCTTTGCCCATTCCACAATTTGCCCCACAAGGTTATTTCCTCTGAAGTCAGGATTCGTCGCTATCCGGTGGATATACACTGCGGGATCTGCATTGCGTTCTTCCCAGATCTGCGGATCAGTAAAGGTTGTGGCCCAGATGCAGGCGATTGTGCCCTCAATCACTATTTTCCATTGCCTGTTTTCAGCAATTTCGGTTGCCACAAGGCTTCTTTCGAATTCGGGCCAGTGAACGGAAAATTTTGTTTTTTGAAAATCGGTAGCGAGTTTATAAAATCTGAAAATTTCATCAATATCTTTAAGGGTGCTGTTTTGTATTATCATTATGTGACCTTCCTTTTTTTTTACAGGGGCCAAAAGGTACGCATTTTGAAACTGACGGTAAGTAATTACAATATTAAAACCATTAAAGGATTGAGAAAAACTGCCACAAATCCTCCGGAGGCGGACACAGTTCCATCGTTCTGGGTTGCAGCATGATTTAAGGATACAACGGAATTGTTTTAACCACATAGGCACATAGAACTTTACAGATACAAGGAAACATAAAAGCACATTAGCAAGGTTCTCCGCCACGGCGGGGAACCTATGTTGCCTTAAATGCTATGATTTCTATTGTATCTATGTGGTTTAAAATTAGTCTAAACGATTTAGTTGTACAGAATGCACGAATGAGCTATCTGGTGCTCCTTTTTCTGCGGGGCCGACTAAAAAGTATTTTTTGAGCCGGCAAGGCGGTTAAGCCCCTTTATTTATCCGGCTCAAAATCCAGCGAAATGGAATTCATGCAATACCGTTTATGTGTAGGTGGCGGGCCGTCGTCAAAAATATGACCCAGGTGCGCATTGCAGCGCGCACATTCTACCTCAATGCGGTGCATGTTGTACGAATCATCCTCTTTATACAATACGCTGTTGGGCCGCACTGTTTCAAAAAAGCTGGGCCAGCCGCAGGTACTGGAAAATTTGGCGTCTGAACGGAACAATTTATTTCCGCAAACGGCGCAATAGTACGTTCCCCGGGTATCACTATTCCAATATTTGCCGGTAAATGCCATTTCAGTAGCCTGCTCCCTTGCCACGGCATACAGTTTGGGGCCAAGAATTTTTTTCCATTCTTTATTGCTTACGTGTAAATGAGTGGTATCCGTGCGCGAATAATACGGGTTCGCCTTGTGTTGCGAACCGTTGCCGGGTTGAGCATTGCAGCCATAGCAGAGCAGCAGTATCAAAAACAAGGGGAACATTATTGTTTTCATATCAACTGTTTTTATTGATTTATTTATTGTTTCAGCCGGTCTTTAAAAACGGCTCGGAATTTGTCCCGCTCCGGCTTTATCACCATCCGGCAATAAGGCTGGTCTTTATTATTTGCATAGTAGTTCTGGTGATAGTCTTCGGCCTTGTAAAAAGCAGAAGCAGGACTGACTTCTGTAACGATGGGAGCGGGGTATACTTTTTCTTCGTTCAGTCGCTTAATATAATAGGTTGCCAGCTTTCGCTGCATTTCATTGTGATAAAAAATGGCCGAACGATATTGCGTGCCCACATCGTTTCCCTGGCGGTTGCGCTGGGTAGGGTCGTGGGCTACAAAGAAAGCTGCTAAAAGGGCATCGTAGGAGATCTTTTTCGGATCGTAAATGATATTACAGGCTTCGGCATGGCCGGTAGTACCGGTGCATACCAACTCGTAATCGGGGTTGGCCACATGCCCGCCGGTAAAGCCCGATGTAACGTGCAGCACTCCGTCGAGTTGCCTGAATTGTTCTTCAACGCACCAGAAGCATCCGGCCGCAAAGGTGGCAGTGTCTGTTGTTTTACCGGCTGTGGGCAGCTCTTTCCTGCCCGTCATTTCAGCAAAGGTTTTTGAATGCTGCACCTCCGCCGGCTGTTGCCCGCAGGAGGGGAGGGCGGTTGATAACAGCAGGAACAGTATGCAATTGATGATTGCGCCCGGTTGTAAAATGTTTTTACTATTCATCGTTGTTTATTTATAGAGAACCCGATGGCCGGATCTCAAATGTCGATGCTTAACCACATGGTACATGGAATCGTCTATCTGCATTTTCCTGAATAACAGTGGATCCCATGTACCTATGTGGTTGTATCTTTTGAATTCTAATTGTTGCTATTGCAAAGTTACTTTAATCATTCCGCTGACCGGCGGTAAGGTATTATATTGATTGGGATTGGGCACGGCCGCGATGGGTTTGCTTTCCTGCAAGGGGGTGCCCGCCAGGTTGGCCTGTGTTACACCGGCACCAGGATACTGATTCACAGCAGTGCCATCGTCAAACAAGCCAATAGATGCAGACAGATCGCCTTTCTGCATGCCGTTAATATCATTTCCCGTTGTAGCGAAAAACCAGTCGTTGGAAAAACCATACATGGTTGCAATGGCGATACGGTCGCCGGGTAATACGGACAGCTGCTGTGTTACTTTACCGCCTGCGGCCCCATTGATCCGTGGCAGCAAAACCGTGTTCACTGCATCTTTCAGCACAAATACGCTTTTTACACCCGCTTGGGTTTTCAATGCTGCGGCAAGAATATCGGCGTTCCCTTTTTGAGCCAGCGCAGTCAAGCCTTCTCCACGGTCCAGTTCCCCTGTCTTATAAAAAGGATTCATCCCTCCCTTATATACTACCACCAAAACCGGAGATAGCGGGGTGAAAATTCCGGTTTGCTGATTCAGATAATTGTTTAACATGGTGATGTCGCCCATCTCCGCAATATTGGTAAGCCCGTTCATGGAGGGCTTGCCAACGGAATAAATGGGCTCCGGTAACAACAGGTTGCCGCCGGCTACATAAGAGATGGCCCAAACGCCCGGACTAAAAGGCGTTTCATTGGCTGTACCTCCGGATGTGTTTTTTATCGTGATGGTAAATTGAGAATTTCCGTCATAACTCAGAGAAGCCTGCATCAGTTTTGATGCGGGCAGGTAGCTGTTCCCATAATTGTCCATACCGTTTACTTCCTTAATATTTTGGGGCGTTGTTTCCGGAGTGCCCGGATGCATTACAGCGGCGCCAGGTGCCTGGTTCATGCGGGTGCCGTTGTCCCAAAGTTTTATTTGTGCAGACACATCACCGGTAACCGGGCTTCCATCAGCATTGTACAGGGTGATGCCCGGGTTTGCGGGGGCAAAGAACAGGTCGTTGCTCCACCCGTACATGGTTGCAAAAGTCAGCCGCTGATTTTTGGCCGCATAAAATGAAAAGGATACGGACTGTCCGGGCAGGATCACCGGGGGCGTGCCGCTGCCTTTAAAAGTGCCGGATTCTACCAGCGGTTTACTGTCTAATACATTTTCAATGCTGATAGTGGTCGGCTGCGGTTCCGGTATGTTAGTGCCTTTGTTGCAGGATGCCATAAATGCCGCTATGGAGAGGGCGGCGATGGATCGGATAATGTTCTTGTTCATGTCTGATTAATTTTAGACTACAAAAGAACTGCAACAAGATCCCAAAGGCATAACGGAGTTATAACAAAAGTATCACAACCGCTTTTTGCGTTGTTTTTTTCTGAAATTTGTATTCCGCAATAAAACAATATGCAAAAGGTGCTCATCATAGAAGATGATCCGGAGATCATCGAGTTGCTTAGTATTCACTTAGGCGACCTGGGCTGTGCCGTAACCGCCCTAATGAACGGACAGGAGGGATTGCAGGAGGCAATGCAAACCCGCTATGAACTGATCATCCTGGATCTGATGCTGCCGGGCCTCAACGGCATGGAAATATGCCGGAAGCTCCGCCAGACGGACCGGCATACCCCCATCCTGATGCTGACGGCCCGGTCGGAGGAAATTGATAAGGTGATGGGGCTCGAGACCGGGGCCGATGATTATCTGACCAAACCCTTTAGTGTGCGGGAGTTTATTGCGCGGGTAAAAGTGATCTTCAGAAGAAATGAAGAGCCCGAACCAAACAGTGCCCTGCCCGCCCTGCTGCAGTATGACGGATTGGAAATAGACCTCGATAAACGAAAGATTACATTAAACAACACCCGGGTAGAGCTATCGCCAAAAGAATTTGAATTGCTGGCACTGCTGGCCGCCAATCCGGGTAAAAGTTATAGTCGCAAACGTTTGCTGAACCTTGTATGGGGTTACGATTTTGAAGGCTATGAGCATACGGTAAACA
The DNA here is from genome assembly GCA_017744795.1 of Niabella sp. GTDB lineage: Bacteria > Bacteroidota > Bacteroidia > Chitinophagales > Chitinophagaceae > Niabella. Next base: position 1,966 of record JAGIAQ010000100.1, on the reverse strand, counting down.
GCCACATCAACCGGCTGCGGGGCAAAATAGAAGCCGATCTTTCTGTTCCGAAATATATTTTAACCACCTGGGGCATCGGGTACCGGTTTAATGAAGAATTATAATGATAAAAGGAAAATCCATCAAAGGTAATTTGCTGTTCTGGAAGATCGCAGTGGTATTTACGACCGTGCTGGTGGTGCTTGGATTGGTATTTATATTTATTGCATCCCGCTTTTCCCGATCCTATTATACTGCGGCGCACCAGCAATTATACGGAGATATTGCGCAACACCTGGCCACTTTTACGCAGCCGATCCGGAATGGGAAGCCGGATACGGCCGTTACGCATGATATCATCCATTCTACAATGGTAGCCAATCCAAGTGTTGAAGTGTATCTGTTGGATACCGCGGGCAATATTACGGACTATGTAGTACCCGATACTACGGTGCAGATCCGTCAGGTAAATATAGGAATTGTAAAAAAATGGCTGACTTCGAAAAGTGATGAACGCCCCATGGGCGATAATCCCAAACAACCGGGAGAACCTGCGATCTTTTCTGTGGCGCCTATAAACGAAAACGGACAGCTCTCGGGTTATGTTTATGCGGTGCTTGCCAGTGAAAAACAGCGGGAGGTACTGGCTGCTGTAAACAATCATCTCTATTTTCGCCTGGGTGCTGCGATTTTTTTTGCCGCCCTTGCAGTAGCATTGGTGGTGGGATTGGTTACTTTTTTTCTTATAACGGGCAGCATCCGCAAAACGGCCGCGGTAGTACGGCGTTTTAAGGAGGGCGATTATTCAGCCCGCATTGAAGGGGAGGCCAAAGGCGAGCTGGGGATGCTTACGGCTACCTTTAATGAAATGGCAGATGTTATCGTTAGCAATTTTGATAAGATAACAGCTACTGATAAATTCAGGCAGGAGCTGATTGCGAACGTATCGCACGACCTGCGTACGCCACTGTCTATTATGCGGGGTTATATCGAAACCCTGATGATGAAAAGAGATGTGCTTCCCGAAACCGACAGGAAACGTTACCTGTCGGTGATTCATGCCAGCGCCCAAAAACTATCGGCACTGGTAGACCAGCTTTTTCAGTATGCAAAGCTGGAGGCCAATCTTGTAGTGCCGGAAAAAGAACCATTCCTGATCAATGAACTGGTATCAGATATTTTGATGGCCTATCAATTGAAAGCGGCAGAACGCTTTATTGGTCTGCACCTGGAAGCGAACCACAGTCTGCCGCGTGTTTTCGCGGATATCGCATTGACGGAGCGGGTGTTTCAAAACCTGCTGGACAATGCGTTTAAATTTACCCCGGACGGCGGCAGTATCCGCATCATTTTATCGGCAGTGGCAGGCGGCGTAAAAGTGGAGGTAGTGGATACCGGGATCGGAATCGCGCCCGAGGATCAGGCTTATATCTTTGAACGCTACAAGCAGTTCGACAAAACAACAGCACCCAAAAAAGGAATGGGGATAGGGTTGGCGATCGTGAAAAAGATACTGGAGCTGCATCAGGCCGCTATTGAAGTGGTGAGTGAGCGGGGAAGGGGAACGGCGTTCCTCTTTGTGATGCCCACCTGACGCCCAGGGCCGGAGTATTTTGATGTTGAATGAAAAATATTAAATATTGAATCTTGCTTTGGGGCAGGTTAGATGTAGCAGAACTTGTTACGGAAACAAATTCTCAGAATAGGGATGACTAAATTTTTGGCCCGCGGATTTACGCAGACCCGCGCTATTGGCGCGGCGCGGATTACACTTCTTTGGTCTGCGAAAGTCTGCGCAGCCAGCGGGAGACCTCTTTAGCCGCAGATCTGCAGGGATCAATTTCGTTGTATTTGTAAATCATGCTGCAACGCAGAACGATGGCATTCGTAATACTCATCTAAAAGAGAAGATGTATTACAGGGATAAAATTTTGACAGCTCCTGATTCAAAGTTGTTTACTTAAGCGCAGGATTCCGATGAATGTAG